>DAOOPK010000090.1:0-10637 GCA_035388205.1 Bacteroidales bacterium
TCATAAACCCAAGATTGTATTCATCAATGTTGTCAATTTCGAATAAAATATTTGGCACATCACCGTCAACATGAGCCATAAGTGTGCCTTCAAATGCTTTTCGGTTAACAAATTCCATGTCTTTACCAGCAATATAGTTCAGCTTATCTAAATTTTCTTCATCAGTTGGAATTCTTGGTGCATCACTGTTGTCATTGACGAATAAAACAGTTTCAAATATTTGTCTTTCTCCTTGTTGTATATATTGCCCAAGAGAATGTAGGTCAGTCGTAAATGATACAGATGCTGGAAAAATTCCCTTGTGTTCCTTGCCTTCGCTTTCTCCATAAAGCTGCTTCCACCATTCTGCAAAATAGTTCAAACGCAGATTGTAATTAACCATTAATTCAAGTTTGTGACCCGAAGCATATAATAAGTTTCTCATTGCTGCGTACTTAACTGCAGGATTATCTGTTGAAGTCTCAAGGCAAATATCCTGAGCAATCGAAGCTCCTCGAATAAATTCATCAATATCATAACCTGCAACTGCAATTGGAACAAGTCCAACGGGAGACAAAACCGAAAAACGACCTCCTACATTATCTGCAATTATGTAGTCTGTAAAGCCCTCTTTGTCAGCAAGTTGTCTTAAAGCTCCCTTTTCACCATCGGTAATGGCTATTATACGTTTTCTTATTGTATCTTTGTCAAAACGCTTTTTCATCTCATTATACAGAAGTCTGAATGCAACAGCAGGTTCGGTTGTTGTCCCCGACTTTGAAATTACAATAATTCCAAATTCTTTGTCCTGTAAATATTCGATTAGTTCAGAATGATAATTCCCGCTGAGATTATGACCAGCAAAGATTATTTCTGGCTCTGTCTTGTGAAAATGAGGTTTTAAAGCTTCTATTACAGCTTTTGCACCAAGATATGAACCTCCAATACCAATAACAATCACTGTGTCGAGTTTACGAAAGTCCTCCGAAATCGTAATTATATCAGTAATATCCTCAGTATCGTAGGATTGGGGCAAATTTATCCAACCAAGGAAATCATTACCTTTACCTTGTCCGGCATTCAATACTTCGAGTTGTTTTAAAGCATACTCGCAAGAACGGTTATAAGCATTCTCACCGGTGAATTTTACTGCGCTAGAGAAGTCTGTTTTCATATCATTTTTATTAATTATTTACACTCAATGTTTAATTCGTTATAAGCATCGAAAAGTCCTAACTCCTTAGCTTTTCTGGCATATTTGCAATATTCGGCATCTCCTGTTAACTGAAGCAATTTCGATTTTAGCAGATATGGATATGCAAATTCAGGATATAATTCTATTATATTGTTACATATTGCAAGAGCTTTATTTAGCTCTTCAAGATTTATTGATTTATTAGGTTTAATTTCTGGTAAAATCAACCTTGAGCATGAGATGTCCGGGACATAAGTAAATGTCAGTTTCTTTACATTGTAATTGCAAGATTTAAGTATGCTTAACATGGCTAAGTTCAATTCACTTAAAATATTGTCAGGATTTATACCCTTAGCAGCAACAAAGTTGCTATATGCATTATCTAAATCATTTTTGCCGATAAAAATCAGACCTTTGGTTATGTACAAAAACTCTATCCCATCAAAATCCTCAATAGCTTCTGCCATATCTATAGCTTTTGTGATTTCTAATAGTGCTTCATCATATTCTTTTAAAGCTAATTTAGTTATTGCGATACCATAATTGCTTCTAACTATGTAAGATTGTGCCATAAGTGAAAGTTCGGCGTCATTAAGAGGATAGCTGTAGTAATCATTAACTTCGGCTCGTAATAAATTTTTGTTTTCCAAAGATTTGTAAAAATTCTCCTGAGCAAGTTCGTATTCGAGAAGTGACAAGTGAGATCTGGCTTTAACATTATATAGTACTGAACTCGTTCCGCATATTTCCAGTCCTGTTTCGCATAAATTGACACACTCTCCAAAATTTGAATTATTGAAATACTCCATTGAACGCGCATAATAGTATGGCATACGGTTTTTACTACAATATTTGCTGTGCTGATTAATAATATTTGTTTTGTCATCTGAAGATTCATCAGGATACAACTCAATAGCTTTTTTATAACACTCACAAAAACTGTCAAAATAATTATTCTGGAAATAAAGATCTCCTAAATTTATATATACAAAATAATCATTCGGTTCAATTTCGATTGATTTTAAGACTGCTTTTTCAGCCTGGTTATAATTACCCATATTCGAAAGAATCGAAAACTTTAAATTATAATAATGGGGTAGTTTGTCATTTAATCCAATAGCTTTATCTATTTCTTGCAAAGCATCATCATAAAGAGCCTGATTTGTAAGAATATATGCTCGGTAATAATAATACTCACTATTTTCGGGGTCAAGTTTAATTGCTATATTTACATCTTGGTATGCGTTAGAAGCTTCAGAATTAATTAAATAGTAATTAGCTCTCATTATGTACACATCAGGATCACTAGGGTTAAGGGATATAGCCTTGCTAAAATCTTTTACAGCCAAATCATTCCTTCCAGTCTTCATATAAATCAATCCTCTGTTCATATATAAATATGTTGATGTGTCGCTCAAAGCAAATCCTTTATTTATGAATAACTCTGCTTTATTATAATCTCCTAATTCATACCATGCTCTAGATAAGTTAGAATAGCATTTAATACAAACTGGGTTTAATTCGATTGCTCTGGAAGAATTGATGATAGCATTTTCGAAATCAAATAAATTAAGATAGGCATAGGACAATTCTTTAAAATACTCGTAGTTTTTGTTATCATCAGTACATAATTCGGTTAATATCTGGCTTGCTTCAAGGTATAAACCATTTTTTATCAGGTCTTCTGCTTTTGCAAATTTTTCTGTTGTTTCCTGTGATTTTATTATTCCGAGACTGCCTAGGATTAATACTATGGATAAAATTAGACTTTTTTTCATTTTTCTCGATTTATTAACTTAAATTTTTGTAATCATACTTATATACTGCTAAAATATAAATAATTGCTAATTTATTAAAATTTATTATTTTTTGAATTTTGCGCACATAAAACGAGCAAATGAAATTTATCGCATTCGAAAAGTCTGAATTCATATTGTTTATTATAAGTTTATATGGAAACGTTAAAACTTATTTACATTCGATATTTAATTCATTATAAGCATCGAATATCCCTAATTCTTTAGCTTGAGTTGCATATTTACAATATTCGTCATCTCCTGTTAACTGAAGTAATTTTGATTTTAGCAAATATGAATAAGCAAATTCGGGGTATAATTCGATGATATTATTGCATATTTTGATGGCATTGTTCAATTCTTCAATATTTACTGATTTATTAGGTTTGATTGCTGGCATAATCAAGCGTGGACATAAAAATTCAGGGACATAAGCAAATGTTAGTTTTTTTGTATTGTATTTGCCCGATTTAAGTATGCTCAACATAGCTAAATATAAATCACTCAGTAAATTGTTAGGATTTATTCCCTTAGCCGTTTCAAAATTTGTTTTTGCATTTTCCAGATCGTTCTTACCGATATATATCGATCCTTGAGTGATATATAAAAACTCTTTATCTTCGAAATCATCAATAGATTCTGCCATTTCAATAGCTTTTGTAATTTCTGATAGTGCTTCATCGTATTCTTTTAATACTAATTTGGTCATCGCTATGCCAAAATTGCTTTTTACGATATAGGATTGTGCTATCCTTGAAGCTTCGGCATCGTTGAGAGGATAGCTGTAATAATCTTTAACTTCAGCGAGTAGTAAGTTTTTGTTTTCCAACGATTTGTAAAAATCTGCCTGAGCAAGTTCGTACTCGAAACGTGATAGGTGAGAAGAAGCCTTAACATTGTATAATATTGAACTGGTCCCGCTTACATCCAGACCGGTCTCACATAAACTTATACACTCTCCAAAGTTTGAGTTGTTGAAATTCCCCAATGTCCGAACAAAATAGTATGGCATGCGGTTTTTACTACAATATCTGCTATGATGGTTTATTATATTGGTTTTATTTTCTGAAGACTCATCTGGATGTAGTTCTATGGCTTTTTTATAACATTCACAATAGCTGTCAAAATTACTCGTCTGAAAATAAAGGTCTCCTAAATTTATGTATGCAAAATGGTCATCAGGTTTAATTTCAATTGATTTTAAAACGGCCTGCTCTGCCTGATCATAATTACCCGAATTCATTAAGATTGTGAATTTTAGATTATAATAATCAGCATATTTGTTATTGATGCTAATGGCTTTATCTATATCCAGCAGAGCTTCATCATGTACATTCAGATTTGTAAGAATATATGCCCTATAGTAATAATACTCATCATTTTCCGGCTCGAGTTTTATTGCCGAACTGATATCTCCATATGCATTATAAGCTTCTGAATTTACAATATAATAATTAGCTCTGATTATATAAAAATCGGGATCATCCGGAATTAGTGTTATCGCTGTATTGAAGTCTTGTAAAGCTTGTTCATTTCTGTCTGTTTTCATATATAGAAGTCCTCTGGTCATATATAAATGAGCTGTTGTGTCACTGAGAGCAAAGCCTTTTATTAAATATGATTCTGCCATTTCGTAGTTCCCGAGTTCGTACCAGGCTCTTGCAATATGTGAATGACATTTTATACATTCAGGGTTTAACTCTATGGCTTTTGAAAAATTATTGATAGCATTTTCGTAATTGAATAAATTAAGATAGGCATAAGCAAGTTCTTTGAAATATTCATAGTTTTTATCATCTTCAATGCATAATTCGGTTAAGAGCTGGCTTGCTTCAATGTATAAACCATTGTCAATCAATTCTTCAGCTTTTAAGAATTTTTCTGATGACTCCTGTGATCTTAATATCCCATAGCTAGCAAGGATAATTAAAGCTGATAAAAATAAGGTTCTTTTCATTTTTCCTCTTTTTTGATTACTGATTACTGTTAATATTATTTAATATTGAGAAAGCATTTTGGTATAATTTTCATGTACCCTCTGAACTCTTTTTCTAAGATTCAAAATATAATCATCCCAGTTTTCAATTTTGATTTTTGCTACTCCGCTTGAAATGGCAGCTTTGGCAACAGCTACAGCAACATGTTCAATTACTCGTAGATCGAGTGGTTTGGGTATAATGTAATTTCTTCCGAATTCGAGGCAATTGTTGCTGTATGCTTTGCAAACATAATCAGGAACAGGCAAATGAGCCAGTTTTGCCAAAGCATGAGATGCAGCAATTTTCATTTCTTCATTGATTTGTGAAGCTCTGACATCTAAAGCACCTCTGAAAATAAATGGAAAACCAAGCACATTGTTTACCTGATTGGGGTAATCACTTCGTCCTGTTGCCATTATTACATCAGGTCTTGCTTCGGTGGCGTCTTCATAACTAATTTCGGGGTCGGGGTTTGCCATTGCAAAAACTATCGGGTTTGGAGCCATCGAACGAATCATATCTTTACTTACAACATTGCCTGCTGACACTCCTGTAAATACATCTGCACCATTTATAGCCTCTTTTAGTGTTTTTAAGTTCAATGTAGTCGCAAATTCTTGTTTGTAAATATTGTTACCAACATTATCATGTCGAACAACTCCTTTCGAATCGCAAAGAATAATATTTTCTTTCTTAGCTCCCAAAGATACAAACAAACGTGCACAGCTTATTCCGGCGGCTCCCGCACCGTTAAAAACGATTTTTACATCTTCAATTTTTTTATTTACAATTTCCAGAGCATTTAATAGTGCAGCACCCGAAATAATTGCCGTTCCATGCTGATCGTCATGAAATACGGGGATGTTCATTGATTTTTTTAATTCTTCTTCAATTACGAAACATTCGGGAGCTTTAATATCTTCCAGATTTATTCCTCCGAAGGTAGGCTCAAGAGATTTTACAATTTCAATGAGTTTTTGTGGATTTTTTTCGTTTACTTCAATATCGAAAATATCAACATCTGCAAAAACCTTAAACAATAAACCTTTTCCCTCCATTACCGGTTTTGAAGCTTCAGGTCCTATATCTCCAAGGCCTAAAACTGCTGTTCCGTTAGAAATGACTGCAACAAGATTTCCTTTTGCAGTGTAATCATAAACCGAATCGGTTTCTGCTTTGATTTTCAAACATGGTTCTGCAACTCCCGGAGTGTAAGCCAGCGAAAGATCTTTTTGATTTTTAAATGGTTTAGTAGATATAACTTCGACTTTGCCTTTTCTACCAGAACTGTGATAATCAAGAGCTTCTTGCTTTGTAAATATTGCCATTATTCTTCTGATTTATAAAATTCACCTATCTTTTCTATTTCTTCTATATTCACTTTATTTTTTTCTGTATCGTACTGAAAATTCCTATTGTTATAAATGTCAATAGCGGTATATAACGCTGAACGGAATGACTGTTCTTCTGCAATTCCCTGACCAGCTATGTCATAAGCTGTACCGTGAGCAGGAGATGTGCGTACAATAGGTAATCCTGCAGTAAAATTCACACCGTCTTCAAATGCAATTACTTTAAAAGGTGCAAGACCTTGGTCATGATACATAGCAAGTACTGCATCAAATTTCTTAAACTCCATAGCTCCAAAAAATCCATCAGCCGAATATGGTCCAAAAGCAAGAATGTCGCTTTCTTTTGCCTGATTTATTGCAGGAATTATCTTTTCGGCTTCATCTGTGCCGATTAATCCATTATCTCCACAATGTGGATTTAGACTTAATACTGCAATACGTGGTTTTCTAATCAGAAAATCATTTTTAAGACTGTTATTCAATATTATAATTTTTTTGAATATCAGTTCCTGTGTAATTATTTCTGAAACTTTCGAAACAGGAATATGCTCTGTAACTAAACCTATTTTAAGAACCTCATTCATTAAAATCATCAAATGCCCATCGTTATTGAATTCATTTGCAAGATAACCTGTATGTCCCGGGAAATTAAATCCGGCAGCCTGAATGTTGTTTTTATTAATAGGTGCTGTTATCAGTAAGTCTATTTTGTTGTTTTTGAGATCATTTATGGCTTTCTCGAGTGCCTGATATGAAGCTAATCCTGCTATTTCGGTTGATTTTCCGATCTCCACTTTTATATCCTCACTGTTGCAATTAATTATGCTGACAAAACGTGGTTTCGCTTCATCAGCTGATGAAATAGTTGTTGTTTGAATATTACTGTTATATGCTTTTTTGTAATATGCCAATACTTTTGGCGAACCATAAATAATCGGAGCAATATTGCTTAAAACCCTTGCATCTGATAGCGTTTTTAGAATTATTTCATAACTGATGCCATTTATATCTCCTTGTGTTATACCTACTCTTAATCTGCTCATAAAAGATTTATTTAGTTTTATTTTTTAAGTAATTGAATAATAATCTAACTCCTACACCTGTTCCTCCCTGACCTCTATAACTGTCTTTTTTTTCCGTAAATGCGGGACCTGCAATATCAAGATGTATCCAGTTATAATCTGTGAAGTGTTCGAGAAATTTTGCTGCGGTAATTGCTCCGCCCCATCTCGATCCACAGTTTTTAAGGTCTGCAACAGGTGATTTTAGTTGTTCTTTGTAGTCTTCCCATAAGGGTAATTCAACAAGTCTCTCCCAAACTTCGAATCCGATTTCTTTAAGTTCTGTAATATGTTTATAAGAATTGCCGAATATTGCGCTTGCGTTTTCTCCTAAAGCCACTACAGCTGCTCCGGTTAGAGTTGCAAGATCAATCACAAGTTCAGGTTTATATTTCTTTGCGTAGGACAAAGCGTCAGCAAGAATAAGCCTGCCTTCTGCATCCGTATTGCTTATCTCAACTGTAGTTCCGTCAAACATTGTAATTATATCCTCTGGAACGTATGCATTGTTTCCCGGGCGATTATCTGTCGCAGGGATAAGACCAATTACATTTATAGGAATTTTTGCTTTTGCCAATGCACAAACAACTCCTACAACAGTAGCTCCTCCTGATTTGTCACATTTCATGGTTTCCAGTGAACCACTTGGTTTGAGGTTTATCCCTCCTGTATCAAACACCAAGCCTTTTCCAACTAAAACAATTGATTTTTTATTGATTGCGTTTTCGGGTTCCCATTTTAATATTGAAAATGTTGGAGGGTCAACGCTACCACGATTTACTGCTAAAAGACCTCCCATGTTTAAAGATTCAATTTTTCCTTTATCAAGAACTTCGGTCTTAAAACCGTACTTCTTGCCAAGTTTTTCAATTTCTTCGGACAGTTTTTTTGCTGTCATATACGAAAGAGGCTCGTTAACAATATCTCTTGCGTGATAGACACCTGTTGTTACCGCTTCAATTTCAAATAAATCCTGTCCTATTAATCTGTTACTTACAATTTTAATCTCTTTTAGTGTGGATTCCTTTTCTTTTTTATCAGCTATATACTTATCGAAACTATAATTACTGAGAATTAAAGCTTCTGCAAAAGCTATAGAATACAAATCTTTGCTAAGATCAATAATATTAAGTTTTTCAGATTTTGTGTCGGCAATTATCGAAATTACTTTTGCCGAATGATTTCTTATTTCTTCTACCCGCAAATCTTTGTCATGTTCTTTGTTTGCAAGTATAATAAAGGAAGACTTATACAAAGAATTAACATGAATAAAGTCTTTTTTGTTTTCCAGCATTTTGATAACAAATGATATTTCATCTTTTGTAAGTTGCAAATCATGAACTTGTTTTTTATCAGTTATTATGTAAACAATGTCTTCTTCAACTACATATTTATCAGTAAGTTTTATCATAGATATTAGTATATTAAATATTTAAATAAATTTAGTCAACATATTCTTTTTTTTCAACAATAGTACAATTACCATCATCATGAATAATATATCCCAGGTCATAACAGAAATAATAAACTTTGCCGGTTTTTGTCCTGTAAATATTTGTCATATAATCGAAATTAAAACCTGCTGCGATAAGTTTATCTCTATGTGTTTTATAATTGCTTTTGCCAAAAAAATCACTTAATATCCTTCTGTTATTCTTTAGTATTCTATTGATATTCCTGCTGTAATTGTTTATTTCCTGATTTTGCCTATTATTATAAGTGTTGCGACACTGATCACAGCAAAACTTCTTGTCAATTCTGCCTTCAAATTCACATTTACAGACAGGGCATATTCTTTTCATTCTTAGTTGAAATTTTTACAAATATATACAAAAACGACAACAAACGAATTAATATAGTTAAGGATGTAATAAAAAAAGACAGTAAAACTACTGCCTTTAAAAAATGTGTTTTATGTTGTTATTATTCTAATACGATTTTCTTTTCAAAAAATCCAGTTTCAGTTTTTATTCTTAAAAGATAGATTCCCTGTCTTAAATTACTTATATCAAGATTGTGATTATTAAGTGTATAATCATTTTGCTTTTGTCCCAGTACATTGTAAATTTCAATATCAGACATGCAAATATTTTGGTCAACATTGATATTTATGATACCTATGGTCGGGTTAGGGAAAATTTCAATACTATGATTATTAATATCTTCTACTGGTGAAATTGCAATACAGAACTGGTAATTTTGAGTTGACCAGCTGGTTCCGGCATTAAAATCATATAGAACCTGGTCTGTTGATGTATTAGTTATAGTAACATGTCCATCAGCCGGATTAACCCAATTTGAACCACTCATACCATCTCCCCACTCGTCAAAAATAGTAAAAGTATAACAACCTTCAGGAAGGCACATTTCAGTGATAGAATGAGCATTTTCTGCTGAAAAAGGATCTTCTTCATAGACAATTTCACTTGTGGCGTCGTTAACAAGCTCCCATCTGTTCTCTTCAGGATAGCAATCGGTTAATACGTCAACAACAACAAGCTGTCCATGATCTATTATTGTAAAATCAATTTGAAGACTTGTACCTGTTGTTGCAAGGTTTTCTCCACCATTGACGCTTTCTATATAATAAGTCATTGTGCGATCACCAGCCGTAAACCACCAGATAGGGAAGACTATTTGTTGAGTTTCGTTTTGTAAAAGGTTACCTGTCCATAAAGTATCATTATGAACCGCTCCGCATGTATATGAAATCACTGCTGAGGCAAGTGGATAATAGTCCATATTTTTAATAGTTACTATAGGTTGAACCATATTTGTGTTACAGTAAATTGGTTCAGGAGACTCTGCAGACAATATTTTTGCCTCACCAGAGTATACGAGTATGTTTTTAGAAATCTGGTCATTTGAAGGATATTCGTCTGCCTGACCATTAGGATTACTAACATAAGCAGTAATTGTGTTCTGTCCAGCAGGTAAGGTTATTTCAGGGAAACTGACGATATCACTGGCTAAAAGCTCAAGATTGCCTTCCCATAATAATTCCACTGGTTCATTTTCGTTTAAAATGTATCCTAAAGTTACAGAAGTCATATCTACTTGTCCCAGATTTAAGATTGTAAATGAAGGCATTAGTGTTGCTTGAGTAATATGAACCATATTTGCAGGAACATTTATTGTTTGTAACATTGCATCATAATCATTATCATTTGGAATTATCATTACTTCACCAATGTGAGGAGCTCTGAACTGTTTTGTAACAACAACAATACCCGTAGCAACATTAGTTAGGGGGGCAAATTCCATAACAGCTTGAC
>DAOOPK010000091.1:0-10462 GCA_035388205.1 Bacteroidales bacterium
TTCTTTTGCTCCAAGAATTGTATAAACAAGGATTGGTTAAAAACCAAAACTCCTTTTATGTCAATGAAAAACTTTGTTTTCAGTTCCTTGTCGTCAAGCAACAAAGCAATAATTTCAGCATCATAGTTCTGTGCCTTATTTATTATCACCCATTTTTTAAGTTCTCCGCTGTCGGTAACGTAGTTTGGTTCTTTCCTTAACTGGGTTTCTAATGTTTCGTATAATTTCATTTTATATTCAATTTTAAAAAGTCAAATTTAATAATTCCATCGGGAGCGTTGGCAAGAAAACAGCTCTTTTGCAAACTTTGGTCGTGTGTCGGCTTGTGCGGTTTGCAAATGTGCTGTTTTGTGCGTTGGCATTTTCTCATTTTTTTCTTTGTCTTTATGCAGCAAAAATTTCATTGTCATTCTGTCGTTGTCTTTTTTTTTCGGCTTGCTTGTAACTCATTTATAACCTTACCAAATATAGCAAAAAGGTACACATATACATTCAATTTTGGTAGGCTTTGTGTAGTTTTTTGCATTATTTTGGTGCTTTTATTTCCTACAAAGTTATAATTTTTTTATTTGGATATTCTTTTTTGTGATTATTTTCTGCTTTTTTGTAATTTTACAAAAAATATCATTATGCATACTTCAGAAACTGTTTATTTGGGGAATTTACGTACCGAAAATACTCATGTGCGTTCAGGTCAGAAAGTTATTACCGATGCTCCTATTGATAATAAAGGTAAAGGCGAGTGTTTTTCGCCTACCGACCTTGTGGCTACAGGTTTGTGTAATTGTATTCTTACAATTGCCGGAATGGCTGCCGCGGAACATGGATTTTCAATAGTAGGAGCTAAGGCTAAAACTACAAAAATTATGACAGATCAGCCTCCACGAAAAATCGCTGAAATTATTATTGAATTCGACTTTTCGATGTGTAAGCTAAATACAAAACAACAAAGCATCGTTGAACATGTTCCGGCTTTATGCCCAGTATCTTTGAGTTTGGGTTCTGATGTTAAACAGACAATATCATTCAAATTCTGATTTAAAGATGGATATTTTATTGAACAAAGGAATAAAAGGGGCTGAGGAACAAATCGTTGCTTACGAAGATACCGCTGCAAAATATGGTAGTGGACTGGTCGAAGTTTTTGCTACTCCCTCGATGATTGCCCTAATGGAAAAAACTTGTTTAGGTTCTGTATTGCCTTTTTTACCCGAGGGCTTTGGTACCGTAGGAACAAAAGTTAATATTGTCCATACTAAGGCAACTCCTGTCGGAATGCGGGTATTTTGCGAATCAGAACTTTTAGAAGTTGACCGCCGAAGATTAGTTTTTAATGTCATTGCTCGAGACGAAGAAGGCGAAATCGGGAAGGGAATACACGAAAGATTTATTATTGACATTAAAAAATTTATGGGGAAATGAAGCTAAATGGATTTTTTGTTTTTTTTATTTTAAGCTTTAGCCAAGTTGTATCATTTGCCCAGGAAACAGAAAAACAGGCAAATACAACTGGTTCCGAAATTTGTGCTGATGCTCCTTATCATATAATGAAATATGATTCTCTGGGGAATTTAAATCCTTTGCCTGTACACATTTTTGTACATGGAGCTTCTTGTGTAGGATGTAATAATGAACTTATGAATGTTGTGATTAAAATTAAAAATGCCTCCGATACCGAATTCCAAGATACTGTTTTGTTCAACGAATACTCCGAAGAAGAATTTAATTCCCTTTTTGTAAATAAATCTTATACAGATACATATCTCGATATCCAGTCATTCGACGAGTCATTGCCTGTAAAAAGCGATGTCTATACAATTGATTTTACATCTCATTCTCATACTCTGCCAGCAACTACTTATGTTGATATTACCCACGATTATTGGTGGTTTACTATTATGATTCCGGCAGAAAAACTTGTTGCTTATGATAATGTAATTGATCTTGAAGTTTACTGCGAATTGGATTGGGATACTGATGTTGTAACTTATTTGAGGGTTTTTCGTAAGGAATCCGATTATCCTTCCATACAGGGATGGTACAGAGGAGATGTTCATTATCACGGATTGTTTACCCAAAATGATGCCGAAGTAGGTTTGCCTTTGGACGCTACCAAAATTATGGCCAAATACTGTGGTCTCGACTGGATCACTATTACCGATCATTCCTGCGATTACGATAATTATGGCTCTGATGTTTACTCAAATTGGAATTTGCTAAAATCTCAGGTTACCGACTTGAACTCTACTGATACCTCCTTTTTGTTTATTCAGGCACTTGAACAGACTGTGAAAAACTCTGCCGACGACCAAATTCATAGCCTTGTATATCCTTCGTGGCAAGACCCACTGGGAATGAATTATTATGGCGATGGAGACGGTGATATGACAGGAACTTCGGTAACAGTAGATATGCTTGTTGATTCATTGATAATGTATAATTCTTTCGTTTATGCTGCTCATCCTTTTGCCGAGGGTGATGAGCTCTCAGCAGTTGTGGATGGTTCTGTCTGGAATATAGGGCATGGCGATTTTTCTGCTAATGACTCACCGCATCAGTATTTTGGAACAGTTATATGTAATGATTTGTCCCAAACTTCGGATATATTTTCGCAAAATCCTAGTAGTTTGCTTAAACCAAAAATTGTAGGAGGCGAAATTTTTAATATGCCTAATACTTTAAAAGAAGACAGCAATTCTGAGGATCCCTGGGATGTAATGCATTCAGGCGAACATGGTTTTGCTCCTTTCCCTCAGGACGATGAACAGTGGGTAACAAACAGATTTATGCAGAATCTCGAAGTTGTTGATTCCTTATGGGAAAAAGGACTGGAGACGAAAAATAATGATAATCTGATTGAAAACTGGAAGTTTTATATTTCAGCAGGCAGCGATGCTCATGGTTCTTTTAATTACTCAACCACCGATTTTGTTTATGGTGTGTATGGATATATTCATGACGACGCAATTGGAAAACTCTCAACTCTTGTATATTGTCCCGAAGGTATGGGCGAAAACGCTGCTAACGTACTGAAAGCTTACGAAAATGGAAATGCAATATTATCTTCAGGACCAATTATCAGTTTTGAAATTGATACGGATAGCGAAAATTCTATACCCGAAATTATTATCGGAAATGATACTTGTTTAGATTTTAATCTTATTGAAAACTCAAGATTATCGGTATTTTCAGCCAGTTCGGATGAATATGGGGAAGTGGTATCAAAAAAAATAATAGTTAAGACCGAAACCGAGAATCTGTCATTTGATCTGCCTTTAAACACAGACAACTGGGAAATTGATTTTACCGAATTACTTTTTGATGTTTTTGGAGATGATGAATCATATCTCGACCAGTGGTTTTTAATTCGTGCCGAAATGATAACTACTAAAACATATCCGAATTATGATATATACAGATGTAGTTCCATGAACTTTTATTCATATACAAATCCGGTGTGGTTAAAAATAAATTCTCCTAATTCTAAAAATGATTTGATTATTTCAGGTATTAAAGTTTATCCAAATCCTGCAAATGATTTTATCAATGTTAAAGTTCAGTCAGATATAAAATATGCTAATCTTTTGATATATAATAATTTGGGACAGGTTGTTTTAAATAAAACTATTGATAAGGACTGTAAAATTGATATATCTGATTTAAAATCAGGTGTTTATACAATTATAATTCAATCATCAGGAGAGCTTGAAAAAACTAGACTAGTGGTAATGTAATGATGAAGTGTCTAGCCTTCGACGGTTCGTGCCTTAGACAGGCTCAGTCACCTCACCAATTTTAGGCTCGAGTTAAATAGTGGATAAAATAAAAATATGATGCAACAAGAAACGTTTCCAATTATTGTAAAAACCAATGCCGGTCTTGAAGAAGTGTTGGCAGATGAACTCAGAAATATTGGCGTTTCTGAACTCGAAGTTTTAAAAAGGGCGGTTAGTTTTAAGGGAGATAACAAACTTTTGTATCAGGTCAATTATCAATGCAGTACTGCTATTCGTGTATTAAAACAGATAAGTAATTTTACATTTTCAGACAATAATGAATATTACACGAATATCAAATCCATAAATTGGCCTGATTATCTTGATGCAGATGGTACCTTGGCTGTTGACGCCTTCGAAAGTCAGTCTGTTTTTACCAACTCATTGTTTGTTGCCCGTTTGACAAAAGATGCTATTGTAGATAAATTTCGTGAGATTTTCCAAAAAAGGCCCAATGTAGACCTCGATAACCCGGATATCAAGGTGAACATTCACATACATCAAAACAATTGTATAGTGTCGGTTGATAGTTCGGGAATGTCGCTTCACAAAAGAGGCTACCGCAAATCTAATGTAGAAGCTCCGGTAAATGAGGTAACTGCTGCCGGCATTATTCGTCTTGCAGGCTGGGCCGGCGATACAAACTTTTTTGACCCCATGTGCGGTTCAGGAACTTTGCTTATTGAAGCTGCTATGTTAGCAATGAAAATCCCTTCGGGCTATTACCGAAGTCAATATGGATTTATGAAATGGAAAGATTTTGACAAGACGCTTTTCGAAAAAATTGTTGCCGATGCCAATGCCCATATTTGTGAAACCGACTGTCTTATTTTTGGTGCCGATATTGACAAAAAAAATCTGCGTATTGCACAGGAAAATCTCGAATATGCACACTTGCAACACGATGTTGAGCTTAGACTTGCTGCGTTTGAAACCTCTGACCCGCCTTTTAAAAACGGCATTATTTTAATGAATCCCCCCTATGGCGAACGCCTCGAACTGAATAACGCCATTGATTTTTACAAAACTATCGGTAATACCATGAAGCAAAAATATGCCGGCTACACTGCTTGGATTTTTGCTCAGGATAACGAAGGACTAAAGCATATTGGTTTACGTCCTTCGCGCCGCATAAGCCTATTAAATGGTAAATTAGAATGCAAACTGCTCAAGTTTGTGCTTTTCGAGGGAAAAAAAGGGGAAGTGAACAGAAGTGCCTAAAGTCCCGAAAAACAAAATCCGCCTTTCGGACGGATTTGTAGTTTTACGTGGATCCTCGAAAAAATATGAAATTGCTTGCAAGATTTCATATTAAACGAGGTTGTGAGAGAAAAAACTGTAATTAGCTAATATAGTTAAAGCAATTTCTGTTTTTTCGGGATGTCTAAAGTACTTGGCTTCTGCTGATTAGTCCAAGTTAGTGTAAATTAGTGGACAATAATTCTTTAGTGTAACTTCGTGTCTTAGTGCCTTCGTGGCTAAGACCTCTGTGTCCTCTGTGTCTCTGTGGTGAAAAACCCTCACTTAAATCTCAATTCCTAACAAACTCCCCGTACTTTAGAAATTCAACAACCAGTTTTCTCGGTTCTTTCCTGCGTATTACACCTAAGTGATTATACTTAACATAAGCCACATCCTTTTCATTTCCTAAAAGAGTATTTTCCGGACTTATAAGCCCATCATTATCTCCTTCAATCAGCAAATTATATCCTTTATCTTTATTCCTTTTACCTACAATTACTGCCAATTCAGTATTGCACGGAATCGGAAGTTGATTTGCGTATGATGCAGAATCTGTTTGCATTTTTTCAACATTTGGACCAAGTAATTTCTTCAGAGCTTTTGCATCTTTAAAGAAATCTGCTATATCTGCGCCTCTGTTAGGTGGAGCTATCATCACAATCCTGAATATTTTTGGAAAAGAAAGATCTGCAGCAGAATACCTTAACATTGCCCTAACAACCAAGCCGCCCATAGAATGTGTAACAAATGAAACAGAATCTAGATTTTCTTTTAAAATATCTTGGTACAGATTTTTTCCAATCGAATCAAGATCTTCGTATAATCCGGGGTAGGCATAATTTTCGGCTTCGAAACCGGCTGATGTTACTTCTTTGTAAATTTTATTCATAATACCTTTTGAATTCCCCCAGCCATGCAAAATATATACTTTGTGCGAGGCAAAACTACAGATGTTGAGGCATATAAATGAAACCAAAACTATCCCTTTAACTCTATTCATAAACGTTCGAAATATGTGTAGCAAATTGCTTTGTAAAAGTAAAACAAATTTAATTATACGGTTTTAAAGATTTGTTAATATTTCTGATAGAAGTTTCATTTTTGTCAAACAGAAATTATACTTTTGTTATAGTTAATATTTACAAAACTCAAGCTTTACATGACTAGCCAGGACGAATATGAAAACGGTTATGAACACTTCCTTAGTGAGTTGTCAAATAAACCTGATGAAAGAATAGAAGATATAATATTGAATATGCAGGATTATGATCCAGATGCTGTGAGAGCTGCAATAAGTATAGCTAAAGAGCGTAATCTTGAAATAAAACGACAAATTGAATCAGATCAAGTTGATGTAGAAGGAGAGGAGAGTGAACAAGTTATAGATTTGGATTCTGATATCCCGTATATCTTTCGACATAAAGAGACCGAAGAACAAAGAAAAAAGCGTGAAGAAAGAGAAGAGGCAGAATCGGTAATAACAAATGAAGATGTTGCTGCAGGATTAAACTATTTCTATACTTATCTAATCATTGTATTAGTTAGTTTTGGTCTGTGTATTCTCTTCGGTTTGGATATGGAAAACACTTGGATTAGTTATTCTATAATGATTATCGGAATTGTTGTAGCAACATTTTCTAAAATAGATTTCTTTAAGAATTCTAAGTATTCCGGAAGAGAATTTTCCTCTTTTGAAATTTGGCTGGCAGAACCTTTTATTTGGAAATATAGGGAGAGACATTATTTTTCTTCAAGGTTCAGACGCAGTTTAATCTGGCTTATTGTGTTAATCCCGATTATATTTTTAAGTATAGATTATGATAACGAAATAATTGTTAATCAATACATTAATGATAATCCTATTGGGAAAGAATATCCATATTCGGGAGATCCGGTTATTTTTGACGATACTTTAGACCTTGATTGCGAGATATTGTCAGAAAGTTCAAAGTCAGCACTAATAGAATTTGGAGATAGCCTTAAAGCTAATGGAGAATATGAGAAATCGCTAAAGTTTTATTTTGCTGCATTAACTAATGATAAGAGCGATACTACGGTTTTGATGAAAATTGCAGAATGTAATTTTTCCTTATATTCAAGACCTGATAGCTTATGTTATTATTGGACTTTAGCCGAAGAACTTGGAAGTAGAGAAGCAGCGTTCTTAAAAGAAAGTTATTCAGACTGGTGTGATTAAAAAAACTAATTATGATACTGGAACAAACAATAGAATATTTGAATTCGAAAAAAGATTTTGAAACTTTAATAATTGATCGTGTAGTTTTTGGACTAAGACTTACTGCTGTTCAGCTTTCGGATGGCAGTTGCGGAATAGCAAGCACTATTGATGATGCAAATCCTTACCCATGTAAAAAGGCAAGAGATTTTGGAGACTTTTCCCCGTCAAAGTATAGTGGCCAAAAAGTTTCAGATTTGTTTAATACTCAAAAGACGAGTGGTTTAATCAAAACGCTGAAAATTGCAGTTTTGAATGCAATCTCATCAAATCTTAGTAAAAAATCAGAATATAAGATAGTTGAAGATAAAGATCCGATTGATTTAATTGATTTGGATGCAGGAAAAAGAATAACACTTGTAGGTGGTTTTAAATCATATTTGGAACTTCTCGTGACTAAGAATTCAAAGTTAAGAGTACTTGAACTTAATGAGGGAGCACTGTCTGAGAAACATAAAAAGTACTTTATCCCAGCCGAAAAATATTCTGAAGTAATACCCAAATCTGACGTTGTAATTATTACAGGACTGACACTGGTAAATAATACCATTGATGGTTTGCTTGATGTTGTTAAACCTAATACACAAGTTATTGTTACCGGTCCATCCAGCAACATTGTTCCTGAAATACTTTTTAATAATAAAGTAAATATCATCGGTGCTACCAGAATTACAGATGTTGAAATGTTATTTAAATGCGTTGCAGAAGCCTCAGCAGGATACCATCTTTTTAAATACTGCGCTAAGAAAATTTGTATATTAAATGAGCAAATATAATCTTAGTGATAAATGGATAAAAGCTTCTGTTGTAGGAACTATCTGGGCAGCGTCAGAAATTGTATTCGGCTCTTTTCTCCATAACTTACGCATACCTTTTTGCGGAAATATTCTTACAGCAATTGGCTTGATACTTCTAATTTCGGTTGCATATTTATGGAAAGATAAAGGTATTTTTTGGAGAGCAGGTTTGATTTGTGCTTTGATGAAAACAATGTCACCTTCAGCAGTGATTTTTGGTCCTATGCTGGCTATTTTTACCGAAGCTATTTTATTGGAAATATCTATTCTACTATTTGGTCGTACTTATTTCGGTTTTATTATAGGTTCTGTACTGGCAATGTCATGGAATCTAGTCCAGAAAATCCTTAGCTATATCCTTTTTTATGGTTTTGATATTGTTAAGGTTTATGCCGGTCTGGTCGAAATCGCAGAAAAACAAATAAACTATCATTTTGACCTCCTTTGGACTCCAATATTCATATTACTTTTACTTTATGTTGTATTCGGTATTATTGCTGCAATCATAGGAATCAAAACAGGTAAAACAATTCTAAAAAAATCTTACTCCGAGAATTTATCAGCATCACATGAGTCTCAAATTGAGAAGAAAAAGTCTTATAATATAAAGCACTCTTTGGCTTGGCTTGTAGCAAATGTTTTGATGATGATTGGAGGCTTAATTATTCTGAAATTTACAGATTGGTTTATTTGGAGTATTTATATTGTAATAGTTGCAACAATTTGGATTTTACGATATAAGCGTGCTTTGAAGAAAATATCAAATCCTAAATTTTGGATAATTTTTGTTTTGATAACAATGCTGACTGTTTTTGTTTTTTCACGCTTTGATAAAAGTGACGACAGTCTTATGAATGGCTTGATTGCCGGAGTTCAGATGAATCTCAGAGCTGTTTTGATGATACTGGGATTTTCGGTATTGGCTGTTGAATTATATAACCCTTTGGTAAGAAAGTATTTTAGTCGTTCATCTTTCAAGCAATTGCCTGTAGCTTTGGAGTTGTCATTCGAAAGTCTTCCTGTCTTTATTTCAGTAATCCCCGATTTTAAAACCGCGATTAAGCATCCAATAAATATTTTTTCAGCAGTAATTCTTAAAGCACAAAAACGTCTTGAGGAATTACAAAATAAAGCGAATGTAAAAAAAAGAATTTATATTATTTCAGGCAAAAAAGGGGAGGGGAAAACAAGCTTTATCAAGGAGTTAATTGAATATTTCAAAGAAAATAAACTTTCCTTTGGTGGGATTATTTCCGAAAAGCAAGTTCAAGACGAAGATTGTGTTGCTTACGAAATTGTTGATGTCGAATCAGGACATAAAGCTCAGTTTTTGGTAAAGGGAGATATTGAAGGATGTGAAAAAATTATGAAATATTCAATTTTGAAAGAGGGACTAGAATTCGGAAATGCAATAATCAGAGCTGCTATCGAAAAAAAGGATATAATAATCATTGACGAAGTCGGTTTGTTGGAATTGCATAACGGAGGTTGGTACAAATCAATTGAAAATGTTAAGGAATTACAAAACAAGATCTTTGTAATCACTGCAAGAGACATATTTGTAGATGAATTAACAGAAAAATTTGAGTGGAAAGGTTTCAAAATTATTAATATTAACGATTGCCCACCTGAAGCACTGGCTGAAGTTATTGTAAATAGTATTTAAAGAATATCCAGGTATGTTTTCAGACGATTGGGAGAGTATAAAATGAAATAATACTAACTAAATAATACCAAGAATGTTTTTACTATTTTTACTCAAAAAAAAATGCAAACTGAAATAAAAAATATAGCTAAAAAGTTAGAGCTACTACCTCATCCCGAAGGAGGCTTTTATCGTGAGACTTACCGTTCTGAAATTGTTATGCCTCAAGAAATATTGGGCGAAGAGTTTTCGTCAAACAGAAATGTCAGTACTTGCATATATTTTATGCTAACATCTGATAGCTTTTCGGCTTTTCATCGTATTAAACAAGACGAAATATGGCATTTTTATCGTGGTTCGGCAATAAATCTATATTTGATAAGTCCGGTTGGGGAGTTTTCGGTGCTAAAGATTGGAAATGATATTCTAAATGATGAGGTTCCACAATTTGTTGTACCCGCCGAATATTGGTTTGCTGCTGAAGTTGTCGAAAAAGATTCATATTCTCTTGTCGGATGCACGGTAGCTCCGGGTTTTGATTTTGCCGATTTCGAGCTTGCCGAAAAGGATAAACTCCGGAAATTATTCCCAAATCAAGAGGATATTATTAAGAAGCTTTGTCGGTAATAAGTATTTCAGGCTCAAATTTTGCTATAACCAGAGCTAAAATTTAATAATGAAAATGAAATTTTTACTTCTGATAGTTTTTATTTTTGTAATTATTTAGCTGGTAGAAGAAAATTTATAATAATAGTGAGCATTTCCA
>DAOOPK010000092.1:0-10459 GCA_035388205.1 Bacteroidales bacterium
TGCTGCAGAATTGCAAGCATCAGAGTTTTATCACAATACACAATTAACAGGAAAAACTGCACTGATCTTTGGAACTGAAGCAACCGGACTAACAAAACGGTGGTTGGATTGTGCAGATCATAGAATAAAAATACCTATGGCAGGTGAAATTGATTCGTTGAATGTCTCTGTTTCGGTCGCAGTTATGGTTTTTGAAGCCATGAGACAACGCGACTTTTTGGTTTGATTATTGTACAAGGCAAAACAAAGTTTAGATTATGAGAGTATTATTATTAAGTTCATTCCTTGTTTTAAGTGCAGTAATTTTTGCACAAACTGAACAATTCGTAAATCTTACACAGAAAACAAAACAAAGCTATACTGATAGAGGTTATGTACTCGTTGATGAAGTTTCAGGCTCAGCTCAAATAGAAGAACCTATGGTGTCAGAATTATTAAGCCTCGAGTATAATACTTATTATATAGTATTAGTCCAGGTTGATGGCTGTATTTATTGTGATTATGACCTAAAGTTTGTTGATGAAAACGATTTTCTTCTACCTGTGGAATTTGATTTTTTTGTAGAAGACAATTTGAAACAAGCTATTTATAAATTTACAAATGATGTCAATAAAAAAGGTAAATTTGTTGTATTTCTCGATTCGGAACTACCATATTTTTCGAACATTTATATATTCAAAAAGAAGTAATTTTTTTGTTTATTATAAATTTGTATAGATTTTCTATAAAAAAATCGTCAAGACATGTAGGGTTATAAAATTTATTTTATAATTTTATCTTTTTTATTAGAGAGTTGAAATTTAGATTTTGTAACTTGACAAAATACGATTAGCTTGAATTGGAATGTTGTAATATCATTAGTACAAAATGTGGCAGTTTTATTGTCATTTACTTTGTTATATGATTATTTTTGGCTCAATTCAACTAAAAAGCAATCTTTCTTTAGAAAGATTTATATAGGTTTTTTTATTGGAATTATCTCATTTATTTTAATTCTTACATCGGGAAAACTGACACCGGGAGTTGTTTTTGATACAAGATCTGTAGTATTATCAGTGTCGGGATTGTTTTTTGGAGAAATACCCACACTCATAGCGATGATAATGTCGGCAGCATACAGAATATATCTCGGCGGTGATGGAATGTATATGGGTGTAGCTGTAATTTTTACTGCAGGAATAATAGGTGTCTTATGGCGATATTTTAGACCGCAATGGAGAGATAGAAAGTTCTTGAAAGAGCTCTTGCTCATGGGTTTACTGGTTCACATTGTAATGCTTGGTTGTACTTTACTATTACCCAAGGATAGTATTTTAAGCACAATTAAAAATATCGCAATTCCGTTATTAACAATCTACATTCCTGCTACTGTCCTCATAGGTTGGTTTATGGTAACCCAGGAAAAAAATCATAATAACAAAAAGGCAAATGAAAGGCTTGTTGAATCTGAAAGGCGTTTTACCGAATTGTTAACAGATGTCCATTTGTTATCTGTAATTGTTGATATTAATGCAAACATTACATTTTGTAATGACTTTTTCTTGAAATTAACAGGTTATAGATATTATGAAGTTGTTGGTGCAAGTTGGATTGAATTATTTGTTGTTAAAGAAGACCGACCTGAAATAAGGAAATCTATTGCGAACAAAATTGTTCCTAATCATTTTGAAGGAAAGATACTTAATAAAAACGGAAGCCTTATAAGTGTATTTTGGAGTAATGTCGTATTAAGAGATGAAAAAGGTGACATGACCGGAATAGCATCAATTGGACAAGACATTACTGATAAAAAAATTACGGAAGAAAAAATTATAGAGGCCAAGTTAAAAGCTGAAGAGAGTGATAAATTAAAATCTGTTTTTCTTTCCAATATGAGTCATGAAATTCGTACACCATTAAATACGATTGTAGGATTTTCAGAATTGATGTCAGATAAAGATATCTCTAATGAGCAGAGGAAAGAGTATTTTGAAATTGTTCGTAGTTCATCCGGCAAATTATCAGAGATAATCAATGATATTCTTGATATTTCCAAACTTGAAACAAAACAATTCAAAATTTATAAGACGGTTTGTTCTCTTGGTGACATCATGTATAATACATTCGAAGCTTTTAATAACAGCAGGGAACTTAAAAATAAATCGGATATAATATTACAGATGGATTTTCCTGATTATTTGCATGAATTTGAATTTGAATCGGATTCTAACAGAATTCAGCAGGTCTTGGATAATCTAATAACAAATGCCATAAAATATACCGAAAAAGGATGTATTGAATTTGGCGTAACAACAAATTTATGCGATGGCATTCAATCGCTTGAATTTTATGTTAATGATACCGGAATTGGTATAGACAAAAAGATGTATAGTCTGATCTTTGAAAGATTCAGACAGATTGAAGAAAATGCGTATCATCAGTATGGGACGGGAATAGGTTTAAGTATTTGTAGAGGGATTGTAGAACTGCTTGGAGGAAAAATTTGGGTTGATTCTCATATTGGGAAAGGTAGTAAATTCTATTTTACTGTACCTTATCATACCGATTTTGAAAAACAAGATAAAAAACATAAAACAGAAAATATAAAATTATCTATTATGAATAAACGTGTAATCATTGCAGAGGATGATAAGAATTCCTTTTTTTATTTGAATGCATTGCTAAAAGGTCATAATCTTGAGATTTTACATGCCGAGAATGGAGATGTCTTGATGAAAATGCTTAAAGATAACACACCTGATCTAATCTTACTTGATATGAATATGCCTGTAAAATCGGGTTATGATTGTTTGACCGAAATAAAAAAGATGGGAATTAAAACCAAGATAATTGCACAGACAGCTTATGCAGGGTACGATGATCGTGAAAAATGTATAGAGTTTGGTTGCGCAGATTATATTGCAAAGCCTATTAAAAGAAGTGAGCTTTATGAGGTAATAAATAAAGTTATGTCTGATTAGTTTTTCTTCAATGGTCTATGATTGGAAATTTTATGCGGCAGTAATACCATTGGTATTGTTGAATTTTCTATTGATTATTTGGTGTATCTCAGATATATCTAAACGAAATAACATTAAATTTTTCAATAAAAAGATTTGGATACTTCTTATACTGTTTGTACAATTTATAGGTTCGATAATGTATTTAATTTTAGGAAGAGGAGACGATAATGATAAAGTGCATTAATCTTACCAAAACATATGGTAAAAGCGATATACCTGCATTAAATAATTTAAATATTGAAGTCCCAAAAAATTCTGTTTTTGGTTTTTTAGGTCCTAATGGTGCGGGAAAAACAACTACTGTAAAAATATTGACAGGCTTGATGAGACAAACATCGGGAGAGTTTTTTATTAGTGGGATTAAGAATACTAATAATTCTGTTAGATTAAAAAGTAAAATCGGTTATCTCGGGCAAGAAAACAGAATGTACACAGGAATGAAAGCTAAAAGCCTGTTAATGTTTGTTGGGGAAATTTTTGGACTTTCAAAAACGGAAAGAGATAAAAAAGCTGATGAATTACTTGATATGTCAGGGTTGAGAAAATCTGCAAATAAAAAAATATGCGAATTTTCCGGAGGTATGGTGCAAAGATTGGGAATAGCACAGGCTTTAATGGGAAATCCTGAAGTGCTTTTTTTAGATGAGCCGACTTCTGCTCTCGACCCAATTGGACGAAAGGAAGTCTTGGAGTTTATACATTCTTTGCGAGAAAAATGTACAGTTTTTATGTCAACTCACATATTGAATGATGTTGAAAGAATCTGTGATAGTGTAGCTATATTAAATAAAGGAGAACTCGTTGCTTATGAAAAAACAGATGTTCTTAAAAGCAAATATTCTGATAAATTAATTGAAATTATCCTTGCTAAAAATGAGCAACTATATAAAATCGAAGAGTTATTTCAATGTATAAAATCTGCTGAAGTATTAAAATCTGAGGGAAATCGTGTTGTTTTGCTTCCAACAGATATGAAAAATGCTAAAGTTGACTTGCTTAATTTTATTACATCTTCAGGAATTGATATAGAAAGATTTGAGGTTAAATCGGCAAGTCTCGAAGATGTCTTTGTCAAATTGATAGGAGAGGCAAAGGATGAATAGAAATATGCTATTTGTGTTATTAAAAAATGAAATTGCTGAACAATTTCGTTCTCGCAAACTTATCGTAGTTATTGTAGTCTTTTTTATATTCGGTTTACTTTCACCTATTACTGCGATGTTTATGCCCGATATAATATCTTCAGTCAGTGAGTCTCAAAATATTAAAATTGAAGTGCCTCCACCTACATGGACAGATGCTGTAGTGCAATACATAAAAAATATGACACAAATAATAACTTTTGTGCTTATAATTGTTTATATGGGCATTGTTGCAAGAGAAAAAGAAAATGGAATTCTTGTATTTCTATTGGTTAAACCGGTAAAAAGAACGGCAATTATTTTAAGTAAATATATATCTGTACTTCTTGTTGCAACAACTGCGATATTAGTTTCTTTTGTTGTGTCGGCATTTTACACTATATTGTTTTTCGATGGTTTTGTTATACAAGATTTTTTGTTACAAAATCTTTTTATTCTCTTTAATATTATCTCAACATTATTTATTGTCGTTCTTTTTAGTTCTGTTTTTAAATCCCAAATTGTTGCTGGAATTTTATCATTTGTAGCATATTTGTTAATTAGCCTGACATCACAGCTAGATAGAGTTTCAGAATACCTGCCTTCAGGATTGATAGCACAGTGTAATAATATTATGCAAGGAGAAGATTTATCTTTTATTCCAATCGTCGGAAGTATTGTGTTTATGATTTTATGTGTTGTTATCTCAATTATTTCTTTCCGTAAATGGGAGGCATAATTATAGTTAAGTTTATTTGGTAATTATTTTATATTTTCGTTCTAAATATTCAATTTATACATCCACAAATGGGTATGGCATATAAAGTAAAAAAAATTGAAACTCAATTGACCCATGACAATTGTAGGAAATATGAAGGGGCAGTTGTTCCTCCAATATTTCAAAATTCCTTATTCACTTTCGAAGATTGGGATGCTGTGGATCGGGCTTTTAATCAACCGGACAAGAGTTTCATTTATTCACGGGGAAAGAATCCGACTGTTAGTATTGTTGAAGAAAAGTTGGCAATACTTGCTGGTGCTGAAAAAGCTCAACTTTTTCCTTCAGGTATGGCTGCAATTTCTGCTGCTATTATGTATTGTGTTAATAGCGGAGATCATGTAATCTCAATGAACAATCTGTATGGGCCATCAAACAATTTTTTGATCAATTATTTGAAACCAAAATATAATATTGATACAACTTTTGTTCAGGGAAATTCAATTGAGGATTTCGAAAAAGCAATAATGCCGAATACGAGATTGATATATCTTGAGAGTCCCTCAACAGCAGTATTTAGCTTGCAAGATATAGAAGCCGTTTCAAAACTTGCAAAATCAAAAGGAATAAAAACTATTATAGACAACACGTGGGCGACACCAATCTACCAAAAACCATTATTACTCGGAGTCGATATAGAAATTCACTCGTGTTCAAAGTATCTTGGAGGGCATAGCGATATTGTAGCTGGAGTTTTAATGGGCAAAGCTGAGATAATAGACTCAATTTTTAAGCGTGAATATGCATGGTTAGGAGCTAAGATTGCACCAATCGAAGCATGGTTGCTTTTGCGTAGTCTAAGAACTTTAGTAATACGTATGGAAAGACATCAGGTCAATGCTTTTAAAATTGCCGAATTCCTTGAAAATCATCCAAAAATTAAATTTGTTAGATTCCCTGGACTTAAAAGCTTTCCGCAGTACGAATTGGGCAAAAAGCAAATGACAGGATATAGCAGTTTAATGTCATTTCAATTGAAAACTGAAGATATCGAAAAAGTAAAAACATTCTTTAATAGCCTTCAATTATTTCATAAGGGAGTCAGTTGGGGTGGATTTGAAAGTATGGTTTATGCTCCGGCAATAAGTTATATCAAGGAATTGAATGCTGGACAATTCAGACAAATGGGTATTTCTTTGAGTGATATTAGAATTTCCATAGGCCTTGAAAACTCAGACGATCTGATAGAAGATTTGAGTCAGGCTTTAAATGAAATTAAGTAAAAATTATGCAGATAAATGATTTTAAACTTGAACGTTATTTTGCAAAATATGAATTTAGCACTAAATATCTGATCTCAAGTTCGGATTGTGATGGTTATTGTCTCGAATACATACTGTCATGTGCAACAAAGTCAGAGTTGGATTTGTGGAATAATCTAAAGTTTGGCTATACTGATTCTCAGGGTTCTGAATTTTTAAGACAGTCAATAGTAAATCAATATAGCACAATTAAAACAGATAATGTATTGGTCATGTCGCCTGGAGAAGCAAACTTTATATTGATGAATGTGCTATTAGAACCAGACGATGAAGTCATCTGCATGTCTCCTGCATATCAGTCTTTGTATCAGGTTGCACAAAGTCTTGGAGCAAAAATTAAATGGTGGCAGTTTGATAAAAATCAGCATTATCAAGTTGATGAACTGGAATCACTAATTTCTGAAAAAACAAAATTAATTATTCTGAATTTTCCCCACAATCCAACAGGTTTCTTGCCTTCATTAGTTGAATTAAACCAAATTATTTCTTTAGCAAGAAAAAGAAATATTCTGATATTTTCAGATGAGATGTATCACCAACTGGTTCATGATCAGAAAAAACAAATCCCTTCGATTTGTGATTTGTATGAGAATTCTGTAAGTCTTTGGGGAATGGCAAAATCATTTGGACTTGCAGGTATGCGTATCGGGTGGTTGGCATCTCACCGAAAAGACATTCTTCAAAAAATAGTATCATTTAAAGACTATTTAAGTATTTGTAACAATGCTGCAGGGGAAGTACTGACATATATTGCCCTGAATCATCAAGAAAAGTTTATTGAGCCGAATATTCAAAAGATAATATATAACAAAAAACTGTTTTTAGAATTTGCTAAAAGACATAACCAAATAATAGAGTTTGTTGAACCTATAGCAGGTTCTACAGCACTTGTTAAATTAAATATTAATTGTTCCAGCCTCGAATATTGCGAAAATCTTGTTTCCCAAACAGGAATTATGATGCTACCCGGAGAGATGTTTGATTTCGGGAATTCTTATTTTCGCATTGGCTTTGGAAGAAAAAACTTTGCTGAAGCTCTTGAAGTCTGGGATGAATTCATAAAATGAAAACACTTTAATATGTTGTGTTTAAACAACAATAACAATTATAATATGTTGTATTCATACAACAATATAATAATAAATACGTTTTAATAAAAATACATAAAAATATAAATATGTTTTTGTAATATTAAATTAATATAGTATATTTGTATTATAAAAACAACAAAAATGGAAACATTACTCAAATATTCTGAGAGGAAGATTGATAGAACCTTATTAAATTTCAAAAGATATCTATTAGATTCAATTGTTTGGGATGACAGGCTTATAGGTATTAAGGGAGCTAAGGGGACGGGCAAAACAATAATCATGTTACAGAGGTTAAAATCTGAATATGGGAACTCCAACAGGGCGATTTATGTTTCCTTGGATGATTATTATTTTACCAAGAACAGATTATTTGATTTTGCTGAAGAGTTTTATCTGATGGGTGGTAGAACATTATTTTTGGATGAAGTACACAGATATCAGGGCTGGTCAGTAGAGATAAAAAACTTATATGACTTATATGATGATTTAAATATTGTATTTTCAGGATCTTCGGCATTAGAATTACATAAAGCAGAAGGAGATTTAAGCAGAAGAGCTGCGATTTATAATCTACATGAAATGTCTTTTAGAGAATTTTTGGAGCTTTCGGAAAAAATAGTTTTTAGAAAATACTCACTTGAGGATATCCTATTAAGGCATCAGGAAATAGCAAAGGAGATAACCAGAGATACAATTATTATCCCCTTGTTTAGGAAATATTTGGAAGAGGGTGCTTATCCGTTCTTTAAAGAGGCGAGGGGACAGTTTTATGACAGGTTGGTAAGTACAATAAATACTACCATTGAAAGTGAACTTCAGATAATTGAAGGGATAAATTACAATACTGCATATAAGTTAAGGCAGTTAGTAGCTGTTCTCGCTGACTGTGTACCTTTTAAAGTAAATATTTCAGATTTAGGCCGAACAATAGGGATGAGCAGGGACGTTTTGTTAAGATTGATAAAAGCTTTGGACAGAGCAAATCTTATTAAAGGAATAAAACCTGAAGGTTCTGCAATGGGTTATCTTACAAAACCCGACAAAATATACATGAATAATACAAACCTATTGATTGCTCTTAATTCAGGGAAGGAAAGTATTGAAGGAACGATTCGCGAAACATTCTTTATGAATCAGTTATTGCATTCTCATGAACTAAGATCGTCAAAAACCGGTGATTTTATTATAGACGGGAAATATACTTTCGAAATAGGAGGATCAAAGAAGAAATTCACTCAGATTGCTAACGTAGATAATTCATATATTGCAGCAGATAATATCGAGATTGGTTACGGCAATAAAATTCCTTTGTGGTTGTTCGGATTTATGTATTAATACTTGTTTTCTATATTTTTTTTAAAATTATTGTCGTTATATTTATAATTTGATACAACTTTTTTTATAGATGACTGCACTTTAAAACAAATGGAAGTACCAAACCTGCAAATATTGATTGATGGTTGTCTGAAAGATGACAGAGACTCACAAAAACAGATATACGACTTGTACAAAGATGCAATGTATTCTGTTTGTTTTAGGATTTGTGGAAATTATGATGATGCTAAAGATGCTTTGCAAGAGGGATTTATAGAAGTTTTTAGATGTATAAATGCTTTTCGGGCTGAATCAAGTTTGGGGGCATGGATAAAGACAATTATGGTAAGAAGGGCTATCCGAAAACTTAAAAAACTCAGATTTGAGGAAATTTCGATTAATCTGCAAGAGCCGGTTGAATTTGATTCTGAAATAAGCGGAGATGAATTGCATAAAGCTATCTTAATGCTTGATGAAGGATATCGCAGTGTTTTTGTACTATACGAAGTAGAGGGATATTCGCATCGAGAAATTTCCATTATGTTAAAAATCAGCGAAGGAACTTCTAAGTCTCAGCTTCATTATGCTAAGAAAAAATTGCAGTCAATCTTACAAAAAATATACGGTTATGAAAGATACTAAACTACAAAAAGCAATAGAAGAATTGCCGGTATTAGAAGCTCCCGATGTATGGACTACGGTTGTAAAAGAATTATCATCAGATTCTGACAGAAAACTTTTCTTTTTAGCTATTTTTCTGATTTTATCTTTCGGAATAGCCTTGTTCCTGGTTAATCTGACAAGTGGAACAGATCAGAAATATCATGTCGCAGGAATTGAACGACCTGTAATTGATAATGAAATCACTGATGCAGTTTCTGAAAATTCTGATGAAATATCTCCTGTTTACACCGATAATGATAATGATGTTTATGAGGATGATGAAGAAACTAAAATTTCAACCGAAAATCGATTGGTTATTCCAAAAAATGTAGAAAAAGAAGTTAAAACAATTGAGAATACTTATAACTTTAATAATTCCGGAATATTTGCTTTTAAGAGTATTTTGCTTATTGAAGAAAAAGGCGATAATCTGGTAAATAATCCATCCTTTGAAGAATATACTGTATGTCCGAAAGGTATTGTTGGAAAACCTGAAAAGAAATTGATACCTTATTGGGATGTGCCAAGCAAAGGAACTCCAGACTATTTTAATTCATGTTGCAAGGGAGAAGCAGGAGTTCCTCAAAATTTTGCAGGTAAAATACGTGCTAGAACAGGAAATGCTTATTGTGGAATAATACTGAGACAAAATTTTACAAGAGATAATAAGATTACGGGTGAAAAACCACTTATTTATCGTGAATATATTCAAACTGAATTAAAGACAGAACTAGTTAAAGGAAAGAAATACCGAATCAGATTTTATGTGTGTAATTCATCAAATTCGCGGTTTGCGGTAGATGCAATAGGAGCCTGTATCACAACAGAAAAAGTAAAAATAAATACAAAAGAAGTTATGAATATGATTCCTATAGTTGAAAATCCTTCAGGGCAGTTTATGACAAACCAATCACAATGGATTGCAATAGAAGGTATTTATCAGGCACAGGGCGGGGAGAAATATCTGACCATAGGTAATTTTTATAATAACTATTCTACCAACTATATAATGCAAAACGGGGACTCAAAATTCAATTATGCATATTATTATATTGATGATGTGAGTGTTTTTGAAGTTGAAGAACTGTATGAAACAAGAAACATTATTGATAGTCTTGAAAAAACTGACAACTATTGTAATAATTCTGAGTTTTAGATATTCATAAGTTTTTTCGTATTTATTTAGGTGGGTGTTTAATTAAATACTCAATTTTTGAGCTAGCGA
>DAOOPK010000093.1:0-10276 GCA_035388205.1 Bacteroidales bacterium
AACTAATATCAGAGTAAGCTGAAGATTCAACAAATACTCGACTCGAGTAGAATACATTACTTATTTAAAAACAAATTTCCTCTTTATTTTCATTCATAATATAATTTTGTGTAATTTTGAATGAAATTATTTGTAAGAATTAGTTGAGAATTAATTTAAAAGCTATGAAAAAACTGCTGTGTTTCTTGTTATTACTTACATCTACGTTTATTATCTTCGGACAGGATGTAACAACTCCGAAAGTTAGAATTTCTGATCTATGCATCAACAATGGTATAAAAGGGAATTACAATATTCCTTCAGATTTGTCCGACTTTCTTAAACTTGCTCCTTCTTCGGAATTACTTAAAAACGATTTTACAGGATTTGGCAAATCAGAATTTTACAATGGAGTATCAACTAATGATAATATTTTTAACATCAGTCTGGGATTATTGTTTTACGATAAGCTAAACCAGACCTATAAATCAAACCCACAGCTAAATATAGGGATTACATTTATTAGCGCTTCAACCTTAAGTGCATATTATTCAAAATATGAGAATATCAGATTTGACACACTTAAATCCGATAACAGCACAAATATGGTTTTTCTTGATACTGTTATTAACCAGTCATACCAGATGAATTATTTATTTCAGCAGATTGGCATAAATGCAAATCTTATATTTAGGACTCAACCTGCAGCAAGATGGTCGCTATATAGTGGAATTGGCATATCTGCTACTGCATCGCTAATGTCTGCAACACATATCTATCATCTGTATTCCAAACAGGTTGTTTACGTATTGGCAAATAATTCTTCATATTATGGCAACAATTACAGTATTAGCGATAATTACAGCGAGGTAAACCCTAACAAAACAAACATTTCTTTATATACCTACCTGCCCTTAGGATTAGATTTTCGTATTGCCAAAAAGAATGAATTCTGGCGGAAGATGCACCTTATACTAGAAATGCAACCGGGACTTGCAATAGATAACATCCCCGAACTTGGCACTAAAACCTACGGCTCAATGAGAGGAAGTTTTGGATTAAGGGTGGAAATGTAAATACAACGAAATTGGCTTGAGGATTTATTACCTCCCCCCTTTTTCAATCAAAAAATCAATTATTTCGTTTTTACCGTCAGGATAATTTTTCGCAAGTTGTAGAGGTGATTCTCCCTCGCCATTTTTACAATTTACGTCTGCTCCATGTTCAACTAGCAGTTTTACCATTTCAAAATTTGAATTATCTACAGCATAATGTATAGGATAAACATCCCAGCCATAAGTTTGTAAATCGCCATTTTCGAGCAGATATTTCGCTGCTTCATATTGGTTATATTGCACTGCGTACAAAAGAGCTGTTCCTCCACTTCTGTCTTTTGTATTGATATCAATTTTCTTATTTTCAACAATATAACCTATGGGTTCCAGCAAACCAATCTGAGAATAAGAATGTAAAACAGTTGTGTTGTCAACAGATTTAATATCAAATTTCGGATTATGTGCTTTTAACAAATCAAACATCTCGTTTGAAGTAACAAAACTTAAAGGAATATCTTTATCATAACTTAAAAAGTTAATATCTGCACCATTTTTAAGGAGGAATTCAACTGCTTCGATATTATTTTGCATTATCGCTCTGAATAACATGGTGTATCCATTCGAACTATTTGGCATTACATAATCAACCCCTTTTCCCGAATTTAAAAAATCCTGAATTTCTTCCACAGTATTGCCCTTAAATGTGTAATTTGCAACAATTCTTCTTTTATCCGATTTATCAACATTGAATTTGATGCTTTCTTGCGGAACAATCGGATCAACTTTCGGATATATATGTACAGTGAACGACACCGCCTCTTCATTCTTCAGCTCCCATTCGACTCCTTCTTCTCTGACAAAAAGATAATCGTATAGTTCTTTACTACCATCATTTTTAATCGAATAAACTGTTAATTGAGCAGTTTCCGAGACATTTACACAAAGTAATGGATTTGACAACTCTTCTCCGGTATTAAAAAAGAATTCATTGTCACAGATATCGTATGTCTCAGGAGACTCAGGCTTTTCCCCCATAATAATTACTACAATAGAATCTCTAATACAAATACCTATGCTTTCCCAGTTACTTGAACTATATTCTCTTTTTTGCAAAATAATCTGATCATAATTTGTGCTAAGGCCGTCAACTGTCAACGTTTTTACGATTTCGGCAGGTCCCGTTACAGTTGAAGTTAGTTTGATTTGTTCATATTTTTGATTATAATCACCAAATTCCTGTGGTTCGTGTTGCAAAAATGTCTGCATATATATTTCCTCCGCATTTTTGTTTGCAGTAAGCATAAGAATAGGAGAAATATTGACTATTTCTAGTCCTGCATCTGATCTTTTTTGATTTAATAAATTAATAAACTCTTTCTCGGTTTCGGTAAGATAAATTTCCTGAGAGTAAAGTCCAGAAACAAAACATAGCACAATACTTACAATTACTATTCTTTTCATGGTTTTAGTTATTAAGTTTATAAAAGTTAAAACATAATAAAGTTTAAAAATAGTAAAATGTATTGAATAAAAAAATTATGTCGAGTTTCCTTTTAATTGGTTTAAATATTATCTCAAAAAAATCTTATTTTTCTAATTTACTGTATTAGAATAATTGCTATATTTGTTAAAATATGCTTATCTAATGAAAACACATGTGTTATTTTTATTATGGCTGGTGGGATTATCATATAGTAATGGATTATTTTCCCAAATAAATTTCATTAACAATAATGAAACAAAAATCGAAGTTTCAACAAATGCTACTGCTAAAAATCGCATCATTGAGTCGTCCCAATCAAAATGCACTGACTCCTCAATTTTATACAAGAATCTTCGCGAAAATCCTTGTATTCCATATACAAATATTCTATTGGATTCCGTCAATAATTCATACATTGATATTGACTATTATAATTTATGCTATGGTAATAGTATTGAATTCACAGCCATATCAAATTTTACTTCAACAGGGAATCCCTTATATGACCAATCTCCTGAGACAACAGTTTATACATGGACGGTTTTTAATGACAGATTTGAACAAATACAGACGATTTCAGAGTTAAATATGACAGAGTTTCAATTCAACTCAGATAACCCTGGCATTTATTCCATTGTGTTGAGTTCACAAGACATAAATAATTGTCCGGCAACGAATATTCCTGTTATGCAAATAAGAGTACCAACTCCTCCATTATTTGATGGAACTTGTTCCGACAAGTCAACAGTTTGCGAAGGAGAAGAAATTGTCTTAAAAGGATATGTCAACCCAGTAATTCAGAGTTTAAATACTGATAACTACTTTATTGGTAAATGCTTTGGGGAAAGTGGTGGTGCTTATTCTACATTTGAATTCAATCTAAGTACAAATTCAGAAAACACTATTATTCAAAGTGCAGACGACATTGAATCTTTTGAAATGAATATCGAACATTCATACCTTAACGATCTGATAATAGAGCTTATATGTCCGACAGAGCAATCAGTGATAATACTTGATTCTGACACGGGAGGAAACATCAACCTAGGATTTCCAAATGAAGCAGATGATTGCACGCCTGGAACCGGAGTTCTTTATAGTTGGTCAGATAATGCAACTGATTATATTTATAATAGTGCTTCTGAAGGTCAGTCAGCACCTACTGGAATGTATTTACCTGCTGAGTCATTTGACCAACTGATAGGATGCCCGATTAATGGGACATGGAAGATTATAATTACTGATTCTTATTGCGGAGATGATGGATATATATTTTATACTAATATAAATTTAGCAGGTGATTATGTGGACTTTTTCGAATTACCCAATTCCTTTCAAGATCAATGGTCCGGAAATAACTTGTCAACCTCTTATTGGACAGGGGAAAATATAATTACAAATAATTTTAATCTAGCTACAACTATCCCTCTAAGTGTCGGAGTAGAAGTCCCATATACTTTTAACATTACTGATAACTATAACTGTAGTTACGACACAACAGTATTTGTAAATGTGTTAGAACATGAACATGATTTATGCTGTCCGTTATCTCAACCAGATATTTGTTATATTACAAACTCAGAACTTTATGGCAATTTAATCAGATGGCAAATTCCTGAAGCCAATTATGATTCAGTTTGTATATATAGAGAAACTGCTCAAGAATATATAAAAATTTCAACAGTCAAAATCAATGCTCAACAATTCATTGACTACCCCGGCTATATAAATATTTCTCCTTCAAAATATAAAATATCATTTAAAAATAATTGTGATGAAGAAACAAGCCTTAGCGACTACCATCAGAATATATGTCTAAAAATAAGCAATTTTAGTGATTCTGAGTTCAAACTTACATGGAATGACTATTTTGGACTCGATTATTCAGAAATTCAATTGTTCAGAGGGACATCTGAAGAAAACCTAGTTTTTCTAACTACCATTCCAAGTTATCTGAACGAATATACAGATAATAACATCCCACCTGAAAGTCCATTCCTTTTTTATAAATTATCATTTGATTATTCAGGCAGTTGTGCAGATTTCGATGAAAATACTTCAATAGAATCAAATATTGCAACAAATAATCCCAACTACTATAATGTTGATTCAGATTATATATCTTCAGAAGCAGATATATTTCCAAATCCTGCCAACAATTCGATATCACTTTCTTTTTTATCTGAAAAAGCTGAAATTAAAATTACAGACCTAAATGGAAAAATATTGTTAACTAAAGAATGCTACAACGGAGATCTAATAAATATTGAGGAGTTATCTTCAGGTATTTATATGGTTAATATAAAAACTGAAAAATCAAATTTGATAAAACGTCTTTTAGTGTACTAATGGATCCAAATAAATAATTTAGGCCCTTTAATAAAATTATTTTACAAATTTATCAAGAGCTCTGACGATGTTTGTTTCATGGGTGAAGTTGTGATTTTACCTCTAGATGTGGTCGTTTTTCGGGCAGCATAATATTTAGATTTGTAAAACAAAAGTAATCAAATATTTTAGACTAAGAATGTACGGTCTTGAAGCGAATGTGTCGCTAGAATTTCTGACTTTAGTCAATCACCATTATATAATTCAGATTATCGTCTTTGGGTAGATTTTCAATTGTTTTGATAGAAAACTCCTTAACGACTTCGCTCCCTTGCGTTATTCTTAAAATTTCGTATTCTTCTGGCATGTGTTTATTGAATTCCATCAGAAGAAACCTTGTGTAACCGCCACGCATTGGTTCTACATCAACCTGATAAACCTTATCCTCAGGCAAAATTTCACAATAATTTCCTGCGCCTTTATGGATATACATTTTATAATTGGTATTTTCGGAATGCTTTAACACTATACTGTAATGTTTTTCTTCCGAAATAGTTTCCGTATTAGTGCATGAGTTTAAGAGAAGAAAAATTACAATTATCACACTTAAATTAAATATTTTCTTCATTTGATTTTAATTTTTTAATGATTTCTTACTGAAAAATTCAAGAACAACGAATATTAAGCCAAGACACAGAATGCAAATTCCTGTAGCAATCATTTCTTTTAAGCTAAGGTTAGATAAAAACCATATTATCGTAATTGATGCTAAAATGGGAACAGTTATTCCTAACGGAATTTTAAAAGTTTTCTGATTGGCAATATTTAATTTTCTGAGTTTAATAACCGACAATGCAACTCCAAGATATACCAATAAAACAGATGTTGAAGACAGAATTGCAAGTTGTTCAAAATCCCCGGCAATTGCTAAGACACAACCTAAAACGGCATAGACAATAACTGCAATGTAAGGAGTCGCAAATTTCTTATGAACCGCTGCCAAAGGTTTTATAGGAATAACTTTATCTACTGCCGAACGAAAAATTACTCTCGGGATATTCAAAGTATCACCACTCAAGTAACCGAACATTGATATTGCGGCTCCAGCAATCATTACAGTAACACCAGCAGGTCCCATAACTCTTCGTGCAACCTCGGCTAATGGAGCATCCATATAATTTGTAAACGAATTGCCTAGAATCCCCTGTGAGACTAACTGAATAGCAATATAAATAGCCAAAATAATTAAAAATGCCAGCAGAATGCCTTTTGGAATTGTTTTGTTCGGGTTTTTTACTTCGCCGCTTACACTAAGACTACTCTCAGCTCCCTGAAAAGCGAAAAATAAAACTAAAGATACCTTACCAATATCGCTAATTGAAGGAACGCTTTGCCACACAATATTTTCGACAACAATCTTTGTAGAACCCCAAATAATAAGTAAAAGTAAAGGGGCTAACTTCACTATAGTTAATAGTTTAATGAGCGAAATTCCTTTTTTAACTCCGATGACATTCACCACCGTCAATCCACCAAAAACTACCAGAAAAAACGCTGCTCGGAAATAGAATTCTTTAAAAATAGGGAATAAATATGAAAGAGTGTCAGCGATTGCATTTGCTACTGCAGCAGTTGCCAGAAGACATGTACCAAAAATAAGCATATTAGTCGCCAAGAAGCCAAAAAACTTTCCAAACGCTGCTTCGATATAGGCATAGGCTCCACCTGTTGTTGTAACCTTGCTGCCTACTTCGGCAAAACACAGCATAATCAATGTGATTAAAAATCCACAAAACAAATAAGCGAGAATACCAGCCGAACCAAGTCCTTCGCTAACAATTGCCGGTAATACAAATATTCCGGAACCAATAACGACATTGATAATATTTGAGCTTATTCCCCAAAGTCCAATTTCACGTCTTAAGCCCTCTTCGGTATTCATGATTGATAAAATAAGACTGCTAAATTAAACTTTTTTCGTAATTATATAGGTTTTATGTCAAAACTAGAATACAGTTTTTGTTATCGGTAATCAGTTATCGGTAATCGGTGTGTTAATTTTGTCGCTTCGCTCATTGGAATACTGCTTTTTGTTTTTAGTAAAATAGCAGAAACTTAGGTTCACTGCAATTTAAACTGCTTACCGATAACTGATACAGCTTACAAATTTTCACTGAGATCTAAATAGTTACCTTTTTTCAATCAATTTAGATATATGCACAAATCCTATTTCGAGAGATTTTATTTTAGCATCTGCCAAATCAAATCCTTTCTTTTTAAAATCCTCTTGGACAGGAATCGCAACAACAAACATTCCTGCACTTTTTGCGGCTCTAACACCAATAATGGAGTCCTCAAAAACCAAACATTCTGCGGGGGCAACGCCGAGTTTTTCAGCAGCATATAGATAGACAGCTGGATCTGGCTTGCCTTTTTCTACATCCTGAGCTGAAGAAAGAAAATCGAAATATTGTTTTATTCCAACTTTTTCGAGAACCACTTCGATAAGGTCATGAGATGAATTGGAAGCTAGTCCAATTTTTAGTCCTTTGCTTTTACAAAAATCCAAAACCTCTTTAACTCCCGGCATTTTTGTGTCATTTTCACCAATCAATTCGATTACACGGGCAACAACAGCATCTTCAACTTGAGCAAAGCTCATTTCTTGCCAAGGGTAGCGTTCATACCAAAACGCACAGACTTCCTGAGCAGTAAGAGCAGATGTAATATGTACCAACTCGTCGGTAACTTTTACGCCCAATGATGAAAAAACTTCTTTTTCGGCAATTTTCCATAAAGGCTCCGAATTTATCAGAACACCATCCATGTCGAATATTACGGCTCTAATCATAAAATTCAATTCTTTCTAAAAATAAACAAACGCCAATGTTTTCCGTTAGGAATTACCACTTCGCAATCAAAACCTACGTTTTCGATGTCAGACACAAAATTTTCCTCAGTTTTATAATATCCTCCATAATCGCAAAATTTGTACGATTTTTTGTTTCGGTTCATGACATGTTCACAGATAATCATTTTCCCATTTTTTCTAAGCACTCGGTAACACTCGTTAACCATTGCAATATCGTCGGTAAAATGATGATAAACATTGTAAATCAAAATTTTATTTACAGACAAACCCTGCATACATGTCGAAGTGTCATTTCCTTGAACAGTAATAAAACGGTTTGTTATCGGCTTACCCCGAAGCTTTGAATAATGTGGGAAATACATTTGAAATATCCTGTCCTGAGAAATGCACGAAGTGTCAATATCTTCAAGATAGAATAATATATTGTCAGTGTAAAGTGAAATTAAGAACTCACGACCTCCGCTACCTGCGCCAATACTTAAAATTGTATCAAAATCCTTTATTCCTGTAATCTCTGTTAAACCTTCAAAATATCGAATGTCAATGCTGTCTTTTTCGGTATAGAGTCTGCAATTTTGCGAATGCCCTTTGTAAGATGAAATTTTAGTGCGCAAAAAAATTCGATCCATCACCTTGCAGGATGAAATAAAAATTATTATAAGCAACACTTTCAGCAATTGCTTTTTCATAATTTCACAAGCTCTCTACTAATACATTAATCAAAATTGCCACCATTTTTATATTTCTTTTGCTTATTGTATTAAGCATTTTATATATATTTTGCTTATTGCGTTAAGCATTTTATTGCATATATTGCGACTACTACTCTTAAGAGATGTTTTTTTGATTTGCTAAAACGTTTTATGGAATAACGAAATCTATTTTAGCATTATATTCTGCGCTGCCATTAGCAGGGACTTCAATGAGATATTCAACTTCAGAACACATTAAATCGCCTGAGAGATGAAGTTTATCGTCGTCTAGATCAACAAAACAATAAATATAATACTTACCGGGATGAACATTTTTCATCTTAAAATGCTGAGTATCTCCTTTTAGATAAACAAATTTTGAAGCAAACTTCAGATTTTCGCTTTTATAAATAATTCCATCAAAAAGTGGTTGAGTTGTAAGTAAAATTTCGATTTCATCCTCGGGTTTAAGCTTTATATCTGGTAAAGTTGAAATGTTTATATCAATATTACCACAAAATGGTTGGTCTTCCGATTTATATGGGTCGTTTTCGAAAGTAAAAAATATACTTTCGGTCATGCCCGAAAAAGCATTTGTAAAATCTTTTGGTTTATTGTATTTCGGGAATCTGAATTTCAGGATACTAAAAGATACGGCATTTTTGTCCTGTAATTGTGCAACCCAACGTGTATGTAGTTTCGGCTCTTTTTCTTTGTTAAATCTGCTGGTATATACCTCCATTACCATCTGATCATCTTCAAACTTAAAAACCGTATATGCTCTTTTTGTTCCACCAACAAAATCGCTAAAGCGATAATAACCGGCAGCTTCGTTTACTGAGTCAATAACTTCGTAAGTTATACAACAAGAATTTGCAAAACAACCTTCGGTTCTCAGGGCAATTTTCTTTTCCCCTTTGTAAGAAACCACAAAAAAACTGAAATTATTTACGGTTTTATCATCAAGCATCGAGAACTGAGATATTTGTGTTGGAGATACAGGCCTCAAATCAACAAACCAATTATTGAAACTACCGGCCGATGTGTTTGACATTACCGATCCACTCCAAATTCCAGGAAGGCGATACATAATACCAAAACCTTCAACTTTTGTCAGTGATTTAGTTTGTTTGCTGTTTTGAGCAAAAGCACTCAGGCCAAAAACGCAGAATATTAATATGAATAATATCCTCTTTACCCAATATTGATTCATAATACGAAATTTAGAATTTGAGTAACAAAAATAGTAAAGAAATCCTAAAGAAGATGGCACTATTAGGGATTTATTTTAAAATCTCTTTTATAATCCAGATCTCATTAAGTTTACTAATCGTACAAGAACTAGGTGGAAGAAAAGAGTTTGGATTTTGCTTATGGGTGTTATAAAAGCTGATTGTTCTTATATCGCCAGTAGAAAAAAAATCTTTTGAGGAGAAATCGTTTTTTCCAAAAATAATTGTGTCACCAAATTGTATTCTACTACCTTCGACAACTTCGATAATTACTGCCTTATATTTGTCACCCCAGCCAACCGGTATATGATTGATGATTTTTAGTTTAAAAGTTACTGATTGAGAATTCTGTGCCTGAGTATAAAGAGCAAAAAAAATAAGTATTTATTTAGGTGGGAGTTTAATTAAATACTCAATTTTTGAGCTAGCGATAGTTAAAAAGCATGGGGCATAGAGCATGGAGCACAGGGTATTTTGCCTGAGATAAAAGTTATAAATAGACTTTATGGATTTTTAAATCAAGAAAAATAATCTTTATTTACAGTAATGATAGCTCTATGCACCTTGCACCATGCCTTTTTGGAAATGCTCACTATTATTATAAATTTTCTTCTACCAGCTAAATAATTACAAAA
>DAOOPK010000094.1:0-10256 GCA_035388205.1 Bacteroidales bacterium
GTTTTTTTGCAATTCTTATTATAGCCTTGTTTGATTCCATAACCTTGCATAACTTTTTAAAAACAATCAATAAAGCTGGATCGTTACGTATAGCCACCCAAGATGCTTCTATCAGCACGTTTTTTAAGTATTTATTTCCCCTGTTCGTTATTTTACCAACTTTTTCCTTTTCTCCGGTTGAATGTGTGTTGGGGATAAAGCCAATATATGAACAAAGTTTATCTAAATTTTCAAATCTTTCTATCTTGTGCAATTCTGTTAATATTGTCATTGCTGTGAGTAATCCTATTCCTGGAATAGTGCACAATAAGGATACTATTTTAGCATATTTTTCTGTCCTTGATAACTGTCTGATTTGTCTGGTAGAATCAAGTATCTTTTCTCGAAAATACAAACTATTAGCAACATGGGTCTGTAATGAATAATTACCATTGGCTGTATTTAATTCTATTTTGTTTAACCAATTCATAAAGCCTTTAGACCAATGTTTATTTTCATCTCTGAATTGTTCAGGATATGTTACTCCATAAAAATTCAAAATTGACTTAATCCTATTCTTTTCCCTTGAAAAGTCTCTAGCCAATGTGGATCTTGTGCGAACAAGATGTCTATCTTCTAACTCTTCAACGGCAGGAATATAAATGCCCTCTAATTCGCCGTTTTTCAATGATCTGGCAATTTTCCGGCTGTCACGAGCGTCTGTTTTTTGTTTCTTTTCTTTGTCCGTAGTTGGAATATCTGCCGGATTTACGACTATGCAGTTTATACCTACTTTTTCTAATTCTTGTTGTAGCCAGAACCCGCTAAATCCTGCTTCGTATGCACATTGATAAGATGCATTCGGAAAATTCTTATTAAGGTAACTTTCTAAAATTTTCACTTTGGGATCCTGACTAAAGGTCTTATAGACCAACTCGTCCACTTGAATTGTTACCTTCCAACTTTTTTTATGGACATCTATCCCAACATAAATATTTTCTCCTGAGAAATTTAATTCTTGATTGTTGCTTAGCATAATTTTCTAATTTTGATGATAGTCAAAGTTCGTCAAATTTTTACTTTGCAAACATAAGGTCTCAGTCACCTAGCAGTATGCAGGTGGCTGAGCGGAGTCGAAGCAACCGGTTTAGTAAGTAAGAACAGTAGAACATTCGAACAACGAACAGTAGAACAAACGAACAATCGAAGGACGAACAATCGAAGTACGAACAGCATGATAATGCAAGAGTTAGCAGTAAATACCTTAGCCTTCGCCTCAGCCTCAGCCTTTAATTTTAAAGTACGAACAATGGGTTTTAATAATTCACAACATGCAATTGTATGTTTAAAATTTCCGCTTTATATAATATTTGATTTTTATAAATTATATTTGTGCAACAATTAAATAAAAATATATGAGTGACGATAACAAAATAATTTTTTCGATGGTAAATGTGGGGAAGAAAATTCCACCGCAGAAACAAATTCTTAAAAATATCTATTTATCCTTTTTTTATGGTGCTAAGATAGGCATTATAGGTCTGAACGGATCGGGAAAATCAACATTGTTAAAAATTATAGCCGGTTTAGATAAGGGTTTTGAAGGAGAGGTGGTTTTTTCTCCCGGATATAGCGTTGGCTATCTGCCGCAGGAACCCGAACTGGACGATTCAAAAACAGTTAAAGAAATTGTTGAAGAAGGAGTCCATGAGATTATTTCACTTGTAAAAGAATACGAAGCTGTAAATGCCAAATTTGCCGAACCAATGAGCGATGATGAAATGACCGCTCTGATAGAAAGACAGGGTGAATTAACCGAACTTCTTGATAATCAAGGTGCTTGGGATATAGACAGCAAACTCGAAAGAGCTATGGATGCTTTACGTTGTCCGGATGGAAGCGAGTCTGTAAAGCATTTGTCGGGGGGCGAAAGAAGGAGAGTTGCATTATGCAGATTACTCTTAAGTGAACCTGATATTTTATTACTTGATGAGCCAACCAATCATCTTGATGCCGAATCAATTCAGTGGCTTGAACAACATTTGCAGCAATATAAAGGAACTGTTATCGCCGTTACTCACGATAGATATTTCCTTGATAATGTTGCCGGTTGGATACTTGAACTGGATAGAGGAGAGGGCATTCCATGGAAAGGAAATTATTCTTCGTGGCTGGAACAAAAAACCAACAGACTGGCACAGGAAGAAAAAACCGAATCTAAACGCAGAAAAACCCTTGAAAGAGAGTTGGAATGGGTTAGAATGAGCCCTAAAGCCAGACAGGCAAAATCGAAAGCCAGACTTGCCGCTTACGACAAAATGCTGAATGAAGACAGCAAACAGAAAGAAGAAAAACTCGAAATCTATATTCCAAACGGACCGCGACTCGGCGATAAAGTCGTAGTTGCAAATAATATAAGTAAATCATTTGATAATAAAATATTGTTCGAGAACTTCAGTTTTTCTTTGCCACCGGCAGGAATTGTCGGAATAATTGGTCCAAATGGTGCAGGTAAAACTACATTATTCCGTATGATAATGGAAATGGCAAATCCCGATAATGGCAGTTTTGAAATAGGAGAAACAGTAAAAATCGGATATGTTGACCAATCTCACGCTGATATAGACCCCGAAAAAACTGTTTTTCAGGTTATTTCGGGAGGTACTGAATTCCTTCAGATAGGAGGGAAGATGATGAATTCTAGGGCCTATGTCGGAAGATTCAATTTCAGTGGTGCCGATCAGGAAAAGAAATGCAAAATATTGTCGGGGGGAGAAAGGAACAGATTACATCTTGCATTAACTTTAAAATCAGAATCTAATGTGTTATTATTGGATGAGCCAACAAATGACATTGATGTAAATACTCTCAGAGCTTTGGAGGAAGGTCTTGAAAATTTTGCAGGATGTGCCGTTATCATCACTCACGACAGATGGTTCCTTGACAGAATTGCCACTCATATTATTGCATTTGAAGGAGATTCCCAAGTAATTTTCTTCGAAGGTTCTTATTCTGATTACGAAGAAAACAAAAAGAAGAGGATGGGAGATATCGGACCTCACAGAATAAAGTATAGAAAACTATTATAATATTGAATATCAAGAAGTTATTATTATTATTATACTTTTTTATTGTAGCGATTCTTTCTTTTGCTAAGGATGATCCTTCTGATTTATTCAAAAAGCTACAGAATTGCCATGATTCACTAAAATCAGGAATTTATTGCGATTTGGCATATTACTATCTCGATTCTGCCGGAAATAAATCGCTTGTTTTCTCTCAAAAAGCACTTAATTATGCAACAGATTTTAAAAATGATAATGATATTGCATATGCTTACATAATGATAGGCTCTTCATATCTGGCAAAAAGCAACTATTCCGAAGCATTAACCGCTTTTAATTCTGCTTATACCATTAGCGAAAAATCAAAAAATTATTATCAATTGCATACTATTGCAAACAACCTTGGAATAGTTTATAAATATACCGGAGATTATGATTTAGCTTTAAAATACTATGCAAATGCATTAAACTACGCACAAGAGGCCGAAGATCTTCAAAGTGTTGTTCAATCACTAACTAACATTGGAAATATTTATATACTGCAGGAAGATTACGATAAGGGACTGAATTATTATTATTCTGCAATTAGAGAATGTGAAAACAAAAACACCTATTTATCCGATATCCCGTCAATTTATAACAATATTGGTTATGTATATTATTGTCTTGATGATACCGAATCATCTCAATCAGCTTATTATCATGCACTTGCAGGTTTTGACAGTTTAAATAACACTTTTGGACAAGCAGTCGTATATAATAACCTTGCTGAGCTTGAAATACTCTCATATAATTATGAAAAAGCAGAAAATTATATATTCTTAGCTGACAGTTTACATCAACTAATGGATTATAATGATTCCAGAAAAAACCTCTATTTTACTACATATCAACTATATTACAAACAATCTGATTATAAAAGGGCTATTGATTATCTTCTTAAATATCATACACTTAAAGATAGTATATACACTTTAGAACTTGAAAATCAGGTACAGGAAATTAAGACAAAGTATCAGGTTGATAAACTAAATTCAGAATCCAAACTTAAAGATGACAGAATAAGACAAAATAACACAATAAACATTTCATTAATTTCCGTAATAGTTATTATTACTACACTACTTGGTTTTTTAATTAAACTGATTTTACAGAAACAAAAACTTAATAAATTACTAAATCAATCTAACGTATACCTGAAAAGGGTTAATGATGAAATCGAACATAACTTACAGTATGCCAGAGAGATACAAATATCATGCATGGCTAATAATCAGAACCATTGTTCTTATGAGCATTTTATTTTAGACATCCCAAAATTTACCGTAGGAGGCGATTTTTATTTAATGAGACAGAATGGAAAACAGTCAATTATTGTTTTGGCAGATAGCACCGGACATGGTATTTCAGGAGGTTTTCTTTCTGTTTTGGGTATTCAATTGTTAGATTCTCTTTTATCTCAAGTAATTTCTTTATCTGACATACTTAAACAACTTAATAACAGTTTCTATAACTATATTAACAGTAGTAATACTTTAAGATCAGAATCCCTTTGCCTTAGCATAATTAAAATCATTGATAACACAGTATTTTATTCAGGTTCAAAGCATAAAATATATAAATATGACAATCTGGAAAAACAATTACTTGAATACAAAACTTCAAGTTCGATAATTGGTTGCGAGCAAGATTTATCGTTTCCCGAAAACAGTTTTACTTATAATACTGGAGACTGGATATTTTTATTTAGTGATGGTTATGCAGATCAATTTGATATCAATAACAATAAATTTAAGTATAATAATTTCAAGAGCATATTGTCTGAAAGTGCTGATAAGACAAGTGTTGAGATGAGAGAAGTCTTATTGAAAAAGCATTTGGAATGGAAAGGAGAATGTGAACAAACAGATGACATTCTGATAATAGGTATTAAATTTTAGTTAATTTTGTAAAAAATCTGAGAATAATGACAGAAAAATACGACATAATAGTAGTTGGGGCAGGTCATGCAGGCTGTGAGGCGGCGGCGGCAGCGGCAAATTTGGGGAGTCGTACTTTACTGATTACGCTTGACATGAATAAAATTGCTCAAATGTCATGTAATCCTTCAATGGGAGGCGTTGCAAAGGGGCAAATAGTCAAAGAAATTGATGCTTTGGGCGGCTATTCCGGTATTATTACAGACAGATCAATGATACAATTTCGGATGCTAAATATGTCAAAAGGATCAGCAATGTGGAGTCCGAGAGCACAGTGTGATAGAACAGTATTCGGTTTAGAGTGGAGAAAAACACTGGAGTCGTTGCCAAATCTTGACTTCTGGCAAGATTCGGTTAATTCTATTTGTGTGGAAAATGATAAGGTGACAGGAGTAGTTACGGATTTGGGTATTACTTTTAAAGCGAAATCGGTAATATTAACAACCGGCACTTTTCTTAACGGTTTAATGCATATTGGACACACACAAATTCAAGGAGGCAGAATGTCTGAGCCTGCTGTTTACGGGTTAACTGAAAATCTTGCTCAATATGGTTTTTCACACGACCGTATGAAAACTGGTACTCCAGTAAGGATTGACGGAAGAACTGTAGATTTCTCAAAATTGCAAAAACAAGACGGTGACGATTTAATCATGCCGTTTTCGTTTCTGCATAATTATAATCAGACATTTCTAAAGCAAAGAGCTTGTTATATCGCTTATACTGACGAAGATGTCCATAAATCATTGCGAACCGGATTAGAAGATTCTCCTTTATATGATGGGACAATCAAAAGCATTGGTCCTAGATATTGTCCAAGCATTGAGACTAAACTTGTTACTTTTCCCGATAAGGATCGTCATCAACTATTTTTGGAACCGGAAGGAGAAAGCACGATTGAATATTATTTAAACGGTTTTTCTTCATCTCTACCATGGAAGGTTCAGTATGATTCACTCAGGAAGATGGAGGGTTTCGAAAATGTAAAAATCTTCCGTCCGGGTTATGCAATTGAATATGACTTTTTCCATCCCACCCAATTAAATAGCACTTTAGAAACTAAAATTATTCAAAACTTATACTTTGCAGGTCAGATAAATGGCACTACCGGTTATGAAGAAGCCGCCGCACAAGGCTTAATGGCTGCAATAAATGCTCATTTAAAGAATCACAACAAACCTGAATTCATATTAAACAGGGACCAGGCTTATATAGGAGTTCTTATTGATGATCTGGTAACTAAAGGAGTGGACGAGCCTTATCGAATGTTTACTTCTCGTGCAGAATTCAGAATTTTATTACGACAGGATAACGCAGATGTTAGATTAACAGAATTGGGACATAATATCGGGCTGGCTTCAGATGAGAGATTGTCATTACTCGAACAGAAAATATCTAAAAGAGACGAACTGATTTCTTTTTTCCATAAGCAAAGTTGTCCACCTGATAAAATAAACCCGATACTAAAAAGATTAGAAAGTGCTGAATTAAAACAAAGCATAAAATTGTCATCGTTAATACTCAGACCTCAGGTTAAAGTCAATGATTTGATAAGTATTTTTCCTAAGTTGCAAAAGCTTCTTAAAGGCTATGGTGAGAATTCTCAGGAAATAATTGATGCTGCCGAGATCTTATTAAAATACTCAGGCTATATTGACAGGGAAAAATTGATTGCTGACAAATTGAAAAGACTTGAGAACATAATTATACGTGATAAAATTAATTATAATGACTTAAAATCACTTTCGACTGAGGCTAGGCAAAAATTATTAAAAATAAACCCTAAAACTATTGGTCAGGCATCAAGAATTAGTGGGGTTTCGCCTTCAGACATAAGTGTATTACTGGTTTTCTTAGGTAGATAATAGTCGTTCCACGTGGAACAAAACATAAGAAGTTGGCTTCGACAAGCTCAGCCAACTATTAAATAAATTAAAGTTAATAAATTATGAAAAGATTTGAAGGAAACATTGTTGACTTGTTTAATCGAAAAATATTCAAAGGAGAAATTATAGTAGAAGGAAACAAGATCGCACAAATTAATCAAAAAGATAATGATAACGACAGCTATATCCTGCCCGGTTTAATTGATTCACACGTTCATATTGAAAGCACAATGCTTATTCCAAGTGAGTTTTCCAAACTTGCTGTTAAAAATGGAACGCTGGCAGTTGTGTCAGATCCACACGAAATTGCAAATGTTTTAGGCAAGAAAGGTGTTGAGTTTATGATTTCAAATTCGAAACAAACTCCGTTAAAGATTTTCTTTAGTGTTCCATCTTGTGTTCCTGCTACCGAATTTGAAACTTCGGGTGCAATTCTTTCAGCCAAAAATATAGATGAGCTATTTGAAAAACACAAACTTCTTGTACTTGGAGAGATGATGAACTATCCAGGAGTTATATTCGATGATCCTGAAGTTCATGCAAAACTTAAGGTCGCCAAAAAACATAATGCAATAATTGATGGACATATTCCGGGTATCTCGGGAGATCAACTTAAAAAATATGTTGCTTCGGGTATTTCTACTGATCATGAATGTTTTACAATTGATGAAGCATTTGAAAAAATCAAACTTGGAATGAAAATTTTGATTAGAGAGGGGTCAGCAGCTAAGAATTTTAACGAATTATATCCATTAATTACCAAATTCAATAAAATGGTAATGCTTTGCACAGATGATTCTCATCCTGACGATCTTATTAAATACGGCCATATAAACAAAATATTGAAAATGGGCATAAAACAAAATATTGATGTTTTTGATTTACTAAATGCTGCTTGTATTAATCCTGTCGAACATTACAAATTACCTGTGGGTCTTTTACGAAAAAATGATCCTGCCGATTTTATAATTGTAACCAATCTTACCGAGTTCGAAGTCTTAGAAACTATAATTAATGGAAATACTGTTTACTCACAAAATAGATTCCTATTTAATACAAAAAAAGAAAAACCCATTAATAATTTCAAAGCCAAAAAAATAAGATCTGAAGACATTAAAATTACTGCCTCTTCTTCAAAAATTAAAGTAATAGAAGTAATAGATAAAGAATTAGTTACAAATTTCTTTACAATTAATCCAAAAATTGAAAACGACAATATTATTTCTGATATTAATAATGATGTTTTAAAAATTGTCGTTTATAATAGATATTTCGACCTATCCGTTCCTCAGGTTGCCTTTATAAATGGTTTTGGGCTAAAAGCCGGAGCTATTGCTACTTCAATTGCACATGATAGTCATAACATAATTGCCATTGGTTGCAGTGACGATGAAATTTGCAATGCCATCAACGAAGTTATTGAACACAAGGGTGGACTTTGTTTTACAAAAAACAAAGATTATTACACACTTCCACTTGAATTTGCCGGTTTAATGACACAAGAACCTGCCGAAAATGTTGCAAATATTTATGAAAAGTTGAATCAAGTAATCAAATCAAATGGTTCTGTCTTAACTGCCCCCTTTATGACATTATCTTTTATGGCTTTACTTGTAATTCCAAAACTCAAAATAGGCGATAAGGGATTATTTGATGTTACCGAATTCAAATTTACCAATCTTTTTGAATAATGTTTCATGTGGAACAAGACCTAAGTTATTAATTTTCAACTATATAGCATTTCAAAATGATAGCATTAATACAAAGAGTAAATGAGGCTTCTGTCAAAATTGACAATAATGAAATTTCTTCTATTAAAAAAGGCTTATTAATTTTTCTCGGAATTACACATAACGATGATTTGGACGATGTTTCGTGGCTATGTAATAAAATAGTTAATCTAAGAATTTTTGATGATTCTGATGGCATAATGAATAGATCCTGTATTGAAGAATGTTTAGATATCTTAACTATAAGTCAGTTTACATTACATGCCCGAACAAAGAAAGGTAATAGACCATCATATATTGATTCGGCTGTTCCCGAAAATGCTATTCCTTTATATAACAGTTTCATTTCTTCACTTGATAAATTGATGAATAAGAAGACTTATACAGGAGAGTTTGGTGCAGACATGAAGGTTTCACTGATAAATAATGGTCCTGTTACTATCATTATTGATTCAAAAAACAAACGATAAAATGCCTTTATTTTTTATCCATAATTATCTATATATTTGTACTAAATAATATTATTAATGACCATAAAAGAAGCACAAACAGCAGTTGATCATTGGATAAAGGAATACGGTGTCAGATATTTCGATGTTAAAACCAACATGATCGTTCTTACAGAAGAGGTAGGAGAAATGGCAAGAGTCATCGCACGACAGTACGGTGAGCAATCAACAAAGCCAGGTGAAGAACTAAATTTGGAAGAAGAAATGGCTGACGTCCTCTGGGTTCTGTTATGTATTGCCAATCAAACAGGTACTGACCTTACGACAGCCTTAAAAAACAATATTACTAAGAAAACTCAACGTGATAATACTCGTCATCTAAATAACAATAAATTAAAATAACATGAAAAAAACTACATTTAACTCAATCCCAACAACTGAACAAATAAATAAGGACATTGAAAGAATAAAAAATCAAATTCCGTCATATAAAACCAAAGATGTTTTAATATCTATTTTAAATTTAATAGATCTTACCAGCTTAAATACCTCTGACACAGTTGATAAGATAAGAAATATGACTTTAAAGATAAATGATTTTAATAAAACTTTTCCTAACTTTAAAAATGTAGCTGCGATATGTGTTTATCCTATTTTTGTTCAATTGGTTAAAGAGACATTATTAGTAAAGAATGTAAAAATTGCAGCTGTTGGGGCATCATTTCCTGCGTCTCAAACATTTTTATCTATTAAGGCAGCAGAGTGTGAACTGATTATCCATAAAGGGGCCGATGAAGTTGATATTGTACTTTCTGTGGGGTCATTTTTAGAAAAAAACTATCTGAAAGTAGCTCAAGAAATAGAAATTATAAAAAATACTATAAAAGATGCACATTTAAAGGTTATCCTTGAAACCGGCGAATTACAAAACACTGATAATATATTTAAAGCAAGTATTATTTCAATGGAGTCGGGTGCAGATTTTATAAAAACCTCAACAGGAAAATCTCCAGTGTCTGCAACTCCCGAAGCTGTTTATACTATGTGTTGTGCAATCAAGGAGTTTTTCGAAAAAACTGGCAAAAGAATCGGTATTAAACCTTCCGGAGGCATGACATATAGTGAAGATGCTATAATGTTCTATCTGATTGTTCAAAAAGTGCTTGGA
>DAOOPK010000095.1:0-10207 GCA_035388205.1 Bacteroidales bacterium
ATTATAATTATTGGCTTTTTTAAAGAGTTCCAATTATACAACTAGGGTTTTCATTTATAAATTAAATGTCAAGTTTCACAACGTTGTTGATGGTTCTTCCATTCCTTTTGGCTCAGTGAAGGCGTAGCCGAAACTGAGCCAAAAGGAATGGAAGGTAAATAAATTGATTATTTTTGTTTCACCACAAATAAAAATAATATGCAACAAATTTACCATTCCAATGCCAAGACAAATATAAACATTCGGCAGCAAATACAAAACAATTTTTCTTCCACCAATGAAGAATTAGCTAATCAGTTTTGCACATCATCACAGACTGTTTCTAAGTGGAGAAATCGGGTATGCACCTCCGATGCCAGTTGTACTCCCAAAAACATAGTTTACGCATTGTCAGAGGTGGAGGAAACGCTAGCAATCAGTATTAGAAAATCTACATGGTTTGCTCTGGATGAAATTTTTGAAACACTTTTTGCTCAAAACAATAGCATTTCAAGAAGTTCTGTTTATCGATGCTTTGTGAGAAACAATATCAATACAGTTCCTATTTTAGAAAAAGAAAAAGCCAAGAAATTTAAAGCTTACGAACCAGGTTATTTACATTTTGATGTAACTTATATGCCAAAATTTAATAAGGTCGGTTCTTATTTATATGTAGCGATAGATAGAGCAACAAGGGTAATGTTTTATAAAGTGTATGACCATAAAACATCAGAAAACACAGATTTGTTTTTTGATGAGTGCATGGTTTTTTTTCCTTTTGTTATAACGCATATATTAACTGATAATGGGTTTGAGTTTACAAACAGATTGATAAGAAGCAAAAAAGGAGACCTATGCACCAAACCATCATTACTGGACATTAAATGCGAAGCAAACAACATAGAACATAGATGTACAAAACCATCTACTCCAAAAACAAACGGAATGGTTGAAAGAGTAAATGGTACAATCAAAAACAATACTATATTGAAGTTCAAATACCAAAATAAATCAGAATTGAATAATGACTTAATTCGTTTCTTATTATTTTACAATCTTTATAGAAGACATGGTTCTTTGAGAAAAGAACTTAACGTGAAAACTCCTTTTGATGCTGTTACTAAATGGTTTGAGTTAAAACCTGAAATATTTATTCAAAAACCAGATGATTTTAAAATAAAAATTATAAATTTGCAAACACAAATAGTTGATTTACATCAACAACGTTGTGAAACTTGACAATTAAATAATTATTTTTGCACAATAAACTTTGAATTATGAATAATTACGAAAAAATTTTACAGTATTTCAATTTCGAACCTCAGGAAATTGACATTAATCTGTTTTTACTAAATGCAGCAATGACAATTGTAATGACAGTAATTCTTGAATTGACTTATCGTCGTTGTGCTAACACCTTGTCGAACAAAAGTCAGTTCGCGTACAATTTTGTAATGCTTGCGCTAATCACTATGTTGATTATAACACTTGTTGGTAGTTCAGTAGCTTTATCATTAGGTCTTGTCGGTGCTTTGTCAATTGTTAGGTATCGTGCCGCCATTAAAGAACCTGAAGAATTAACTTATCTGTTTCTTGCAATAGGAATTGGCTTGGGTATGGGTGCCAACCAGCCGGTAGTAACAATTATATCTTTTTTAATCTTAATTGCTGTTGTTTGGGTGAGATATTTTATTAAACCAAATAATAAGCTGATTGCTTACAATTTGGTAATTAGTCTTGAGAACCCAAAAGAAGGTGATATGGAAAAAATCGTAGGAATTGTTAGTCTCAAATTCAGCCGACCATTACTAAGAAGATTTGACCAAAGCAAACATGTTCTGGATTTGGCATTCAGGGTTAAAGTTAAGAATCTGAATTTGCTTACAGAATGTAAAAACGAGATACTAAAAATTGAAAACACAACAGTTTCATTCGTTGATATCAGATAATGAAGAAAACTGAATTAAAAGAATATCAGAAACTCGAAAATTTTAGATATGAACGAAAATTTAGACCGGAAATTCTAGACTTTCGTCAAGTAGAAAATATAGTTTTAGGTTCAGCAGCTTTTTTTCGTCGGATATATCATCCCAGATATGTTAACAATATTTATCTTGACACTCCCGAATTAGATTGTTTATATGATAATCTCATGGGGAAATCTGAACGAAAAAAATATCGTATTAGATGGTATGGCGATATTAAGGGGCATATTTCAGAAGCAGTGTTCGAGATAAAAATAAAAACAGCTTATCGTGGAACAAAAACTTCTTTCTTTTTAAAGGATTTTGAGCTAAACGAGAACTTTTCAAACTCTGAATGCTTCAAAGTATTAAAAGAATCAGATATCCCGATTGAAGTTTTAGACGAGGTTGCAGGAATGGAAATCAAGCTTTTTAATACATACAGGCGTAGCTACTTTAGAGACGTTACAGGTATCTATCGTCTCACAATAGATGACGATATTAAATATTACAATTTTAAGGATAATTTTAACCGTTTCACACAATATGTTCGTGACAGTAATACAGTTGTGGAAATTAAATATGATGAGGAACATAATGAATATGCACCTAATATAATAAACAGTTTACCATTTCGCATGACAAGAAACTCAAAATATATTGAAGGGTTAAGCCATTTTTATGATGTTTCATTTTAAGAGATTGGGGGAAAATCTAAATGAAAAAAAAGGACATCATTATCATCATAATTTCCCTGTTTGTTTTAGCAGGTTTGTACTTGGCATACAGATCGGCTTCAGAAAACGAAGAAGAAATTGTGAGATTCGATATTTTTTGTGATTTTGAAACCCAGAATGATAGTTTATATTTTGTAACTGACAATAATGATTATGTTATTACAAAAGGAATTGTTTCGAATAAGCTTAGTTTTGAAGGTAAACAGTCTTTACATATCCCGGCATGGGAAGTGTTTCATGGATTTATTATTTTCGATAACCTTAAGCCAAATACTACTGTTACAATTAATCTTAAAAGATATAAAGGTTCAAACGCATCTATAGTCGTTCAGGGCATTGACCCTGCGAGTTTTTATTTCATCAATAATGAAGCTTCTCATGTGTTTGAAAACGGTTGGGAAGACATATACCTGACATTTACTTGTGGGAATCACTTTAACGACACTTTAAGTATTTATATGTATAATCCTGATAAACAGGAAACTTATATTGATAATTTTAGCATATCGGTATCAAACAAGATGTTTTATCCTGAATACAAAAATGAAGAACCACTATTGATATACATTGAAGAAAAAGAATTTGAAGTTATTAAGAAGAAGCGAGAAGAGGCTTTGGATCAAGGTATATTAACTACCGAAGAAGATTCATGGGTTAATGCAGTCGTTTACGGAGATGCTAAGATGATGCATGCTGAAGTGCGATTAAAAGGCGATTGGCTCGATCATTTAAGAGGGGAAAAATGGTCATTTAGGATTAAATTGAAATATGATTCTTGGCGAGGAATGCGAGTTTTTTCGATTCAACACCCACAAGTTAGGGGTTTTCTTAACGAATGGCTTTTACATAAGATATGTAAAGAGAATGATATTCTTACTACAAGATATGGGTTTGTCCCTGTATATTTGAATGGAAAACCTATTGGATTATATGCTTATGAAGAACACTTTGAAAAAGAACTCATTGAGTCTTCGAAACGAAGAGAGGGGGTAATCATAAAATACTCTGAAACTGATTTCTGGGAGTTTATGCAAATAAAAGTTCCAAATAGATTTGCATATTCCACAAGTGAAATTGATGCCTTCGGTATGAATAATATACTTGAAGATACCGTGAATTATAATCAATTTATTATTGCAGCAAACCTTTTAGATATGTACCGCAATATGACTGCCAAAGCATCAGATATTTTTGATGTGAAAAAAATGGCAAAATTTATTGCTTTGGTTAATTCATATAATACATTTCATGCTGTAGAATGGCACAATGTCAGATATTACTACAACCCTGTTTTATGCAGATTGGAACCTATTGCATTTGACATGTTTGCAGGTATAAACGCTTATTCATCTTCAATTCCATTTTCTCCTATGCTGGATGGTGAATCAAATTATAAGGAAACTAACTGCATTTCATACATGATGACAGATTCAGTATTTGAAAAAGAATATTTTAAATACCTTGATGTTTTTACTGAAGAATTGAATTATAACTACTTCAGGAAAAAATATTCTAAAGAATACGCATATTTAGACAGTTTGAACAGACTTGAATTCATTCCTTATTATTTTGATACAGTACAATTTAATGAGACATTGAAACGAGTAAAAGAGTATTTGCCGGCTTTTATGGATTCTTTGGGAGATAAAAAGTATCGTCAAAAGTTTGAAAAACTCACAGAGAAACCTTTATTTGTTGAAGGAATGCAACAGCCACTTATATATGCCGATAAATATCTTAAAGTTTATAAACAATCTCCGAACACATTATTATTTAAATGTTTCCTTCAGTTTGATGTTGATATTATAGGATTTGGAGACGAGACGGAATTGAAAACAAAAGCGTTAAAAACAATAAATAACAAGAATTCTGGGGTAATAAAAATTGTTGAATATACATTTAATGAGGATTTGAGTAAATATTCGCATGTTTATTTTAAACTACAGGTTAAGGATAGCGTTTTTAAAACTAGTATTGTCCAATGGCCTGCACCAACAACATATAATCCAAGAAATGATATAGCTCAAAATGCTAGCGATATATCAAGATTTACAAGTGAAGAAAATCGGGAAATCCGTTTTTCGGGGAAAGTATCATTTGATAATCATGTTTATATACCGGCAGGTTATACTGTTATTTTTGATGCAGGAACGCAAATTGATATTACGAATGGTTCTGCATTTATTTCAAACTCAACAATTTTAATCAATGGAACAAAGGAAAAACCGGTCAAGATTTTTTCTTCAGATAAGTCAGCAAACGGATTTACTATACTACAAGCAGAAGATCTATCTGTACTTAATTATGCGATTTTTGATAATTTAAATACATTGAATTATAACGGATGGACACTTACAGGAGCAGTTACATTTTATGAGTCTGATGTTGAGTTTCATAATTGTAATTTTACTAACAACCATTCTGAAGATATGCTTAATACAATTCGTTGCGATTTCCTTGTGGAAAATTGTTTGATTCAAAATACTTTTGGAGATTCTCATGATTCGGATTTTTGTACAGGAACACTAAACAATTGCACATTTAGAAACAATGGAAACGATGCAATTGATTTTTCCACAAGCGATGTGCTGATAAAGAATTGTAAAATTATCGTAGCAGAAGATAAAGGAATAAGTGTTGGAGAGAACAGTAAAGTTAAAATAGAAAATGTAGTTATTGAAGATGTAAATATTGGAATTGCATCAAAAGATATGTCACATGCTGAGGTGAACAAAGCAAAAATTACAAATGCAACTTATGGATTTTTACTATTACAAAAAAAGTCCGAATTTGGACCAGCTACTATCACATCAAATAATTGCGAATTATTTGATGTCTGGACAGAATCTCTTATTGAGAAAAACTCGGTTTTGGTTTTAAATGGTAAGGTAATTAAAGGGAAAAAGACAAAATTGAAAGCGATGTTTTATGAGTAATACCGATTGTAAATATGTAATAGTCCAATCGGCACTCTACTTCGAGTGCCCTCAGCACAAGCGTTTGATTTGACTAAAAATATTTATCATCGGCATTAACCATTGTAAAATTAAAAAACAATTACAAAAATTTGTTTAAAACTTATTGGACTGTTTTATAATTACAATTGGTATAAAAAGCAGATGTCAGAACATCTTTGGGCTTTATATCATGTTTTTAGTTTTTATGTGAATAACAGAACTTTCGCAAAAATGTTGCCTTTGTGATTTTATTTTGCGTTTGTTAGCTGATTCGAAAAATCAGAAGGATTCAAACCAGTCTCATTTTTAAAAACCCTAAAGAATGTAGTATATGAACTAAATCCGGACTCTTTTGCAATATAGTCAAGGTCAATGAAACCTTTATGTATTAGAGATTCCTCCATAAGTTTTTTTGCTTCTCTAACCCTGTAAACATTAATTAAGCCTCTGAAATTCTGATTGAAGTTCTTACGGATACTATCCGATAAATATGTCCTATTGGTATGAAAATGATAACAAAAATCAAATGCAGTTATATTTGAGTCCTTAAATGGTTTGGTTTTTTCAAGATATTCTGATAATTGTTTTTTGCTTATTTTCACAGCATCTGTCGAGAAATCAGGCTCATTATTTTCTTTAAATTCGAAAACTTCTTTTTGACGGAAGCCATTTAACCCTACATACCAAAAAAAACCTGCAAACATCAGATAGGATATTATTACCAAAACAGAATTTTCCATCACTTGCTTGTTTGTAAGAATATGTATGATAGCAAAGAAGAAAACAATCAGGATAAAGGCATAGCCTAATCCTTTAAGCCATTTTAATTCATTATTATCATTTTCGGACAATAACTCTTTTATCTCTAAATAATATTTTTTTAGAGTTTTAATTATGAATATCGTATATACAAGAGAGGTTATAACAAGAATAATCTTACCAATGAAATAAATCATTTTGCCTAAATGGAAATAATCTTTTTGTGCCACATTTTGATCTAGTAAGAACCGGACAAACTGTTCTTCATTTTCAGACTTAATCATGAATTTTTGTAGTGTTAAAAATATCACAAAAATAAATATAGGGAAACTCAGATTTTTTAAAATGAAAAGTTTTGTGATTTTATAACTCGAGGTCATTGATTTAATATAGAGGTATAAAAGAGGGAATAATGTCAGTACAACGCCGGTTTGTAAAGGGAATAGAAATGTATAAGCATCTATATGATTCATAAATTTAAAATATGTCATCATATAAACAAAAGAGGAAGCTATAAGCAGTAAGACAAGATATAATTTAGACTTTTGCTTATATTGGCGCGATAGAATATAGGTAAGAGCCCAAACAAAGGGAAAAAAAAACGACAATCCTAGTGTAATAGTTAAAATTTCTCTAATCATAGTTTTCAAAAATACAAAATATTTGACAATATCACAACAATTTTAGTTGTAAGATATTGACCTATAATGTTTTACAATATATTGTAAAAATGCAATGAATAGATTCTTTCATTATGGCAAATATATAATATTATTAATTATTTTTGATAAAAACATAAAAATTTAAGGTTTTTAACTTAAAGTTTTATTTGGTTTGTTTTTTAATTCAGTTTTTCTGAATTATTTGATTCCAACTCTCAGCCCAAAGAAGTTGCTTTTCCCCAAAGCAGCTTCTTTTTAATGAGCATCAAGCCAATTTGTTCCTGTTCCTGTTTCAACAATCAGGGGGACACTAAGCTTTAACACATTCTGCATTTCTTCAGTTACTGCTTGATTTACTTTTTCAAGTTCAGGTTTGTAAACATCAAAATTTAATTCGTCGTGAACTTGCAAAATCATTTTTGATTTGATGTTCTCTTCTTCAAAACGTCTTGCAATATTTACCATTGCAAGTTTAATTATGTCTGCGGCCGAACCCTGGATGGGAGCATTGATAGCGTTTCGTTCTGCAAATCCTCTTACAACAGCATTTTTGCTATTTATGTCAGGTAAATTTCTGTAACGACCGAAAAGTGTCTCTACATATTCTTTTTCTCTTGCTGTTGCGATGCATTTATCTATAAATAATTTTACACCTGGAAATGTTTCAAAATAATTATCAATAAGTATTTTTGCTTCCTTTACCGGTATGTTTAATCTTTGTCCAAGACCAAAAGCTGAAATACCGTAAATTATACCGAAATTAGCAGTTTTTGCTTTTGATCTCATTTCCCTACTAACCTCAGATTCAGGAACTTTGAAAATTTTTGCGGCAGTCGCAGTATGAATATCCAAACTGAACTTGTTAAACGCATCAAGCATATTTATATCCTGACTCATGTGTGCCATAAGACGTAACTCAATTTGAGAGTAGTCGGCAGAGAAAAAAACATAATCTTTTCCCGAAGAGATAAAAGATCTTCTTATTTCTCTTCCCCTATCTTCACGGATTGGGATATTTTGTAAATTTGGATTGTTTGAGCTTAAACGACCTGTTGATGTAACTGTCTGATTAAAGCTGGTATGTATTTTACTAGTTTTTCTATTTACAAGTCCGGGAAGAACATCTACATAAGTATTTATGAGTTTGTTGACGGACCTGTATTCAAGGATTTCGTTTATAATAGGGTGTTTTTCAGTTAGCCTGACCAGTTCTTCTTCGCCGGTACTGTATTGATGTGTTTTTGTCTTTTTAGGATTGTTAATTATTTTTAATTTTTCAAACAAAATTATCCCCAATTGTTTTGGCGATGCAATATTAAATGTTTCTCCGGCTAATTCAAAAATCTTGTTCTCTATATTTATAAGTTCTTCTTTCAGGCTGACAGAATATTTGGTTATTGTTTCCGAATCAATACAAACACCTGCTCTTTCCATGTCTATTAAAACATTTACAAGAGGCATCTCTATATCATAGAACAGGTTTTCTAATCCTGACTTTTTAAGTTCTCCGGCAAAAATATTTTTTAATCTTAAAGTTATGTCAGCATCTTCGCAGGAATAATCTGCAATAAGATTGACATCAATGCTTTTCATATTTTTTTGATTTTTACCTTTTTCCCCGATTAATGATTCTATGGGGATCATTTTATAATCCAGATATTTTGAGGAAAGAAAATCTAGATTGTGTTTTTGTTCCGGCTCAAGCAGATAGTGGGCAATCATTGTGTCGAATTGTTTTGCTTTAACCGTAATATCGTAGTTGCGAAGAACTGAAAGGTCATACTTTAGATTTTGTCCGATTATCAATTTATTAGGGTCATTAAGAATAGGCTGAAACAACATAAGAAGTCTTTGAATTTCTTGTGCAGCATCTGGCATAAGTACATAAAATGCTTCTTTTTCTTTTACAGCAATGGATAAACCGATTATTTCAGCTTCGAATGTGTCGAGACTAGTCGTTTCTGTATCAATGCAAATCTCGGGATATTGGTTAAGCAATTTTATCAGTTGTTCTGTCTCTGTCTGCGTTTCGATTAATTTATAATTTATTTCCGATTTTGAGAACGAGTTTTGGTCATCTACCTGAGAATTTATTAACTCAGTTGTAACAGATTTATTAAAAAGATCAAACTGTTGATTAGATACTGCTTTTACCTGAGACTCGTTGTGGTTACCTGAATTTTCAAACAGATTTTTATTCCCTATTATTCGTGTGGATAAAGTTTTGAATTCCAACTCGCTAAATATTTCATCAAGCTTGGTGAAATCAGGCTTTTCAAGTAAAAGTTGTTCAAGACTAATATCTAGTTGGATATCTCTTTTAATGGTTACCAGTTGCTTTGATAAATATAGTTGCTCTTTGTTCTTTTCAAGAGCTTCTTTTTGCTTACCGACAAGTTTATGTATATTATTATAAATCTGATCAATATCTCCGAATCTTTCTATTAATTTTGCAGCCGTTTTTTCGCCAATACCAGGAACTCCTGGGACATTATCTGAAGCATCTCCCCAAAGTGCCAAAATGTCTTTTACATTTTCCGGGCTTGAAATGCCATATTTTTCTTTTACTTCTTTTACACCAATAATTTCTGCAATATTCCCAGCACGAGATGGTTTATATATTAAAATATTTTCATCCACAAGTTGGGTATAATCTTTATCGGGGGTCATCATATAAACTACAGAATCATCATTTGCAAATAATGTGGCAAGTGTTCCGATTACGTCATCAGCTTCGTAGCCTGGAACTTCTATAACAGGAATCTTATAGGCATTAAGGATTTGCTTTATATAAGGGACGGATTTCTTTATATCCTCTGGAGTTGCTTCACGGTTAGCTTTGTACTGTGGAAACATTTCATGTCTAAAATTTGGTCCGGACGGATCAAATGCTACTCCAATATGGCTGGGCTTCTCTTTATTCAATACCTCTTCCAATGTGTTTACAAATCCGAATATGGCAGATGTGTTGAAACCTTTTGAGTTTATTCTTGGGTTTTTTATAAATGCATAGTATGCTCTGAATATTAAAGCATAGGCATCAAGAAAGAAAATTTTATTTTTCATCTGTACAGTTTTGGTCAAAAATATAAAATTTAGGTATAATGGACAAAAAGTAGTCTGTTTTTGAGTAAGTATTTTCATGTGGA
>DAOOPK010000096.1:0-10167 GCA_035388205.1 Bacteroidales bacterium
TTATCTTTTTCATGACCGATTGAAAATTTTTATTTCAAACTTAAATGCAAATTTATAGTATAATTTGGATATTTTATATGAAAATTTATCAGTATTTATTAGAAATATATGTTTGAAAACAATAAAGTAAAATAAAGCATGAATTATTTTGTCAATTCAGAAGATTTTATAATTTTGTTAGTGTCAAATAAAGAATTTGTGAAAGGTTATAAAATTATATCAATACTTGCAATTTTCGTTTTCCGTAATATAAAGGAAAGGGATTCATTTTTATTTTAATTCTGTAGTTTGATCAGATATCCATCTGTTCGTTAAATCATTATTTTATTAATTATTAAAAATTAAAAATATGGAATTACCATTTTCAGAATCGTATAAAATCAAAATGATAGAGCCTCTTAAACGTAGCACCAGAGAGCAACGTGAAGAGTGGATAAAAGAAGCAAAATATAATTTGTTTAAAATAAATAGTGATAAAGTATTTATTGATCTTCTAACTGACAGTGGCACAGGGGCAATGAGTGATCGCCAATGGGGAGCTATTATGACAGGTGATGAAAGTTATGCCGGGGCAAGAAGTTTTTTTGAATTAAAAAACCGTGTTAAGCAGTTGATGGGTTTCGAATATTTGTTACCAACTCATCAGGGGCGTGCTGCAGAAAATGTACTTTTTTCTGTACTCATTAAAGAAGGAGATATTGTCCCCGGAAATTCTCATTTCGATACCACAAAAGGTCATATAGAATTCAGAAAAGCACATGCAGTTGACTGCACTATAGATGAAGCATTCGATACAACTCTTAATCATCCGTTTAAGGGCAACATAGATATTGAAAAACTTGAAAAAGTTTATAAAGAATATCCGAAAGAAAGAATCCCGTGCTGTGTGGTAACTGTTACATGTAATTCTTCAGGTGGTCAACCTGTTTCAATTGCAAACTTGAGAGAGGTTTATAAGTTGAGTAAAAAATACGGTGTTCCCGTGATGTTTGACTCTGCTCGTTTTGCAGAAAATGCATATTTTCTTAAAATGAGAGAACCTGAATTTAAAAATTGCTCTATAAAGGAAATTGTTGCTGAAATGTACAAATATGCAGACATGGCGACAATGAGTTCAAAAAAGGATGGACTTGTTAATATTGGTGGGTTTATTGGTTTACATAGCGAGGAAATATATCGTCAAGCATGTACTTTTAACATAATGTTCGAAGGATATGTTACTTATGGTGGAATGGCAGGACGAGATATGGCTGCTTTGGCGGTTGGTTTGGATGAAAGCACAGAATTCGATTATCTTGAAACCAGAATTAAACAAATTGAGTACTTGGGTAATAAGCTTAGAGAATACGGAGTGCCAATTCAGTATCCAATTGGTGGTCATGCAATATTTGTTGATGCAAATAAGATTTTGCCAAATGTTCCAAAAGAACATTTTCGTGCACAAACACTTGGCGTTGAGCTTTATCTGGAAGGTGGAATCCGTGGCGTTGAAATTGGAGCACTTTTAGCTGACCGCGACCCTGTTACTCGAGAAAACAGATTTCCTAAACTTGAACTGTTAAGACTTGCTATTCCAAGACGGGTTTATACAAATAATCACATGGATTATATTGCAGCAGCTTTGAAAAATGTTTTTGACCGACGTCACGAAATTAAAACAGGTCTGGAAATAACATGGGAAGCTCCAATAATGAGACATTTTACGGTCGAGATGAAAAAGATTTAGTCTATAAATGAAAAAAGCTCCATTTTTGGAGCTTTTTTTATTCTTATAATCTTTCTTCAATTTTTTTCCAGTCAACAACATTCCAGAAGTTTTCCAAATATTTTGGTCGTAGATTTTGATAATCAAGATAATAAGCATGTTCCCAGACATCTGCTGTTAGAAGTGCTTTTTCGCCAGTTGTTAACGGAGTGCCTGCGTTTGAAGTGCCCATTATTTTTAGGTCTCCATTAGCATCAACAACTAACCATGCCCATGCTGACCCAAACAATCCAATAGCAGCATTTGTAAATTCTTCTTTAAATTTTTCGAATGAACCCCATTTTGCATTAATCATTGTACCTAATTTTCCACTTGGGGCTTTTTTTGGATTTGCAGAAAACCCTTCCCAATAAAATGTGTGATTCCATATCTGTGCAGCATTGTTAAAAATTCCTCCTTCTGAAGTTTTAATAATTTCTTCGAGAGTTTTGCCTGCAAATTTTGTCCCTTCAATCAATAGGTTCAACTTATTTACATAACCGTTGTGGTGCTTTGTGTAATGGAATCCAACTGTTTTAGCACTTATATAAGGCTCAAGTGCGTTCATTTCGTAAGTTAATTTTGGTAATTCAATCATATCTTAAAGTTTTAGTTAGACAAATTAAACTAATTAATGAACAGTTTATCATGCATATTGTTTAATTCAATAATATTTAAATGACAATTCAGCAATTTTAAAGACACGGTACATACAGATCCTTTTTTGGATTTACACATAACACAGGTATTCCGATTGAATTTGATATAATTTTTGTCTCAGGAAAACCGAATATTTTATGTATTAGGTTTTCTTCCTTGGTAGTTATTATAGCCAGACACAAAGAATTTTCCTCAAATGCTATTTTTAATGAAGCTTTATTAATCGAAGTACGTGATTTTGGTAAAATATGTTTTTTGTAAACCAATTCGTATTTTTCGAAGAACTTTTTGCAAAAAGAAATATTACTTACTAATCTTGAATCATCTATTTCGTAATAAATTATGTCAATCCATGTTTTAATGTTTTTTGCAAAATATGTTACCCATCCGGTCTTTTCTTTCATTTCTTTCAATGAGTTCAATGACATTGCTATGTTTTTAGTGTCGTCAGGGATAGGTGATTTTTTTTGAACAACAAAATAGGGTATTCTGGATTTCCTGATTATTTTTACTGCCGATTGCCCTGATAAAAACTGAGGATCGCTTTTGCCATGAGTACCAATGATAATTAAAAAAGCATCAACTCTTTCTGCTAAAGAATTGATAATTGTGCATGTACAACCTTCGTCAACAAAATATTCGCAATCTACATTATGGTCTTCTTTTATTGTTTTGCAATACTCTTCAAGGGTTTCTTTAACTTCGAAATGGGCTTCATTTTTGTTGAAATAATTATATGTGTTTTCATTAATAACATGAACTATCTGAAGATTTCGTTGAAACTTTTTTGCCAGAAAAACTGCCCATTGAATTGTTTTTTCACCAACTTCTGTGAAGTCTGTATATGCCAGAATATTTTGAACTTTTTTATCTTTCATTTGTTTTTTTATATATTGCGAAACTAAATAAAAATATTGAAATATAAAATTATAGAGTATGAACAGTGAAATTCTTAAACTTAACGAAACAGTTAAATGGATTGGTATTCGAGATTACGAAATAAAGACTTTCGATATAGTCATGGAAATCGAAAATGGAACGACATACAACTCATATTTTATTGATGCTGATAAAAAAGCAATAATTGAAACTGCCAAAGAAGCTTTTGCAGAAGAGTATTTGAAGAAGGTTAAATCAGTTGTCAATCCTGCTGAAATTTCCTACATAATATTTAATCATACAGAACCCGACCATTCAGGCAGTCTTTCGAAATTGCTTGAAATAGCTCCGGGTGCAACTGTTGTTGGCAGTGGTCAGGCAATTAAGTATCTGCAGGATATGCACGAAAGAAAATTTGAGTTTTTAGTTGTAAAGGATGGCGATGAACTTGATCTGGGAAATAAAAAACTAAGGTTTATTGGTGCCCCTAATCTTCATTGGCCTGATTCAATTTATACGTATCTCGTTGAGGATAGAATTCTTTTTACTTGTGATTCTTTCGGTGCACATTATTGTTCCGAAGAGATGTTTGATGATCTTGTGGGCGACTACTCCAATAGTTTTAAATACTATTTTGATGTAATTCTTAAACCTTATAGCAAATTTATGCTAAGAGCAATTGAGAAAATTCGTAAGCTGGATATTGATATTATTGCAACTGGTCATGGACCTATTTTAAGAACACATCACAAAAGAATTGTTGAATTAACTGAAAAGTATGCAGCAGAGTACTTAAAAATGAACGAACATAAGAAAAAGAAAGTTCTAATTGCTTATGTTTCTGCTTACGATTATACCGGTAATATGGCAGAAGCTATAGCAGAAGGCATTAAAACTAATTCTGCTGTAGAAGTTGAAGTACTTGATATAGAAAAAATTGATCTTGGAGAAATTGATTCAAAACTGGTACTAGCCGATGCTTTGATAGTTGGAAGTCCAACAATAAATCAGAATATACTTTTGCCGGTTTATAAATTATTTGCCTTAATAAATCCGATACGTGACAGAGGTAAACTTGCTGCTTCTTTTGGCTCTTATGGTTGGAGCGGAGAAGGGGCTGAAATTATTGAAAATATTCTGAAAAATCTCAAATTAGAGATATTCGATAAAGCTATGCCAATGAAATTCAGACCAGATAAAGACCAAAAACTGGAATTGCGTGATTTTGGAAAAAGATTTGCGGAACAGCTTTGCAGTCAGTAGTGATTTAGCATGACATTTATACTAATTAAGAGTAGATAAACAGGTATCTTAAAGTAGGGGGTTTTGTCACAAAATTTGTATCCGCACTATGCCAATACTTTGACAAATTTTTCGCCAAAACCCAACTCACCTTATTATTCAAATATCTTTTTAAATTTTAAAACGCATAAACTTCTATGTTATGTAGTTAAATTTCAATTAAAAAGTTATTTTAGCGCAACAAAATATTCAGATATGAAAAGATCTTCTTTGTTGGTTTTATGTCTTTTTATCGCAATTGTTGCGTTTTCTCAGTCAAAGTCCGGGAAGTTAATTATAATGCACACTAATGATTTGCACAGCAATCTTACAGGATTTTCTCCTGAACTGGAATACACACCCTGTCTGGTTGGAGATGATAATACTAGAGCAGGATTTGCAAGAATTGCTGCAATTATTGAAGAGGAAAGGCTAAAAAATCCTGATAATCTTTTGGTTGTTGATGCTGGAGATTTTCTTATGGGAACATTTTTTCACGTTTTTGAGGAATATGCAGGCTTTGAATTAGGATTAATGGGGCAAATGGGATACGATGTTGTTGGTTTAGGAAATCATGAATTTGATTTCGGACCTGATAAACTTACAAGAATTATAAATACAAGTATTATAAATAGTGAGGGAAATATTCCTGCATTAACACTTGCAAATGTTGAGTTTGATGATAAGTCTGAAGGCGATGATTGGCTTAAAGATCTTTATAATATAGGAGTAATCAGACCTTATCAAATTGTTGAAAAAGCCGGGTTCAAAATTGGAGTATTCGGACTTATTGGGGATGATGCCAAACAAGTTGCTCCAAATGCTGCACCTTTAAAATTTACAAACAGAATTAAAACAGCGAAGAAAATTGTAAAAACTTTACTTGAGGAAGAAAAAGTTGATTTTGTGATTTGTCTGTCGCATTGTGGTGTGTCAGTTGATAAGAATGGTGATTGGGCAGGAGAAGATGTAGATCTCGCTAAAAAGGTTAAAGGTATTGATGTAATTGTCAGTGGTCACACTCATACTGAGATTTTTGATCCGATCTGGGTTGGTAGTACAGCTATAGTGCAAACAGGCTGTCAAGGAAAAAATGTTGGAAGATTCGAACTAAATATTCAAAATGGAGAAATTTCATCAGCAAAATATCAGCTTATTCCAGTTGATGATAATATTTATGGCGATTGTAAAATCCATCAGGACATTGCAGGTCGGATAAGAATGATAGATGACACTATTCTTAAACCAATTGGGCTAGGGTATTACAGGGCACTGGCAGAAACTGATTATGAACTTATATGTGATGAACTGACAGATCTCGACTCCAGCAATCTCGGGCCTGTTGTTTCTGACGCAATATTGTATTATGTGAACAATTTCAGTCCTGTAAAAACAGATATAACTCTTATCGCTGCAGGTATGGTAAGGGATATGGTAAGGGTTGGTAATAAAGGTATTCAGACTGTAACTGATATTTTCCGTATTGTAAGTTTAGGTGAGGGAGATGACAGAATTCCGGGTTATCCTTTGGCTCAGATTTATTTAATACCAAAGGAGATAAAAAGTATTATTGAACTTTTGCTTGTCGCACCAAAAATGAAACCTTCATATTATTGTTTTTATAGTGGTTTGACAGTCTATTACGATGATAGCAAAGGATTGTTGCGAAAAATTCAGAAATTGGAAATAGGAGGGCAGGAAGTTGATTTCTCTAAAAAGAATAAAACTCTGTACAGCCTTACAGCCAATTCATATATGCTTGAATTTGTAAGCAAAATTAAAGGAATGACTTTAGGACTTGTTAAAGTACAACCTAAATATGCAGATGGGACAGTTATTGAGGACAATAAGACTACATGGATAGATTTTGATGCTGAAAAAGAAGGTGTACAGGAAGGAAAAGAATGGATGGCAATGGTAAAATATTTACAGAGTTTTCCCGATCTTAACGGAAATAGAATCCCAGATTTCCCAGAAATGTACAGAGAACCCGTGATAAGGACAAGACCGGTTACAGATAAAAACTAGATATTAACTGAGGTCAATTCTAAAGCAAAATATTTATACCATGGTGTAAAAAATCAGACGTATTTCAATCAAAGTTTTATTTGATTGTTACCTCCACCAGCCCATCTTAAGTATATACTGATAAACAGTTTCAGGCAAAAAGAACCTTACATCTTTCTCTTCTTTTATTGCTTTACGGATAAAACTTGATGAAATTTCCATTTGCGGGGCATCAAGAATTGTAATGTTTGCATCTTCAAATTCCTGCACTTCACAGCCGGGACGTTTGTAAACATATAGTTTGTAATTTTCAAGTATCTTTCGATAATTTTTCCATTTATGAAAACTTTCCAAATTGTCGCCGCCGATTAAGAGACTGAATTTATTTTTCGGATATTTCTCGCTTAGATATGTTAGGGTATTAATTGTATAGTTTGGCTTTGGTAGGTAAAACTCAATATCCGAAACTTTAAATTTTGGATAGCCATCAATTGCCATTTGAACCAGATATTGTCTGTCACGATCATTTAAAAGTGTATTGGACTTTTTTACAGGATTTTGTGGAGTTACTACAAACCACAATTCCTTAAAATTATAAAATTCGGTCAGATAATTTGCAATAGCAAGATGTCCATTGTGTATCGGATTAAAAGACCCGAAAAATAGTAATATTTCGTTTTTATTTGGCATCAATTAATTCAACTTCAAAAACTAAAGTACTGTAAGGAGGGATAACACCGCTTTTTTCGTCTCCATAAGCCAATCGGAAAGGTATAATAAAAATGCAATGGTCACCCACATTCATATTTGAAACTCCTTCGTCCAGTCCTTCAATAACTTCTTCGTTTCCTAAAATAAATCTAAAGGGTTGATTTCTTTCAATTGTGGAATCAAAAACAGAACCATCAATAAAGCCTGCAGTGTAATGAATTGTAACGGCATTCCCTTTTAAAGCTTTTTTACCTGAGCCTTTTTTTATCGTCATTATTCTTAAACCCGATTCTTTGGTAAGGCATTGATAATCAAAGTCTAAAATATATCTGTCAATAAGACTGTTTTCCTGATTTATGTAAAAAGCATACATATCGGCATTTTCTTTAACATAATCGCTTCCATCAACGATTCTGACCATTTTTATATTGAAAATGAGTTTGTCGCCTTTTTTAATATAATACGGGATAGTAACTTTCCCTTGGGTATAAGTAAAGAAATTTATGGCATCAATTTTAAAACTGGCACTGTCTCCTTCTTTCATCATCATAAATGCTTGTTCGATACAACCGCCGGGATGAGAAGGAATTTCAAGTCTCATTTTAAAATTTTTATCAATCTCACGACTGACAAACAGAACAGAATCTCTTTCTGTTTTATAAGTCATATCAAGATACAAAACATCTCCGACTTTCGGATATTTTTTACCTTTACCTGTAGTAATATATCTATATTCCAGACCCGAATCTGTTTTTCGGAATACTTTGTCCGGAGTTGCTTCAATATATTCAGGTTGTCCTTCAGAATTAAAGATTATTACAGCAACATCTTCAGAGGCACTGTCCTTATTGTATGTTAAAACTGTTGAGTCTTGTTTTTTGTCTGATGCAGGCTCAGTTTTTGGATTATTGCAGGAAAAAGCAAATAGAACTGTCAGTAATATTATGGAAATCGCAATTCGAATGTTCATTTTAATAGACTTTAATTAGTTCTACTTCAAATATCAACGTAGAATAAGGTAAAATATTTTCAATTTTTTGATTTCCGTAAGCAAGTTTTGAGGGTGCAATTAAAGTTGCTTTAGCTCCTTCCTTCATATAGCAAATGCCTTCTTCCCAGGCAGGTATAACCTGATTTTGCCCTAATGTAAAGGTAAAAGGAGCTTTATCCAAACTTGTTTCAATAAACTGACCATCAATCAATGTAAGAGTATAATGTACAGAGACCCGCTTGCCCGGTTCTGCCTGAACTCCTGTGCCTTTTTGTGTTTCGATGTAGTATAAGCCTGATTCTTTTGGCATTGTGTTTATATTGGCATTTTTTATATAATTAGCCAAAATTTCCATTTCAACCTCTTCACTTTCATGAAATCTGTCTGATAATATTTCATCATACTCTTCATGTCCAACCAAATCTAGAACTCTGACATTAACAATAACATAATCGTCAAGACCAATCTCTTTCGGTATTTTTGAGTAAAGCATTGAATATCGCAAAAAACTATCACCATTTATTTTGAAGACAGCAGAATCTCCAACACTGAGCAATAATAATCCATCTTCGAAACTGCCTCCGCTGTGTGTCGGTTTAGATACTTTTTTTAAATATTTTCTGTCCGATTCGGCAGAATTGAATAATACTTTTCCATCTTCTGTCTGGTAGCTTAATACCAATTCCAATAAATCATTTTGCTTGATTTTTATACCTGTATTCCCTTTTTCGATTATTTTATATTCCAATCCGCTTTCGTGTTTGTTGAACTTGAGTTTGTCGTTTTTACAAGCTACTAAAAGCGTAATAATGACAAGTATTGTAATAATCTTTTTGTACATACAAATCTGTTATATTAGTTTAATTAATTCCATCCTTCTTCCATATCATCACTAACACGTTCAGGAGCATACAAATCCAAAAGCTCAATTTCATATACCAGAATGGAATAATAAGGGACTCTGAAACCATCTCCGGGAACGCCAAAAGCCAAATATGGAGGCAGTATAAATCTTGCCTTTTCTCCCTTTTTCATAAGCAGCAGACCTTCGTTAAGTCCTGTTTCGTCCTGATTATGTCCAAGATGCATTTCGCGGTTTCCAAATTCTTCGGAGGTGTATAAAACCGTTCCGTCAAGTAAAGATGTAGTATAATTGAAAACTGCTATTAATCCGTCAACTGCCTTCTGACCGTCTGTTATGCTGTAAATCTGATAATATAATCCTGTTTCCGAAACTGCCATATTCCATTTTCTTCTATCAATGTATTTTTGAATAACGGAATAATCAATTTCTACAAGATTTTTGTTCCAGTCTAATAGTTCTTCACGATGTATTTTTTTGACAATAGAATATGGCAGTATTTTCCGTTCAGCGTTTACTGGCTCATTATTACATGAAAACAGCATTAATAAAATGCCAACAAATATCAATTGAAGAGAAATTCTAATATTCATAATTTTTTAATTCATCCGAATATGTTTGTAATATACTAACGAATCTTTTTGTTGTTTCTTGTAAGGAATCATGACTTTCTCCACCTGAAGCATTAATATGTCCTCCACCTTTGAAATGGGTAGCACTGAATTTATTTGTATCAAAGCTACCTTTTGATCTGAAACTAATCTTTACGAAATTATCTCTTTCAATAAATATAGCTGAAAATATTATTCCTTTAATTCCAAGTGGAATATTTACAAAATTTTCAGTATCACCAAATTTTTCATTAAAATCTTTTCTGTCTTTTGCAGTAATATAAATATATGCAGTCTTCAATTCAGGAAACACCACCATCCTGTTAAGCATGATATGTCCCATAAATCTCATTCGGTCAGCCGAGAAACTATTATAGACTTTATCGTATGCCTTATCTTTGTTAACGCCTTTTTTTAATAG
>DAOOPK010000097.1:0-3017 GCA_035388205.1 Bacteroidales bacterium
AGAAAATTTATTGTCGATTTTAAAAGCTCAAATACACACTTTTTTAAACACTACCTTAATTAATCGCTGTTATCACTAAAACATGAATTTTATAAATTTTTCTTGCTTAGTTAGATTTGTATGATGCTAGTGAAAGCTGAGCTTGTTTAAGTAAGCACTAGTATCCTACAAACTATTCACCACAGAAACAATTCCACAAGTAATAACTCCTGCTGTTTCTGTTCTCAACCGACTGTCGCCAAGTGAAATCGGCACAAATCTGGCATTTTTGGCTAACATAATTTCTTGTGAGTTAAAATCACCTTCGGGACCAATTAAAATCACTGATGAGGTTTTGGGCAGAATAGCTTTTCCCAAATATTGTTTGTCGGTTTCTTCATCACAAAAGGCAATAAATTTGTGATCATAATTATTACATTTTTCTATAAATGACTTAAAATCATCAGCTTCATTTATTTGGGGATGATATGCTTTGATAGATTGTTTCATTGCTGCTTCTGCAATACGGTTTAATCTGTCTGTTTTAATGCTTTTGCGTTCAGAGTTTTTACAAATTATCGGAGTAATTTCATCAATACCAATTTCTGTAGCTTTCTCGACAAACCATTCAATTCTGTCAGTGTTTTTTGTGGGAGCTATTGCAATATGTAATTTATATGGTCTTTTCTCAAATTCCGAAAATGTCTCTACTATTTTCAGAATAGTTTTCTTTTGATGAATTTCTTCAAGAATAGTTTTGTACAAGTTTCCTTTACCATCTGTAATAAAAACTTCATCATTTTTCTTAAGACGCAGCACCTTAGAGCAATGCTTTGATTCTTCTTCGTTGAGGACATGAAAATCGCCGGAAATATCAGGGTCGTAAAATAGTTTCATAACTGAAATTTGTACAAAAATAAAAAATCCAAACTAATTATTTGTTAAAATAGTTTTGGGAATTAATTCATGAATTCAATTTCCTAGTCAGGAATACTATATTTGGTATGACGAATACCAAAGTCCGTTGACGATAGGGTTTGGAAGTGTCTTGTCCGAGTACAAAAGAGGAAATTCAAGTAGCTGACACTCGAAAGAGCACAAAGTCGGCAATTAACTATACCGCGCTTTACCGCCTGGCATTTCTTTTAATTCATAATTTGTACTTCGCCCTCCACTCGATTCTTTCTGTAAGATATTTTTCTTAATTAAATCATGAATGTCTCTGAGTGCCGTGTCTTGAGAGCATTTATTTATTTTTCCCCATTTCGAAGTTGTTAGTTTCCCATCAAATCCATCAAGAAGTCGATTAATTATCTTTTGCTGTCTGTCATTCAGAATTGTTGTGGAATGTAACTTCCAAAATTCAGCTTTATGGAGGATCTTTGATAAAGTTTCTTCTGTCGAGTCTATAGAATTTATTAAACATTGCAAAAACCACAAAATCCATTCTGTAATATCAGAATTCCCTTTTTGAGCTTTTTCAAGTTTTTCATAATACTGCGTTCTTTCAACTCTGACTTGAGCAGACATACTGTAGAATCGCCTTATACTTTTATCCGAACGAGCCAATGTCATGTCTGTAATTGCTCTTGTTATTCGCCCATTTCCATCATCGAAAGGATGAATAGATACAAACCATAAATGTGCTATTGCTGCCTTGAGAACCAAGTCTATTTCAGGTTCGTTTTCAAACCAATTTAAAAAATTTTCCATTTCAAATTCAATCCTATCTGAAGCAGGGGCTTGATAGTGAACTTTTTCTTTTCCCATTGGTCCTGAAACAACCTGCATTGGCCCGGTCGTATCTTTTCGCCAATCAGCAACTGTAATTTTATAAAGATTACTCCAACCTGATGGAAACAAAGCGGCATGCCAACCAAATAATCTATCTTTTGTCAATGGCAAATTATATCGCTGAGTAGCATCAAGCATCATTTCTACTATTCCTTCAACATGACGTTCTGATTCCACAGCACCAGCAATATCAATCCCGAGTCGTCTAGCTATCGAAGAACGAACCTGATCTATGTCTAGATACTCTCCTTCAATTTCGGATGATTTTGTAACATCTAATGTCAACGTGTTTAAAACTGCTTCATTTTGTAAATCAAAACCTAGCGATTCCATTTTACCAAGAAGTCTACCTTGTTGATTTCTAGCTTCTCCAAGTTTTATCATCACTTTCTTATTGTCCCAAGTGAAGTTCGTCCAATTCTCTATTTCGTGTAAATAAATTTTCATTCTCCGCAATTTATGCAACAAATATACTATTTATTCTCCGCAACCAAAAACATTCTCCGCAAAATTTACTTTGATTACGATAGTTATTCTCCGCATCAAATCTATTCTTTGCTTGGCGGTAATGAAAAGGCTGCGTACATGTGGACGTGCCCTGTGTTGCGCCTGCGGCAGGGCACGACATAAGGCACGCTGTTATGGGCTGGTTTTCTTCCTTCTATAGTCTGTAATATAATCAAATTATTACTCAATTTCTGGTAATTGATAGTCGGTTTCCACAAATTTACCTTCTGAACTTTTATAATAAAAGAGTTTTGATGTGCCAGTTTTTGTATTCCAAGTTAATACACATTCTACCCCATCTTTATCAATATATGGCATGAACTCAAAAGTCCCCTCATCACCTGTCGGTTTTGTTGGCAATTGATAATTGGTTTCCACAAATTTACTCTCGGAACTCTTGTAATAAAAGAGTTTTGATGTACCAGTATTTGAATTCCAAGCTAATATACTTTCAAACCCATCTTTATCAATATATGGCATGAACTCAAAAGTTCCCTCATCACCTGTCGGTTTTGTAGGCAATTGATAATTGGTTTCCACAAATTTACCTTCTGAACTTTTATAATAAAAGAGTTTTGATGTGCCAGTTTTTGTATTCCAAGTTAATACACATTCTACCCCATCTTTATCAATATATGGCATGAATCCATATGCTCCTTCATCACCAGTCGGTTTTGCAGGTAATTGATAATTGGTTTCCACAAATTTACTCTCGGAACTCTTGTAATAAAAGAGTT
>DAOOPK010000097.1:3117-10021 GCA_035388205.1 Bacteroidales bacterium
CTTTATCAATATATGGCATGAACTCAAAAGTTCCCTCATCACCTGTCGGTTTTGTTGGCAATTGATAATTGGTTTCCACAAATTTACTCTCGGAACTCTTGTAATAAAAGAGTTTTGATGTACCAGTATTTGAATTCCAAGCTAATATACTTTCAAACCCATCTTTATCAATATATGGCATGAATCCATATGCTCCTTCATCACCAGTCGGTTTTGCAGGTAATTGATAATTGGTTTCCACAAATTTACCTTCCGAACTCTTGTAATAAAATAGTTTCGAGATTCCGGTTGTTGAGTTAGCGGTCAAAACACATTCCGCTCCATCTTTGTCAATGTATGGAAAACATTTCTTTTGTGCAGATAATTCAAAACAAATAAGAATTGCCACTAAAATACCTAAAGATTTTTTCATATTTCCAGTTTTTAATTAGTTTTTGATTATCAAATATATGATATTTTTTTTACTTACAACTTTTATTAAGGGTTTTTATATCAATTAAGCCATATGCAGTTACCGACTGTGAACTTCGTCCCTATCTGCATGACAAGCATGGTAGATGACTTAACTAAACTACTCAAACATCAGTATTAATTCCGAGTAAGTGAGGTATTATCCTTTCAAATATTAATTTTCTAAGACCTTAAACTTGCTATTTCCTTAACAGCTGCAATGGCTTTGTCAATATGCTCTTCTGTATTAAAAGGACCAATACTAAGTCTTACTGTTCCATGAATATCTATTGTGCCAATAACTTCGTGAACTTTTGGGGCACATTGCAAACCTGTACGGCATGCTATATTGTAATCTACATCAAGCATAGTTCCTACATCACCCGATTCAAAACCTTTGACATTAAAGCTTAAAACAGGATTTTTATTTTCTTTTGTCAATGCACAGTAAGTAGTAACATTATCAATTGCTTCAATACCGTTTTTTAATTTTTCCCACAGCTTCATTTCGGCATTGTGGATGTTTTCAATACCTTTTTCATTTATCCATTTAATACCTGCATGTAAGCCTGCAACCCCCAGCAAATTCAGAGTTCCACATTCTAATCTATATGGAAATTCGGTAAGATGTGTTTTTTGAGCTGAGCGAACACCTGTGCCTCCGTATCGTGTATATTTTACTGGAACATCTTTCATAACATAAGATCCTCCAATTCCGGTAGGCCCCATCAAACATTTATGGCCGGTAAATGCAAATGCATCTATTCCCATTGCTTGCATATCAACATTTACAGCTCCTGCACTCTGACTGCCATCAACAACAAACAATATTCCGGCTTCTTTACAAATTTTACCAACTTCACCTACAGGTTGAACTGTTCCAATCACGTTTGAACAATGATTCAAAACCACCATTTTCGTGTTTTTCTTAAAAGCTTTTTTGATATCCTGAGGGTTAATATAACCGGTCTTGCTATCAAAATCTATGTAGGTAACTTCAATCAAACCATTTTGCTCTAGATGATACAAAGGGCGAAGCACTGAATTATGCTCTAACTTGGAAGTAATAACGTGATCACCTTTTTCAGCCAATCCTTGAATTAACATATTAAGAGAATCACTCGCATTGTAAGAAAAAGTAAGACGATTAGGATCTCCATCTCCATTAAATAATTCCATGAGCATCCTTCGGGTATCTGAAACCATTTCTTCTGTTTCTATTGCAGCATCAAAGCCAGTTCTTCCCGGACTTACGCCATTAGTTCTATAAAAGTTATTCATAAATTGGTACACTTCTTCAGGCTTTGGAAAAGCTGTGGCTGAATTATCTAAATAGATTAAATTTTTCATCTCGTCTTTATTTTATATAAATGATTATCTAATTTTCCAATATTAAAGCATCTGCAACAATTTCTGCTAAGGTCTTAATTTGTACATTAAGTTTGTATGCAGAATTTAATTGTAATAACTGGTCAACGCAATTATGACATGGAGTTACAACAATCTTGGCACCTGTATTTCTTATCTGGTCGGCTTTTAATTTACCTATACTCATTCTTCTTTCATTGTATTCGCTCATAGCAAGCTGACCTCCTCCTCCTCCACAGCAAAGATTATTTATGCCACATGGATTCATTTCTACAAAATTCTTTACAGTGTTTTTCAGAATAAAACGCTGTTCCTCAAAAATACCACCATTCCTTGATAAATTACATGGGTCATGAAGCGTTACCAAGTCTGTTATGTTTTCTGTTGTAACTTTAATTTTTTCGGTGCGAATATATTCTGCTAAAAGCTCAACAGAAGTAATTACATCAAAATCGAATTTTTGTGATAAAAAATTGGGGGCTTCCCATCTAAAAGCTCTATCGCCGTGTCCACATTCTGCAAGAATTAGTCTTTTTATTCCCAGACTTTTAACTTCATCAACCATTCTTTGAGCAATTATTTGGGCTTCTTTAGAATTTCCGGAAAAGAAAGCATAATTTGTAACATCATACATTTTGGTAGAAAGTGTCCAACTCTCTTTTGCTGCATAAAAAACTTTTGCCATTGCAGAAATTGAGAGTGGAAAGAACTTTGGTTCACGAGGATTTAAGGTGTACATAAGCTCTTTTCCTTGTTCGTTGACATGGATTTTGGCATTTGGGTCATTAAGATCGTCTTGCAAATCTTCTTCCAGCCAGTTTAATGTATCTACAAACTCTTCGGTTGTTATTGCCATATTGTTGCCGGTTTTTATTGCGGCATCAACAGTAGATTGCAAGTTTGCCGGAGTATATCCCATTTCTGTAAGCATAATCCTACCTACTTTTGTAAGATATGCTATGTCAACCCCAATCGAACAATGAAAATTACATCTACCACACATTGTACATCTGCCAAAAAAGACGTCGACCATTTCTTCGATCATTTTATCATCTAGTTCTTTTGCTCTAACCAGATCAGGTACATGTTTACCGATAAATGTAAAATACTTTCTATATAATGATGAAATCAGTTCTACTTTGTAAGCTGGCAAATTTTTAGGTTCTCTGTTTGCTAAATAGTACATACAACTTTCGCCGCACAAACCACAGTGAACACAACTATTTACGTGAGTAATGAATTTACTGTTATTTAATTCTCTCAGAATATCTAAACCTTTTTCTATTGTCTCTCTGGATACTGTTGTCATAATTATTTGTTTTTAACAGGCCATGTACCTCTATGTCCAAAAAATAATCCCAACTGATAACGTGCTGCAAAAAAATAAATAAAATGTTTGAGTTTACCGAATGGGATGTATAAAAATAATACACTTGCAAAAATGAACAAGATATATCCGGAATTGATTAAATGCAATACGGTAACCAATTGGAAAGCTGTAACCAGAATGTTTGAGATATAATCATCCGGGTTTGAAATAAGCTTCAGGTCCTTTGAGAACATTCTTTTAATTAAAATACTTACCCCACATATTGTTGTTATACTCAGAAATACTGATAGAAGGATATTTAATATATTAGGAAATTCGATTTCAAGAATAAACAAAACTAATAAGAGGAATGAAACAAAAGTTCCTATGTGGTATAAAATACCTGCAGCATATGTAGGAAGATGAAGATATGCAGATTCTTTTTTCGTAGGACTCATTGCTACTGTCATAGAGTATTTTACAGCAGCCTTAACGTCTCCAGCAGGTTTTGAGTAGTCTTTTGCATTACCCAATCTTATTATTCTTACTAGATGATATAAACTAACGACAATGCAAAAGAGCATTGAAATGTAAATCAAATAAAAATACCAGGCCATTTAAATCAAATTTTAAGATTAAACACAACCATCAGGTTTTGGTAATCCGGCAACTCTGCAGGCTCCACGAGCAGGTCCTAAAGGAAATAATTCGTAAATCTCGCGAAGTTTTACATTTGTTTCCTGGCAAATACTTCTAATCATAGGGGCATTACCTTTTTCATCAAAATTTTTTCTGATAAATCTTACAATAGCCCAATGCTTTTCATTCATTTCAGCTATCCCATCATATTGAGCAAATAGTTTTGCTACTTCTTCATTCCATAATTCAGGATTTAATAAAAATCCATCTCCATCTACTTCAAAAGTTTTTCCAGCTATTTCAATTGTTGGCATAATGATTTGTTTTTATTAATATTCTTTTTCGATTATATCTAATATTTGATCTGTCGTGTATTCTGTGTCGGGCATTACAAAGTCAGGACAGAAGTTTAACTCATTTTTTGTGATATATCTTTTGCATTTTTCCCACTCTTCTTTTTCAGAAGAACAATAATTTTTTATATAAATTTCTTTATCTTCAGGTGCAATAAAGTCCTTAATATTTATTATTTGACATCCATGTATATTTGGACAAGAACTCTTATTCATTTTTTGTGTTTTGAATAATATAAATTGATATTTTGAATACATTTCTGCACCATCTCATTACTTCCTGATTTGTATGCTAATACTGTCTAAATCTTGCATCGATAAAATATTGCTTGATAAAGAATTTTCAAAAATACTGATGTTTTATTTATTTCAAGGATAAAAATTAAAAAGTTACTAACAGGTATATAAAATTGCATTATAAGGCAAAGTGGAATTTATTAGAATTTGTGAAGCTTTTTTGTGAAAAAGAATTGTTTATCCTTGTTAAGATAGCCCTCATGTTTAAGTCTTTCTGGAATTCTTTGTGGCTTCCTTTACTAGTGTTTAGTATTATATTTATGTCAACCTGTATTTTTTATTAATAATATTTTGGTGCGAATATCTAAAAATGACTTAAAGAGAATGTATTCTCAATTCACTACTCAGGCACCCAAACAGTCCCATTATATTTTTAATTATATTCTCAAATTTAAAGACTGGGTGGTCATTAATAGCCTTTGATTCTTTTTTTGCAATTTTCAATATTATTCAATGAATAATTGAGCTCAAGTCCACAATATTCCGAATATGTGGAACAAGCATTTAATACAGTGTCAGCTTTTAAATAATAAATCAGGGCCTCCTCAAAGTTATTATTATCATATAAATATCAGCTTTGCATTTGTATGCAGTGTATAAATTTGTGAATGTTAAGCTAATTTTGTAAAGTTCTTTTTCGTTTTTCTCTAAACCAGAAATCCCTAGCCAAATGATTAATGATATATCATTTCGAAAAAAAAGGGAGAATCCCTGCTAGGAATCTCCCTTTAATTTAAAAATTAAATTAATTTATTTTTTTGGTACAAAAGTCAAATAAATATATTCATCAGAAACATTTGGAGTTTGGTCAACATTATATGGGAAAGGATAGGTTTTAAAGGTTTTTCCTCCATCTATTGATAGGAAAATAGCACCTGGATATTTGTTTTTGTCATCACGATTGTCTTCAGCAGCAGGAACTTCAACTCCCATAACAAATTTGTCGCCGTCTGTTACAAAATTACGATACCCATAATATGTGTATTCACAGTCTGGAGCAAGTAACTTTGCAGGTTCCGAAGTCTGCCAAGTTTTTCCCATATCATCAGTATAGAAAACCTGATCGTAAGAAGCATAAACTATTCTTTCGCCACAGAAACCAACACCTTTAGATTCGTTTCTTTCAGTCGGAGGAGCAATAGCTGTCCATGTATTACCTTCGTCTTCGCTTATTGAAAGAATCGTCTCCTCAAAATACCATGCCTGAGCGATTAACTTTTTACCATCAGCCGAAACTGCCAGATTGATTGAGTTTGACAAAATTGGACTTGAATGTGTGGTATCTTTGATACAAGGACTTGTTTTCTTGGTCCAGTTAAGACCACCATCTTTAGTAACAAAGAAATCACCCTTAGTGCTAAGAGCATAAACAGTATTTGCCTTTCCTGCAACTATGCCGAATGCAGCATGAGTGTAGCGAGTTGTATCGCTATTCTTAACCATATCCCAGTTTTTACCTCCATCGTCCGAAACCATAACACTCACATTGTAACCACTTACAGCACTAAATAATTTACCGTTTTCATCTGAACTAACATAAGATGGATATCCAATGCATGTGTCAGATTTTATGAATTCGGTACCAAATTCAGATGAGTAAAAAGAATGTGTAGGATAATAATACATAAGAAAATGACCACCATTACGAGGTGTAGGAAGTTTCTCTTCTTTGTTTTCGGTTTTATTTCCACATGAAACAACAAACAAAGCTGTAATTACAGCCAATAACAAAACTGATTTTTTCATAGCGCAATTTTTAGAGTTAAAATATTAATCAAAGATAGTTGAAAAGAAAATGAAAATTAGATTTTATTTTTTAATTTTTTTGATTTTTTTTTCTTTATTCTAAACCATTGCTGTCAGAAATAAATTCTACAGAAAAGTCTAAATACATTGTTCACAAACAGAAATTGAGAACTGTTAATAAAGAGATTTATTTATGCCACAGATTCACAGATTTTTTGATGATTTTAATTAATTGTCACTACGAATAAATAAAACTGATTATCCACAGAAAGATTTTTATCAAAGATAAAAATTGCTTTTTCTGAGTTAATACCCTTTTGTAATCAAGTATGGGGAATGTAATTCCATATATAGTTGTGTCAAAATGATTTCTGAGCTTCTATGGAATGATTTACACTATGTGAATAGTCAAGACAAATCTATTTCAAGAGTTTAATCTGTGAATCTGTGGCAAAAATAATTTTACCGTACAATAGTGATTCTAAACACAAAAAATAGATTAGTCTTTTATTAAATACAATTATTTCTTCTACTTATTTTGATTGTTAAATATTAAGAATTATGTCTATTTATAGCGGTTCCGTAAGTTTCAAAAAGATGTCCAATTTCTAGTGTGTGTTTATAAATATCAATAGTTTTATCATATTTTTCTGCCTGATACAATTTAAATGCTTTTATGCTCAATTCTTCCGTTTCTTTATATTTGCAAGCATCACCCAATACAATATGTGCCGATTCTTCA
>DAOOPK010000098.1:0-9972 GCA_035388205.1 Bacteroidales bacterium
TGAATGATGGAAATCAATATCTTTAATCAATCTATCAAATGTGTTAAGGTCATTTTCAAAAGTATCCAGCAAAACATGATGATGATGATTAGTTTTATAATCAAAACCATTCCTGTGTTTTACCATTTTTGCGAGTTCATACCAATTATGATTTCTTTTCAAATATTCAACAATCAGAATTTTGGCATTGCTTGAATATAAACTCGAAATACTTGCAGGTCCAATAAGAAATTTATATTCCGGAAATCTTTGAGTTACATGATAAATCCCTTTCCAAAGTAAAAACAATGGTAATGGTTTACGCTGGTACTCAGGGACGATGAAAGAACGACCCATTTCCATTGATTTTTTCAGATGTTCCTGAAATTCTTCTTTAAAATCAAATAAAGTATTTAAGTAAAAACCTGAAATACCTTTTTCTTTGATAATATCTGCTCCCATCCCAATACGATAAGAACCAACAATTTCAGAGCTGGCAGAATCCCATAAAAACAAATGATGATAATAACTGTCGTATTTATCAAAATCTCTTTCTTTGCCGGTGCCTTCGCCAATGTCTCTGAATGCAATTTCTCTTAATCTTGTAAGTTCATTGAAAATTGCAGGAATATTATCATGATCTGAGAAATAGCATTCATAATTCTCTGCTGTAAATAATAAATCTGTGGACCTAATCTTATTTATTTCTTCTTTTAGCAGTTCTGAATTCTGAGGAGCAACAATTTTTTGATAATTGCAATTTTCATTAGTGTTATCAAAGAATTTTTCCTTGTCATTCAAACAATATGTTCTTGCTTTAAGAACCTTTGCAAGCAGCTTTTTGTCAGAAATACTATTTAGGACTTTAGGTAGTAATGGAGCGCTGAAACGAATAAAAATGTCGCGATTTTTCTTATTTAATAATTCAGCAGGGAGTCTTACAGTTCTTAGTGATGGGTTTATTTTACCTAAAACATGAAATAATTTACTGTTCTGACCTGATACAAAACCCGAAACAACAGGGGCATTTACTGATTTCACAAATTTCATCACATTAATATGCCAATCTCTGTCTTCTACAACTTTTGATTTTCCATATTTTGTAGAAACTTCACCTGCAGGTAAAATACAGATTGCGCCTCCAGATTCAACAATCTTATACATTTCCTTTAAACCTGACAAACTTGAATAAGATTGTTTTCTTGATTCAAAAGGATTGACAGAAATAAGATGGGGAGCAGCAGGTTCTACTCTACTGAGCAAAAAATTGGCAATAAATTTTGTATCAGGACGTTTTTTAAAAATTGCAAGCATTATCGCCAATGCATCTAAACCTCCATAAGGATGATTAAATAGAATTACTAAAGGTCCTGTTTCGGGAATATTATTTAAATCTGTTTCCGATACAGATAAGTGAACATTTAATAATCTTAGACAGTTTTCAGCAAACACGATACTATCTTTATCATAAGCCTTGTCATACAAATCATTAAGTTTGTCAAACTTCATCAACCGCATACCCCATGATGAAATCAAACGCCCGGGAAAACCTTTAACTTTGAGGACTTTCTGAAAATCTTCCTTTGAGATCACCCTATGTTTTGAATCCGGCATAAATAAAAATGTACTGAATTACAAAGATGAGAAATTTTGTTATAAAAGAAAAGCTTTTTAGAATAAAGTTTTTTTATTTTATCACAGTTCTCTAAAATTATGCTTTCCGATTCTTTCTTAAGAGTGGAAAATAAACCAGAAATACAATCAATCCACTCGATAATATCAATATTCCTGAAATAAGAAAAGCCTGCTGCAAAGAAAATACATCTGCATACCAACCAACAAAAGGGCCAAAAACAGAAAATAAAATCCTTATAACAAAATTTCTCACTGATAACACAGTTGCTCTTATATCAGGGGTACACGATCTGTTAATATAATCTTTTAGGATAGGTGTTGCAATGCCTCTGAAAATATAAAACAACCAAATAACAACAAATACAAAAAGAGCATCAGTAAGACCTAAAACAATATAAGAACCACTGATAACTAAAAGGATTAAAAGAATTGTCATTTTGTTTCCGATGGTCTTCTCTATTTTATATGCAAAAATTGTTGCAATGCCAACTGTTAGATTTACAATAGCCCACGCTATTCCAATTTGATATTTTGAAAAGCCCTGAATTTCGCACAGATAAGCCTGAAGAAACCATGCCATCGTTAAAGTGGCACATCCTATTATCGCTGATAATAAAATATTATATGATAGGTTTTTAGATTTGAATAATGAAAATCTCACTATTGAAAGTATGTGCTTAAAGCCCATCTTCACATCGCTTTTAATGAATGCAGGTTCTTTTAGACAAAACGCAGCCGGTATAGCCACAAAAGCAACAATTGTCTGACAATAAAATGGTGTCCGAAGACTTATTTCTGCTAAAAATCCACCAACTAACGCAGCGATAGTTTCGGCAAAATTGCCTACTGCCAGTACTCTGCCTTCGTATTTGATGAAATAATTCTCCTTGTTATCATTTTTCAAACTGTCATACAACAAAGCTGAATCGCTACCGCTAATAAAACTTTGAGCGAATCCTAAAACCAATTCGGCAGCTAAAAACTCGTAAAATCCCGAAGTAAAACTATAAATTACAAAACCAATTGTACCAAAAATAGCTCCTAGAATTATGGTTTTCTTTCTTCCCCAGACATCTGCAAGATAGCCACTAGGAATTTCAAGAGCTATAACTGCGATTGAATAAACTGCCTGTAAAGTAAGAACATCCCGCAAACCTAAGCCGTTTTCCTGATAAAAAAGTACAATTATCGGCATGAACAGCATAAACCACTTAGCTATCTTAATGATATAGAGTGCTATTATATTTCTTTTTAGAATACCCATAAAAGCACAAATATATATTGTTTGAACATAAAGATTCTAGAATATTTTGTCTATATGAACAATTAAATTACACCTTTCTCACAGATATTTTTAACTTTGCAAGAAAAAATTTAAACATGAAGAAAATCTTTTCTTTAATTATTTCAAGTTTATTTTGCTCAGTTTTAGTTTATACACAATCTCTTGATTTTCAGACAATAGAGAAGATAAGAAGTGAGTATAAAAAAAATGCAGAAAATGATATTGCAATACGAAATGCTTTATCGAATAATGATATTAAAACTGTTGCTTTGAATAGAGATGTTTGTGGCAAAACGGATCACAACTTTAAATACAAGGTAAATGTCAGTGGTATAACCGACCAAAAAAGTTCGGGCAGATGCTGGATGTTTACGGGTCTCAACTCTTTAAGACCATTGATTATAGAATCTGAAAATCTTTCTGGTTTTGAATTTTCGACTAATTATTTGTACTTCTGGGATCTTCTGGAAAAGTCAAATTTATTCCTTGAAGCGACAATTAAGAATTCCGACAAAGAAATGTCTGATCAGACTGTTGAATGGTTATTTAAAAATCCTATTGGTGACGGTGGCGTGTGGAATTCATTTGCAAATATCATTACAAAATACGGAGTCGTTCCAAATACAGTAATGCCTGAAACATATCATTCAGAAAACACCTCTTGGATTAACAGAATTTTGGCAAGAAAACTAAGAGAATACGGTTCAAAATTGCGTGAACTGAAAAATTCAAAAGCTACAGAAACACAAATCAATCAGGAAAAGTATAAAATGATTTCCGAAATATATCGTCTTCTGGTTTTGTTTTTGGGTGAGCCTCCTGCTAAATTCACATATAGATTTGTTGACAAGGAAAAGAATATAAAGGAATACCAAACATATACGCCTCAGGAATTCTTCAAAAAAATCTTCCCCGAATATGATATAAACAACTATGTAATGTTAATGAATGATCCCAGTCGCGAATATTATAAAGTTTACGAAATAGAATATGACAGAAATGTTATGGAGGGAAAAAACTGGAGATTTTTAAATTTACCTTCGGATGAAATAAAAACCTTCGCTTTGGAAAGCATTAAGAACAACGAAGCTATGTATGCTTCTTGTGATGTCGGGAAACAATTAAATAAAGATGATGGCAGTCTTGATATTAATAACTACGATTTTGAATCTTTGCTCGGAACAGATTTCCCAATGACTAAAGCCCAAAGAATAAAAACTTTTGATAGTGGGTCATCACACGCTATGCTGCTCATAGCCTGCGATACTGACGAAAGTGATAATCCGATTAAATGGCAGTTCGAAAACTCTTGGGGTGCATCATATGGACATAACGGTTATTTGACTTTTACAGATGAATGGTTCAATGAATATATGTTCAGACTAGTCATAAATAAAAAATACCTAGATGCAGAAACTCTTAAATTATTGGACGCGAAAGCCATTATGCTACCACCATGGGATCCGATGTTTCTTGAAGATAATTAAAAACTAATACTGGTTAAATTTATGTGCGGAATAACCGGAGTTTATTGTTTCAGCGGCTCTGCTGAAAATTACAGAGACAAACTTAGTGCTGCTGTAGATAAACTTTCTTATCGCGGTCCTGATTACAAGAACAGCTATTTCCACAATCAAATCGGATTGGGACACACCCGACTTTCAGTTATTGATACATCTGAAGCTGCAAAGCAACCATTTATTGACAACAGTGGAAAATATGCATTAATATTTAACGGTGAATTTTACAACTTTAAAGAATACAAGAAAGAATTATCTGAAGACGGAATTCAGTTCAAATCTGAATCTGACACCGAAGTACTATTATACTTGTTAATAAAATACGGGAAATCAGCTCTGGAAAAAATAAATGGTTGCTTTGCTTTTGCTTTCTATGATGCCGAAAAAAACTACTGTCTGATAGCTAGAGACAGAATGGGAATTAATCCTCTATATTATTATCAGGATAAAGAAAAACTGATTTTTGCTTCAGAAATGAAAGCTTTGTTTGCCTTTGGTATCCCAAAACATATTGATTATGAATCGCTCAAGATTTATTTTCAATTGAATTATTTGCCTGTTAATTGTAATATAATACAAAACTTAAAAAAATTAGAACCTGGGACTTACCTCGAAATTGATAAAAATCGTGTTGAAAAAAATAGGTATTATGAAATTCCTCGACTTATTTATGACCAAAAATTCGACGATTACAACACTGCAAAAAGCAGATTGAGAGATTTATTGACTTTAGCAGTAAAACGCAGACTTGTTTCTGATGTCCCGCTTGGTTGTTTCCTCAGCGGAGGAATTGATTCTACAATAATTACTGCATTAGCCTCTGAACATACAAATAAGTTAAATACTTTTTCTATTGGGTTCAAAGACGAAGATTATTTTGATGAAACTGAATATTCAAGAATAGTTGCAAGAAAATACAATACTAATCATACTGAATTTAGAGTTTCGAATGAGGATTTGCTAGCTAATCTAGAATATGTTTTAAATTATATAGACGAACCATTTGCTGACTCTTCAGCCCTTGCAGTATATATTTTGAGTAAACTGACACGCAAAACAGCTACTGTTGCCCTTAGCGGAGACGGTGCTGATGAGATTTTCGCAGGATACAACAAATATACGGCACATTATAATGCACAATATTCAGGAAATAAAGAAAAACTTATCTCTGTGATGAATCCTGTATGGAAAGTATTACCAAAATCAAGGAACTCGAAATCAGCAAATCTAATAAGACAAATCAACCGATTCGCTGAAGCCTATAAATTGCCCCCTTTCGAAAGATATTGGTTTTGGGCAAGCATTGGTTCTGAAGATTATTCAAACAAACTGTTAAATGCACAAACTAATGTTGAAAATTATAGTAAACTGAAATATTACTTCAATTCAGAGAAAAATGATTTTACAGATTTAAACACCATTTTACATACTGATATGAAACTTGTACTCGAAGGCGACATGCTGACAAAAGTTGACCGTATGTCAATGGCAAATAGTCTCGAAGTGAGAACTCCTTTTCTAGATCATACAGTTGTAGATTACGCATTTAGTCTTCCCTCATCTTACAAGATTACATCTTCTCAAAGAAAAAAGATTTTAAGAGACAGCTTTTCTGATTTGATTCCTGAAAAATTATTAAATTTGCCTAAACATGGTTTTGAAGTACCTTTGCTCAAATGGTTCAGAAACGAATTATGGTCATTGATAAATGATGATTTGTTATCTAAAGCATTTATTAAGGAACAAGGTGTTTTTAATTACGAAATAATTAATCAACTTAAAAGCAAGATTAAATCGAATAACCCCGAGGATTCTGCTTCAAAAGTGTGGGCGATTATTGTTTTTCAGAGCTGGTGGAAAAAATACTATATTTAATCGTTATGCCAAAAGTTTTAAGAATAATAAACAGATTTAATCTTGGCGGACCGACATATAATGTTGCTTATTTGACTAAGTATTTATATCCTGACTACGAGACTTTATTAATTGGAGGCATGCAGGACAAACATGAAGCCTGTTCAGATTATATTGTAAAAAAACTGGGGATTCATGCTATTCAAATACCTGAAATGGTTCGTGAAATAGGCATAAACGATGTTACAGCATACAATAAAATTAAAAACATAATTAAAAGATATCGCCCCGATATAGTTCATACACATGCGTCAAAAGCAGGATATCTTGGCAGAAAAGCTGCAATAAGTGAAGGCGTTCCCGTTATTGTTCATACTTTTCATGGACATGTTTTTCACTCCTATTTCAATAAATATACTACTGCCATCTTTAAAAAAATTGAAAGAGATCTTGCTAAAAAAACCAATATTATAATTGCAATTAGTGATCTTCAAAAACACGAATTATGCAATGTCCACCAAATTGCACCCGAAAACAAGTTCAGAGTTATTCCGCTCGGCTTTGATCTTGATCGTTTTCAACAAAACTATCAGCAAAAACGCCAATATTTCCGTGAAAGATATAAAATTGCTGATGATGAAATTGCAATTTCAATAATCGGAAGATTAGTGGCAGTAAAAAATCACCCTTTATTTATCAAAGCCATCAACAATGTAAAACAAAAATCCTCAAAAAAAATAAAAGCTGTAATTGTTGGAGATGGTCAGTTAAGGAACGGACTAATTGAACTATGCTATTCTCTTGGACTTAAATGTTCATTCCCTGAAGAACAAACAAATTCAGCAGATGTAATATTTACCTCTTGGATACAGGATGCAGACATTGTATTTGCTGGATCGGAAATTACTGCTCTCACTTCATACAATGAAGGTACCCCTGTATCATTAATTGAATCACAGGCTGCTAATACTCCTATTGTAACAACAAATGTCGGTGGAGTAGATAACATTGTACTGGAAAACAAAACTGCTTTACTTGCCAAAAATGATAATCTCGAAGATTTTACTGCCAAACTATTACAATTAGTTGAAAACGATGAGTTGAGGAATCAAATGTCTAAACAAGGCTGGGATTTTGTCAAAGAAAAATTTCACTATAACAGACTTATTAATGACATGAAATCATTATATGATGAACTTTTACAGTGACCCGATTTTTTAGCATTTCTACCTATACCGATATTTTTCCAAACAAATAATTCCCAGATTACTATGCATAATAGAATATTTTTATAATTTTGCATATAGTAATAAAAATGAAATGAAAGTCAGAATCGGTGGAATACTTTGTATAATAATTGTTTTTTTATCATTTAATTCCTGTAAGACACTTAGACCTTCTGAGATGTTTCAAACAGCCCCTGAGCACCCCGTAAACAGTTTTGAAGCTTCAAAACTTGAATATGTTATTAAACCCTATGACAAAATTTCGTTGAGAGTGGTAAGTAATGTTGGAGAATCATTTTTCAAAGCTGATCAAAGTGCGGGTGGAAATACTCAAAACAGCAATCAAAGCGGTTTTGAATTTTCAGTTGAATTTGATGGAATGGTTAAAGTCCCTATTCTGGGTAGAGTACCGGTTAGTGGCAAAACAGTCCGCGAAATTGAAGCATATTTCGAAGAATTATATAGTCAGTATTTCGTTAATCCTTTTGTGCTAGTTGAGGTAACAAACCGCAAAGTGATGATATTTATGGACAGTGGTACTAAAGCTACTATTGTCGCAATGCCAACCGAAAACTTAACCCTTATCGAAGCTATAGCAGAAGTGGGTGGAATTACCGAAATAAGCAGGTCATACAAAATTAAACTTATAAGAGGTGATTTAACTCAAAACCCTCAAATCTATTATTGGAACATTTCTAATCTATCTGATTTAAAAAACTCAAATATTTTTCTTGAAGCAAATGATATAATTTATATTGACAGTAAGCCTCAATACGTTGTCAGAGCACTTCGTGAAATAAGTCCTTACCTTACTTTAGTAACGACTCTTGTCACTATTTACGGGGTATTCTTCAGGCTAAATAAATAATTGCAAATGGCTCAAAACATAAAAATACCTTTTCTAAACCAGAAATTCGACCCCAGAACTTTCCTAACAATATTCAAACGAAATTTTTGGGTAATGCTGATTATCGGTGTAGTATGTCTCGGAGTAGGTTTAGCTTACTATCGTTATACGCTTCCGGTTTTCAAATCCACATCAATTCTGCAGATTAAGAATGAAAATAAAACAAACCAAATTCTCGGGATTAATTCTGTCGTGATGGAAAACGATCTTGCCCCTGTTATAGAGTTGATAAGATCCCATGAGTTCCTTAAAACTGTTGTTGCTGCTTTACCGCTTGAAGTTAGTTATTACCGACAGGGCACATTTTTGTCTACGGAATTATATGGAAGTACTCCTTTTGAAATTAAATATAGACTGAATAATCCTGTAATACTCGACCAAAAAATTAACTGCGAATTTATTGATTATAAATGCAACCTATCTTACGAGATTAATGGCGAAATATATGAATACAGATTAAATCCGGAAGAATGGCAATCTGTTTTCGGAATGGAAATTCTCATCCATTTCCCCACGAAAAAAGATATGGAAATAGAATTAGATCCCGAAAATAAGTCTCAATATTACTTCACAATAAATGACCCGAATACTGTCCTTTACAGTATTAGTGCTAATTTGAATATTCAAATTCTTAACGAAACTGCTGGAACTATTCTTATAACTTATTATGACTACAATGCAAGCAAAGCAGCAGAAATAACAAATACGATTGCCGAAAAATTTATTCAATTTGATGAGAATAAAAAGAAAGAAAGTGCAAATAATATTGTCAATTACATTGACCAGCAAATGGAAAATGTTTTTTCTCAATTGAATTCTACAGAAAAAGATTTGCATGATTTCAGGGTCCAGAATAATATCAGAGCAACAAGTGATAATGTACTGTTCAACAAAGCAAATATTTATACGTCAAAGATCACAGAGCTGGAGAACAAACTGATAAATGTTGACTTTGAAATAATGACTCTAGAAAAGATTTCTAAAAAGATAGAATCAGAGCCTGAACTAAAAACATACGAAATACTGGCAATGCTTTCTGGTCAACAATCTGAGAAGTTCCTTTCAGAGATGATAAATTCACTACAGGAATTATTAAGCAGAAAAGAAGTTCTGTTATTTGATGTTACTGCGAATAATCATAAAATAAAAGTAATTGATGAACAAATACAATCAAAAAAGGACATAATAGTAGATTTTGTTAACTCCACAATAATTAGATTAAATGGAGAAAAAATCGAATATGACAAAAGAATAAACGAAATTGAAAGCCAGGTATTTGTTGATTCAGCTTATGACGAAATAGAATATGCCAAATTATTACGTTTATATTCGATAAACGAAGATTTTTATTCTCAGCTAATCCAAACAAAAGCTGAGACAATGATATCACAAGCCGGTTATGTAAGTGCAAATCTAATCCTCGAAAAAGCATCCGTACCTGCATATCCTGACTATCCTGCATTACGAAAAGTATTTATGCTTTCTGTTATCATAGCATTTGTAATCTCTGCAATGTTTATTTTGTTATAATATTTACTATATAACAAAATACTATCAACTCTTGAC
>DAOOPK010000099.1:0-9830 GCA_035388205.1 Bacteroidales bacterium
TCTATAATATCTTTAAAGTCATAGCCTTTTATTAGGTACTGTCCCATATGGCACTTTTTCCAAAACATAAAATGTAAGTTACTGATAAGCAGTATATATTTTCATTTAGAAATTAAAAATATTTAGCTTGTTTTGGATAAAAAAATAACTTTGCTTTCTAAAAATACTGTTAAAACAGGAAACTAATCTGTATTGTGTACCAAATGGCACCTGAATGTAATTAAAACCAAGTAATGTCAAGAGATGGAATGTAGTATTTGTAAAGGAGATTGTATAAAAAAAGGAAAGCGTCACGGCATTCAAAGATACCAATGCAAGGCATGTGGTTGTTATCAACAGCAGGCATATATAAAAACAAGGATTCCCGAAGAAAAATATCAATGGGTAAAACAGTTAAACAACGAAGGCTGTGGAATAAGTTCAATATCAAGACTGTTAAAAATCTCCAAATCAAGTGTTCAGAGACTTATAGAACGGATAGCGTCAAATTTGAAAATGCCGAGGATTGACGAAACAGGACAATCGTACGAGATAGATGAAATAAGGACATTTTGTGGGAACAAGAAAAATGAATGCTGGATAATATATGCGATAAACAAGACCAACGGATCAATAATTGACTTTTGTGTAGGCAGACGCACAAAAGAAAATCTGAAGAAAATAGCAGATAAGGATTGGTTAATAATGTCTCTGCTATCACAAGATGCAATCTTGCGATAGCAGCAGAATTTTTTATCAGGATATAACTTAAATTTTAAAATTCAGTTTTGTAATTATAATTATTTTTAATATTTTAGCAGAAATAATATACAATTTAATAATTATTAAAACAATCAATATGAAAAAACCGGAAATAATGTTTGCAAGTATTATTATTTGTTTAGTAATGTTTATATCAGCTTGTAATTCAGATAATAAGAAAACCGAAACTAGTACAGAGCCAGAAACTGAAGAAATACAGTATGAAAGTATCGAAATAGGAGAGCAGGAGTGGATGCTTTATAATATTTCAACTGATACTTTTAATAATGGAGATATTATACTCGAGGCAAAAACAGAAGCAGAATGGATAAAAGCAAAAAATAATCAAACTGCTGTCTGGTGTTATTATGAAAACAAATCTAAAAATGGAGATAAGTATGGTAAACTTTATAACTGGTATGCTGTTACAGACGACAGAGGTATAGCTCCCAAAGATTGGCATATACCAACAGAAAAAGATATCAAAAAGTTACTTGATTATCTGGGAAACGACAATGAAGCATTTAATACCTTAATTGAAGATGGTGACAGTGGTTTTGAAGCTTTGTATTCTGGTTGGAGAAGAGGAACCGGAGTTTTTGCCGATATTGACAATTTCTGTGCATTTTGGACTTCAACAGAAAACGGAGAATATGGTGCATGGAGCCTAGATATTGACAAAGGGAACAGAAATGCAGTAATTGGTTACAGCAGAAAAGAATTCGGTATTTCGGTAAGATGCATAAAAGACTAATCTATGAATATATCAGCATGTGGATTAATTTGCGATAACTGTCAGTTCTTTAATAAGGAATGTACAGGCTGTCATCAAACAAAAGGAAAACCATTTTGGACAGCTTTTCAGGAAAATGTTTCTGTGTGTCCTCTTTACGATTGTTCAGTAAATAAAAAGAATCTTAAAGACTGCGGAGGATGCAATGAACTTCCTTGTAAATTGTTCTACAACTTAAAAGACCCAAATACAACCGAGGAACAGCATTTGGAATCAATAAAGACAAGAGTGTCAGTTCTTAAATCTTGAGTTTTGTAAATTTTTTTAAATGAATAATAATCAAAGCTTAATTGATTTACCCAATATAGGTAAAACTTTGGCAGAAAAGTTGATTTTTGCAGGTATCGAATCTCCGGAGCAATTATTTTCAATTGGCAGCGAAAGTGCTTTTGTAAAACTTGCAACAATTGACCAAAACGCTTGTATTAATCAGTTATATGCCTTGGAAGGAGCTGTACAGGGAATTAGATGGCATGACTTGAGTCTTGAACGAAAACAGGAACTTCAGGAATTCTTCAAAGCAGTAAAGAAAATGAAGTAAAAATATGCAATTTCAAATTCGAATACTCGGAAGCAGTTCTGCATTACCTACATCAACTCGAATGCCAACCGCACAGGTTGTAATGTATAATGAAACCCCATATTTAATAGACTGTGCAGAAGGTACTCAAATGCAAATGCGAAAATTCAATGTCCCTTTTGGCAAACTGAAAAACATTTTCATTTCTCACTTGCATGGTGACCATTTTTATGGGATTTTTGGTCTGCTTTCAAGTTTTAATCTGTTGGGACGCAAACAGGATCTGAATATTTATGCACCATCAGAACTAAAAAAGATTTACGAAACTGTATTATCTCTTAATAATGACCATCTACACTATAAAGTAAATTTTATCCCATTAACGGATAATGGAAAGAATCTGATATTTGAAAACAAATTTCTCGAAGTATATAGCTTTCCACTAAAACACACAAAACCAACTTATGGCTTTTTATTCGTTGAGAAGAACAAAGCATTGAATATCAGAAAAGATGTAATTGAAAGATATGAATTGTCAATAGCAGAAATAGTAAAAATAAAAGCAGGGGAGGACCTTGTTGATGATTTCGGAGAAGTCGTTAAAAACTCGGAATTGACCACAAAACCGGGAGAAATACGTTCTTATGCTTTTTGCACAGATACTTTACCAATAAAAAATCTCGATAAATATTTTAATAATGTTAATCTTTTGTATCACGAAGCTACTTTTGCTTCGGACATGAAGGATTTGGCTGTCGAAACTCATCATAGTACTGCAAAACAAGCAGCTGAAATTGCAAAAATAACTTCAGCTCGTAAACTACTGATAGGACATTTCTCGTCACGATACAAATCAATTGAAATATTCTTAAAAGAAGCTGAAGAAATATTCCCTGACGTTGTTGCAGGCGAGGACGGGATGCTTATAAATATTTAAGAATAATTACGCCATTGTTTTTTTAATCATTCAATTGTTGAAAAATTCTTCTTATATGTAATAATCACTAAATTTCTAATGTTATTTTTGCAATGAATTTTATTATACGATATTGAAAAACAGAAAGCTAATATTAATTTCAAATGATGATGGAATTGATGCAAGAGGATTACAAAGTCTGATTGAAATGGTAAAGCCATACGGTGACCTATATGTTGTTGCACCAGAGCAAGGTCAATCAGGTATGAGCCATTCAATTAGTCTTTTGGAACCTTTAAGGACAAAAAAAGTTAAGACAGAAAAGAATATTGAAATTATCTCTGTTAAAGGCACCCCGGTTGATTGCGTTAAACTTGCTATAAATCAATTACTTCCACGTAAACCTGATCTCATGGTTTCGGGAATTAATCATGGATCAAACTCTGCCATAAGCATAATCTACTCCGGAACAATGGGTGCGGCTATCGAGGCAAGCTTGTATGGAATTCCATCTATTGGATTTTCTGTGCTTGACCATAAAAAAACTGCTGACTTCAATTTGGCGGTAAAGTATGGGAGAAAAGTTGTCGAAGATGTATTAGAAAACGGATTGCCCGAACAAGTTGCTCTGAATGTAAATTTTCCTGTAGTAGCCGAATCTGATTTTAAAGGATTTAAAGTTTGCAAACAAACAACAGGAGTTTGGAAAGAAGAATTTGAAAGGAGAACAGACCCTTACGGAGGCGATTACTTCTGGCTTACAGGAGATTTTAACAATTTCGAACCTGAAAATATTGAAGCAGATGAATGGGCATTGGCAAATAATTATGCATCTATAGTACCTGTCAAAATAGATTTTACTGAGTATAAAACGCTTAATGAACTAAAAAAACGATATAAAAATGGAAGCTAAACCAAATATGATTAAGAAATATAATAAGCCTATCATTGGACTGGCTTTGGGTCTTGTGTTACCAATAATCAGTTTCATGATTTATTTCATCTTTCTGATGGCTAAAAATCCTGAGCTGAAATTCATGGAATTTATAGAAAAATTATTAGCAACTGAAGCTTTTACTCCGGTTTTTAGTCTATGTGTGCTTCCAAATCTTATTCTGTTCTTTATTTTCAAAAAACTGGATTATTGGTATTCTATTAAAGGGCTTATATTTTCAGTCCTAATATATACATTACTAGTTTTAGTACTTAAATTTGTATAATGAAGTATTTCATAATTGCAGGAGAAGCTTCCGGCGATTTACACGGCTCACACCTTGTCGAACAGATTAAATTTGTGGATAAGAATGCTGATTTCGAAGGTTGGGGAGGAGATTTACTTATAAAGCAAGGGGTTAAAGTACATAAACATATAAGAGATCTGGCATTTATGGGTTTTGTAGAAGTATTACAAAATCTCTCAGAAATCAGAAAGAATTTTCGATTATGTAAAAAACAAATTACTGAATACAATCCTGATGCAGTAATATTTGTAGATTATCCTGGATTTAATCTTAGGTTGGCAAAATGGGTTAAGAAACATTCGTATAAGTCAATTTACTTTATTTCACCGAATGTTTGGGCATGGAAAGCTTCCAGAGTTTATAAAATAAGGGATTATACCGATAAAATGTATGTAATTCTTCCTTTTGAAAAGGATTTTTATGCAAAATATGGCATCGAAGTAGAATATTATGGACATCCGCTTACAGATATAATTAAAAACTATTTAAAAAAATCCGATGATGACTTCCACAAAGAACATAATTTGGATTTGCGTCCGATTATCGCTTTAATGGCAGGAAGTCGCAAACAGGAAATTAAACACATGCTGCCGGTTATGATTGAAGCCTCTGAAGAATTTCCTGAGTATAATTTTGTCATTACCGGAGCTCCCGCAATTGATAAAGAATATTACACTCAATTTCTTAAAAATTCAGATGTTAAGCTTGTTTTTGGTCAGACCTATGAAGTATTGTCTCATTCGATTGCCGGACTCATTACTTCAGGAACTGCCACTCTCGAAGCTGCTTTGTTCAGATTGCCTCAGGTCGTATGTTACAAAGGTGGAAGAATTTCAGTAGCTATTGCAAGATTGGTTGCAAATGTTAAATATATTTCTCTCGTTAATTTAATTCTTGATAAAAATGCTGTCTGCGAATTGATACAAAATGATCTTAATAAAGAAAATCTGAAGAAAGAACTAAAAAAAATACTCCCGAATGGAGAAAAATTTAGTTTTGTTAAAGATAATTATATAACTTTGTATAAAAAGCTAGATAAAGACAATATTTATTTAAAAATAGCAGAAAGTATAAAAGATGATATCTCTAATGAAAAATAGAATTCTGATATTTTTATCTTTAATAAATTTGACCGGATTGCTTGTTGCACAGGAAGTTTCGGTGGCATTGTTCTACGATAGAAAACCTCAAGGCATTACATTAACTGTTCAGAAAGGTTCCTATATAGTTTATGATAATAATACAATTGTTGATACAATTGAAATTGGGACTAACATTAATATAATCAGAGAATCTGAATATCTCGTATATCGTCATCGTTCAGAAGCTTTTGCTACTGATATGCCTATTAAATTGGTAGGAGTGGGAGATGCAGCTTTTTTTATCAATTATACCGGATCTGTCGAAGCTGCAAGAAATTATGATGGATGGCTGTTGGTCAAACGTAATGATTATTATATTGATGTAATTGACAATGTATCTTTAGATTCTTATGTTGCAGGAGTTATAGAAGGAAAAGGCGGTGCGTTGGCTTCAGAAGAATATTACAAAGCTTTGTCAATTATGTTCAGATCTATAACAATTTTTAAGTTGTCAAGACATAAAAATGATGGATTCGATTTTTGCGATGGTTCACATTGTCAGATATATAGGAATAAAGCAGGGAGCAGGGTTATTATTCAGGCTGCAAAGAAAACAAACAATATGGTGATAGTTGATAGATATATGAATATTTTTGAGCCTTTGTACCATATAAATAGCGGAGGATTGACATCAGACGGTTATAATGTAATTGGTAAAAAGTCAAACTATCTGAAAGTAGTAAAAGACACTTTTGCAGTTTATGGTAACTCGTATTCATGGAAATTGTTAGTCCCTGGAGTAGAATGGCAGGAATTTCTCGTAAAAAAAGGTATGAAAATAGCCAGCAGCAAACTTATTAAAGACCTTATTGTAAAACAACCATCGAGATTATCAGCTTTTAAAGTTAGCAGCGATTCGGTAAAACTTGATGCTGTAATGAGTGATTTAGGTTGGCAATCATCTTTCTTTGATATGTCTCTGGATAAAAGCGGTGTTATTACCGTTGTAGGCAAAGGATCCGGTCATGGGGCAGGTTTATCTTTAGAAAGCGCTCAAGTTATGGCATCGAAAGGTTATACTTATGATATTATTCTGAAATACTTCTTTAAAGATATTCATATAGTTAACATAAATAATCTGAATATAAATTTCGGCGGAGTTTCTTCCGGTAAATCTGTTTCAGTCGGAGGAAAAGCTATTTACAAAAAGCAAGATCTTATCATCCCTAAAATTAGGTTTTTAAAATTATCATGCAATATGATCTGATAGAAGAGATGTTTTATTGTTTATATATTTTTTATTTATTCTATTTAACATAATATAAATTATATGACATGTAATTAAAATTAGTAAAATTACTATAAGTGTTGTAATTCTAGTATTATATAATGTATGAAATATTGTCGTAAAATAAAATCAATAATCCTTTTCCATGTGTAGAATAATCAAAATTTATAAAGTATTTGATCTTATTATTCAAATCTAATTTGAATTTACTAAAATCATTTACATTAATTTCAGGAATTGATTCTTGTGGTATTTCTATATTATAGTACTTTTCAACAATATTAACTTCTCCGTTAATTACAAAAACAACTTCCTGCTCGATCCAGCCTTGACCCTCAATATTTATATATTCATTCAAATATATTTCCTGTAATCCTATATCAGTATTCTTTGTCAACTTTATAAAATAGAGATTTTCAGCATCAAACCATAACTGATTCGTTTTATTATCACCTTTATCAGCTCCAATTACGTATATTTTACGTCCATTGTAATTGTCTTCATGAAATTTATTTAGATCATAATCAAGTCCGCTCAATCTCTTCATAATTTCGTCTTTTTTCATGTTATATATGTCCATACTCAATATAACTAAATCATGAGTTGCTTTATTTTGGTACTTAATTTCATTATCTTCAAATATATAAACCGAATCATTTCTATATAAATGACCGTCAGAGCTGTTCTCGTGGTTAACTTTTATGATTAATTGTGACGGATATTTGTATTCTTCAATCCATCTTTCAGTTTTAATAATTGAGTCATTTTTATAAAAACTAGTTGTTTGACAGAACTTTATCTGCTTGAACCACTTCCCGTTATATTTATCTGATATCTGTTCCATCAGTTGTTCTGTAGAATCTATTTTGCTGGAACATGATGATAATACAATCAACAAAACGACTGCGGATAAAATTATAAACACTACTTTTTTCATAGTTTGTAGCATATTTCAAAATGTATTCAACGCTTTTTTTTCTTTAATATTCTCAAATAACGTTTATGTTGTTTGATTTGTTACAGCATTCATCAATCAATCTTTACAAATTACGTTAAAATCTTTGACAACTGCAAATAAATATTCTGTGAATTACGGAGAATTATCGGTTAATCAACAATTTCTTTACCTTTAAGAATAACCTTTTGTACTAGGTCCGACCCGTATGCATAAGGAAAAAAGCTGTATGTTGGGATTTTTTCAGTAATGAACAGATTTGCAATCTTTCCACGCAAAATACTACCGGCAATATCACTTACACCCATTGCATATGCTGAGTTTATTGTTGCAGCATGAATTGCTTCTTCAGGCAGCATTTTATAATTCACGCAGGCAAAAGACATCATTAACTTCATATTTCCAGTTGGTGACGAGCCTGGATTAAAGTCCGATGCAATGGCAACAGGTAGACCAGCCTCAATCATTTTGCGAGCTGGCGAAAAAGGCATGTTCAGAAAGAATGCGGCGCCAGGAAGAATTGTAGGCATAGTGTCGCTATTCAACAAAACTGAAATTTCTTCATCACCAACATATTCAATATGATCAACAGAAAGTGCATCATACTTTACACCAACCTGAATTCCACCCGATTTTGCAAGTTCATTTGCATGAATTTTTGCTTTCAAACCATATTTCATTCCTGCTAGTAAAATTCTGTCTGTTTGTTCGACTGTGAAAAAACCTTTGTCACAAAATACATCAATATAATCTGCAAGCTCTTCTGAAGCAATCTGTGGAATCATTTCGTTGATAACGATATCAACATACTCATCAGGATTTGATTTATATTCTTTTGGTATTGCATGTGCTCCAAGAAATGTAGATTTAACAATAATCGGAGAAGTCTCTTTTATCCTCTTTATTACTCTTAGTATTTTTATTTCATCTTCAGTGTTTAATCCATATCCACTTTTAATTTCAACTGCACCTGTTCCCTGAGAAATGATTTCTTTAACCCTTAGCATTGCTTGCATGTAGAGTTCTTCTTCACTCGTTTGATGTAACAGGCTTGCAGAATTTAAAATGCCTCCTCCCCTTTTAGCAATTTCTTCGTAACTTAAGCCCCTTATTTTATCACTGTATTCTGTTTCACGACTTCCTGCATATACCAGATGTGTGTGTGAATCGCAAAATGAAGGAAACACCATTCTCCCTGTGGCATCAATAATCCGTAAATCCTTGCTTTCTGTCTTATATATTTCCTTTAAATCTGCCATTTTGCCATAGTCATCTATTAATTCTCCTTTGATTATCAAATAAGCATCTTTAATAGTTTTAAGTTCAGACATTTCTTTACCCTTTACCATAAGCCTTTCTCTTTCATCAACCTGAATGAGTTCCTTTATGTTTACAATTACTGTCTTCATAATCATTTTTGTTTTATTGCAAATTAAAACAAAAGCTGATAATATGACAAGTTCTGCCTATACAATTTATAAATAATTGCAAACACTGTTTTAAATTTGACTGAGTCTTTGGAAATATTCAGTATCATATTGTATATTTGCAAAAAAAATGCAATGAATTATAAAACTATATCTTTTGAGAAAACAAATAGTATATCAATTTTGCATCTGAATAATCCAAAAAAATTGAATTCTTTAAGCCAACTGTTCTTTGATGAGTTTGATGATTTTATTAAATCATTACTTGAAGATAAAAGTTGTAAAATATTGATTATTAAAGGTTCTGACACTTGTTTTTCTGCTGGTGGAGACTTAAAAGAAATAGGTTCAGCGAATTATGAAAAATCTCTGTTGATGTGTTTGAGAGTCCAGAGATCTTTCGGAGCTCTTTTCAACCTACCCTTTCCCGTTATTGCTATGCTTAAGGGTTTGGTTTTTGGAGGTGGCTTTGAACTTGCTTTGCATTGTGATATCAGATTTTCTTCTGAAGATGCTATAATCAAGCTACCCGAAGTAGAGCTCGGTTTGATTCCGGGAGCCGGAGGAATAAGTATTTTATCAAGATATTTTAGTACTGGTGATGCTGCATATTATCTATTCACAGGAAATCAAATACCTGTAAATGAAGCAAAATCAAAAGCTATTATTCAAAAAGTATTTTCTGATGATAATATATATTCGGAAACCATGGAATTTGCGAAATCACTATGTAATAAAAGTTCTGAATCTCTGGCTGCAATTAAAAAAATCTTAGTTTCTGGTATGTTTAATGACCTTGAAAGTACTATGACCATGGAAGCTCAGGAATTTAGTTCAGTTTTACAACGTTGCGGACATAATAGAATT
>DAOOPK010000100.1:0-9809 GCA_035388205.1 Bacteroidales bacterium
CTATATTGAATTTTATGGAAAACGAAACAGAGGAGAACTTGATCTGGACTTTTATGATGACCCCGATAATCAGGTAAATCCTGATTATAGCTTTTACAGTGACACTTCTGTGTATTTTCTAACATGGAATTATTTAACCTCAAACAGAAGGATGACGATTTCTAATAACACAGACTATGCTCCATATTTGTCTTCTGCTCAGCAATATTGTTACAAAAACATAAGAGAAAATTATGTCTCTGCTTGTTACAATGCCTCAATCAGATGTCTGTTTACAGAAGGAGAGGGTTGGTTTAGCGAAGAAATCAAAGATGAGACGCCAATTTCAAAATCTATTAGCCTTACTAATATATTTTCAGGTACAGCAAATACCTATTTTGAAATAGCTGTAACAGGAGTACCGGCAAGTCAAGTAGTCTCTTCAGTTCCACATCATCTTAAAGTTGAATTTCTCGGTCAGGTAAGGATTGACAGAACTTATACAGGATATCAGTTTGTAAGGGAAAACATTACTTTACCTTCATCTTCAATATCAAACCCTGTTAGTTTTGTTTTTTCATCTAATGATATTACCCAACCGGATGTTAATGACAACAACGCCGTTTCATATATAAATATTAAATATCCTCACACATGGGATTTCGAAAATCAGAATTGTTTTGAGTTTTATTTGCCGGCAAATTATTCGTCAGAAAAAGACTATGTGGAAATAACAGGAATAAACACTTCCAGTAACGCGGTAATATTTGATTTGACAAATAATGAGAGAATAACTGTAGAAAATAATGCAGGAACATTAAAATCTCTTATTAATAATACTAATTCAGAAAGACATCTTGTCATAACTAATCAATCAGGCTTAAAATCGGTTGATAGAATTACAAAAGTCAGCTCGAACAATAAATTTACTGACTATTTAGGATTATATCCTAATGCGGAATATATTATAATAACGCACAAAAACCTTTGGACAGGAGCACAACAATATGCGGATTACAGAAGTTTATGCGGATATAATGTTGCATTGGTTGATATTGATCAACTTTATGACCAGTTTGCATGGGGCGTTAGAAAACATCCTTCTGCAATAAGGAGGTATAATGATAAGTTATATGATATTTCCACAAAGCAACGTGTAATGTTTCTCATTGGGAAATCAATTCATTATTACATGTTAAGAAACAATCCCGAAATTTATGCAGAATGTCTTGTCCCTTCGGGAGGTAATCCATCAAGCGATAATTTATTGACAGCAGGTTTGAGAGAAACGCATTATGAGCCATTAGTGGGAACAGGCAGGTTAAGCGTAACCACTAATGAAGGCGTTTTGAATTATCTTGAAAAAGTAATGGAATATGAATCGAATCCTCCGGAAGAGTGGATGAAATCAGTAATTCATTTTGGAGGAGGAATGTCCGCCTCTCAACAACAAACATTTGCCTTTTATCTACAAAACTATAAAACAATAATTGAAGATACTTTGTTTGGTGGTCGAGTCAGTACATTTTTAAAAACATCTTCCGAACCAATACAGATTACACAATCAGATTCAATTCAAAACCTTATAAATAATGGAATTAGTCTGATGACTTTTTTTGGACATGGCTCAGCTTCCGGCTTTGATCAAAATATTGATTATCCCGAAAATTATAGCAATACAGGTAAATATCCTTTTATAATAGCAAATTCATGTTTATCGGGGGATATCCATCAGCGATATTCGGCGACTATTAGTGAAAGTTGGGTAAATGCTGTCAGTAAAGGATCAATAGGATTTCTTGCATCTGTGGGCTTTGGACTGGCATCATATCTAAATATCTATTCAAATGAATTGTATAAAAACATTGCTTATAAAACTTATGGTTTACCAATTTCTTTACAAATTATTAATTCGGTAAAATATATCAGTAATCAGTATCCGGCCAATCCAAATATTGAACTGACATGCCATGAATTTACACTACATGGAGATCCTGCAATTAAGATTAACTCTTTCGACAAACCCGATTTAACAGTTAATCCGTCATTGATTACTTTTATTCCCGATATAATTACTACTGTAACTGATAGTTTTGACCTTAGAATTGTAGTTAAAAATATTGGTCGGGCTACTAGTGAAACTTTTTTGGTGGGAATAAACAGAACTCTTCCCGATGGAACAAATTATGAATATACAGTTCCGGTTTATGGTTGTAATTATTTTGACACAATTTTTGTTAGAATGCCGGTTGACCGACTGAACGGACCGGGGCTGAACAGTTTAAGTGTGTTTGTAGATGCCGGTACGCAAGTTGAAGAATCCAATGAAAATAACAATCAAGTAATTTTAAGTTTTTTAATTAGCTCCGGTGATTTATTCCCGATTTATCCATATAAATATTCAATCTATCCCTCAAAAAATGTCAGTTTGATTGCTTCTACTGGAAATCCATTTGCCACTTATGCAGGTTACAGGTTTCAGATTGACACTACAGATCAGTATAATAGTCCTTTACTCAATCAAACAATGGTTTATAGTGAAGGTGGGATTGTTTCATGGGAACTGCCATTTGAAATGACGAATAACAGGGTGTATTACTGGAGGATAGCAAGAGATCATACAAATCCTGACAGTATAGTGTGGAAAGAATCAACATTTATTTATATGGAGGGTGAGGAAGGCTGGTCACAGGCTCACTATTACCAGTTTAAAGAAGATGATTATAACTTCATAATTTATGATCGTCCTGCATATAAGTTTAGTTTTGTAGATTATCCCAAGCAGTTAGTGTGTAAAAATACGAGTTGCTATTGGCTTGAAGATTATAATTTTGTCTCTTATCGTATAGATGGCTCAGTTGCTAACGGTCTTGGTGACTGGGGTAATTGTGGAACAGCACCGGCAATGCTTGTGGCAGTTATAGATCCTGTAACTATCTTGGCTTGGTCTTCGGATATTGAAAATTATGGACATAGAAACTATCCTCAGTGCTGGTCGAGTAATAGGCCTCAATTTTTCTTTTCATTTACTACAGGTTGGGGAACTACTGTGGATTATAGTGGACTGAATGCAATGAAAGCATTGATAGACAGTGTCCCTGAAGGTCATTATATCTTAGCATATTCATGGTCGAATGGTTATTTTGAAAACTGGCCTGATTCTATTAAACAAACTTTCGAAGATATGGGTGCTGTGCATATTAATAGTGTATTAAACGGTAATCCGTATATTTTCTTCACAAAAAAGGGAACGCCCTCATCTACGCAGGAAGATTTTGGATATGCACCTTCTGATACTGCAGAAATTACAGTGAATCTTTATACCGACTTTGATCAAGGTAAAATCAAGAGTGTTACTGTTGGTCCTTCAAATTCCTGGTTATCACTGAACTGGGAGCATCTGGCTTTAGAAGACCCGTCAAATGATAGCGTAGTGTTAAAAGTTTTCGGAATAAATAACCAAGGACAGGAGGTTCAGGTTATGGAGGATATTTTACCCGAAACCTATGAGATATTTGGTTTGGAAGATTCGATAGATTATACTGTATATCCGAATCTTAAACTAGAATTTTTTACAAAAGATGTAACAGACAAAACGCCTGCCCAGTTAATGAAATGGCAACTTCGTTTTCTCGGTGTTCCTGAAACTGCAATAGATCCAAAATTGGGATATTGCTTCTGTTGCGATTCTTTGGAGGAAGGAGATGAAATAAAATTTGCAGTAGCAACTAAGAACATCAGTAATATAGATATGGATAGTCTGGTTGTAAAATACTGGATACAAAATAACGATAACGAAACAGATTTGATTGATATTCGCAAATTGCGAAAACACCCGACAGAAGATGTGATTATTGATACTGTGGTTTATTCAAGCATTGGTTTGTCGGGGATGAACAGTATTTGGATAGAGTATAATCCAATCAACGAGCTTACATCTACGTATTATCAGCCAGAACAACACCATTTCAACAATATTGCAGTGAAATATTTTCATGTTCAGGGAGATATTACAAATCCATTACTTGATGTCAGTTTTGATGGCAGATATATTATGAATGGAGAAATTGTTTCCGCAAAACCGGAAATAATGATTAAGCTAAAAGATGAAAACAGGTATCTGGCTCTTAACGATACTTCATTATTCAGAATATATCTTACTGATCTGCAAACAGGAGTGGAGAAGAGGATTTATTTTGGATTGCAGGACAACCCCGAAGAAACTATTGAATGGTTTCCCGCTGACTTACCCGAGAATTCTGCTAAAATTGTTTATAACCCGATTTTTACTGTTGACGGTGATTATAGATTAAGGGTTCAGGCTAAAGATGTTTCGGAAAATGAATCCGGAGATAATGACTATGTTGTTGACTTTAAGGTTATTACTCAATCTACAATTACACACTTGCTAAACTATCCTAATCCATTTTCATCCAGAACCCGATTTGTTTTCGAGCTTACCGGTAGCGAAATCCCCGACGAATTGCAAATAGAAATATTTACAGTAACTGGGAAACTAGTTAAAGTTATTTTTCTTGATGAAATGGGACCCGTTTATATAGGAAAAAATATTACCGAATATGCTTGGGATGGAAAAGATATGTATGGTGACCAACTTGCCAATGGGGTATATTTTTATCAGGTCAAAGCAAAAATCAATGGACAAGATATTGACCATAGGACGAATGAGTCAGATAAATACTTTAAAAAAGAAATCGGGAAAATGTATCTGATCCGATGAAATCTGAAGGAAATAGTTAGAATCAAATTTTCAACAAAATCATGTTCATTACTTTATTGAAATTTTCTAATAACTTTTTTCGGGCTGCTTGTTTTTTTAAAGTATTTTTATAAATCTTATATTTTTTGAAAAAAGTTATAAAAATGCCGAATTTTATTCATTTACACGTTCACTCTCAATATTCAATCTTAGATGGGGCAGCAAGTATTAATGCTTTGATAAATAAAGCAAAAGGATTTGGAATGTCAGCACTTGCACTGACTGATCATGGAACAATGCTCGGGATTAAAGAGTTTCACACTAAATGTCTTAAAAATGACATTAAACCAATTATAGGATGCGAAGCTTATGTTGCAAAGCGAACGATTCACGATAAAACTGAAGCTTCTGACAAGTCAGGCTATCATTTAATTTTACTGGCAAAAAACCTGAAAGGTTATTACAATCTTGTCAAACTTATTTCTAAAGCTAATCTAGAAGGATTTTATCAAAGACCTAGAATTGATAAAAACCTTTTAAAAGAATACCACGAAGGTCTTATTGTCAGCTCAGCATGTCTGGGCGGGGAAATAGCTAAATTGATAGCCGAAAACAAAATCGAAGAAGCAAAAGAAGTTATTAGCTGGTATAAAGATGTCTTTGAAGATGATTATTATCTCGAAGTAATGCATCATCCAACACAGGAAATCAAACAGAAACGAGATGTGTCTGATGTTCAAGTTCTTGTAAATAGCAAAATTTTCGAACTTGGAAAAGAATGCGGTGTAAAGATAATAGCCACAAATGATGCCCATTTTGTAAATGAAGAAGATGCTGAAGCTCATGATGTTCTTATATGTCTTACTACAAATGCTGATCTTGATGATGCAAACAGAATGAGATATACCAAGCAGGAATGGTTTAAATCTCCGGACGAAATGTTTGGCTTATTTGGAGACCATCCCGAAGTATTATCAAATACAGTTGAATTAGCGGAAAAAGTTGAAATATACAAAATAAATAAGGAACCCATCATGCCGGAATTTCCAATCCCCGAAAGTTTTGGAAAAATTGAAGAATGGTATGAAAAATATTCTCCTGAAGATTTGAAAAATGAATTTTCTGAAAGTAAATTTTTTTCTTTGGGAGGATACGACTCTGTTATAAGAATCAAATTCGAGTCAGATTACCTGAAATTTCTCGTTGATAAAGGAATTGTAGAAAGATATGGTGAAAATTATTCGGATGAAATAAGAAAAAGAATTGATTTTGAGATTGAGACAATAAAAACTATGGGTTTCCCGGGCTATTTCCTTATCGTTCAGGATTTTATTGCCAAGGCACGTGAAATGGGTGTTTTGGTTGGCAAAGGAAGGGGCTCGGCAGCAGGTTCTGTTGTAGCATATAGTACACGTATTACAGATGTTGATCCTATAGCTTTTGATTTACTCTTCGAAAGATTTCTTAATCCCGAACGTATATCAATGCCCGATGTAGACATAGATTTTGACGATGATGGAAGATCATTAGTAGTTGATTATGTTACTAATAAATATGGTAAAGACAAGGTCGCACATATTTGTACAATTGGTACTATGAAAGCCAAAGGTGCTCTTAAGGATGTTTGTCGAATATTGAGAGTTCCATTGGCACAAGTTAATGCTCTCACAAAAAAAATTCCTAATAACGGAGCCTTGGATAATGCATATAATATTATACTTGAAGAAGAGAAAAAACTCGGGAACATCGAAAAAGCAATTTCAAATATTGATAAGCAAATTATAACAGCTAAAAAAGAGGACAAAGAAGAAGAAACAGCGGTTTTGGAAACCCGAAAAATTATTGCAGAAGAAATCCTAAATGCAAGAAGTAATAATGATATATTTATGCTCAAAGCATTATCAATTGCATGTGTTCTCGAAGGTTCGGTAAGACAGACCGGCGTTCATGCATGCGGGATGCTGATAGGAAGAGACAAATTAGAGGATAATATTCCTCTGATGAGAACAAAAGAAGATGGAAATCTGGCTGCCACTCAATATGAAGGGACTTTTGTAGAATCAATCGGATTGTTGAAAATGGATTTTTTGGGATTGAGAACGCTGTCAATTATTAAAGAATGTCTTTCAAATATTAAATTGTCTCGAAATATAGACCTCGATTTAGAAAAAATTCCTCTTGATGACGAAAAAACTTTAAATGTTTTTAAAACTGGCTCTACAACTTCAATATTTCAGTTTGAGTCTGAAGGCATGAAATCGCATCTAAGGTCATTGAAACCAAATCATTTTAATGACCTCGTAGCTATGAACGCATTGTACAGACCAGGCCCTATGGATTATATCGCTGATTACGTAAAAAGAAAACATGGCAGAGAAAAAACAGTATATGATCATCCTATAATGGAAAAATATTTGAAAGACACTTATGGAATTACTGTTTTTCAAGAACAGGTAATGCTTCAGTCTAGAGCATTGGCAAGTTTTACCGGTGGACAATCTGATACTCTCCGCAAAGCTATGGGGAAAAAGGATTTAAAAACAATGGAAGATTTGCATGGGAAATTTATTGCAGGATGCAAAAATAATCCTGAATTCATAGACGGTTGTAATCAAATAAATAAAAATCCTGATGAACTGATTGACAAAATATGGAAGGACTGGTCGGCATTTGCACGATATGCATTCAATAAATCTCACTCGGTTTGTTATGCTTATGTAGCATATCAGACAGCTTATCTTAAAGCTCATTATCCTGCCGAATTCATGGCCGCAAACCTTACCAGAAACATATCGGACATTGAGAAAATTTCTGTTCAGATGGCAGAATGTAAAAGAATGAAGATTAAAGTACTAAGTCCGGATGTGAACGAAAGTTATAGAGGGTTTACCGTAAACAAAAAAGGAAACATCAGATTTGGACTTGCGGGGATAAAAAATGTGGGAACTAATGCAGTGGAAAATCTAATAGAAGAAAGAGAACTTAGAGGTCCTTTTAAAGATATTTTTGATTTTGTCTCAAGAGTAAATCTTAATGCAGTAAATAAAAAGAATATTGAAGCTCTGGCTTTTGCAGGAGCATTCGATTGTTTTAAAGGAGTTTCAAGACCTCAATATTTTGCAAATGTGAACGAGAGCGAAACCTTTACCGAATCTTTAATAAAATTTGGTAATAATGTTCAAATGTCTGCAAATACAGGTCTTACTTTATTTGGAGATACCCATTCGGTCGAAATTACTCAACCGGTTATTCCAATTGTTGAGGAATACGACTTCTTGAAATTTCTCGATATGGAAAAAGAACATATCGGGATGTATCTTACAGGTCATCCTCTAGATACTTTTAGATTCATAATTAATACAATGAAAATTACAACCCTGAGAGAAATGGAGGATCAGGAAAAAGTTGTAAATAACAGAGATATTAAAATAGTTGGGTTTGTTACTGATGTAACGGAGAAAATGACAAAAACTGGTAAACCTTATGGTAAGATCAGCATGATTGACTATACCGGTTCCTACAGCTTTCTGGTTTTTGGAAAGGAATATACCGACAATAAGAATCTTTTTGTCAAAGGGTATTCACTTATGATATATTGCTGTTTTAAAGAAGGGAATCTTGATAAAACAAAGCTTTTCTTTTCTGTTTCTAAAGTAGCTTTATTGTCGGAAATTAAAGATAGCTTGTTTTCTAAACTTACATTACAAATATCTGTTGAAAATATAAATGAGGATTTTATTAATGATCTGATGGCACTTCTTAAAAAATGTAAAGGAAAGATCAATCTGAATTTCGCGATCTTTAATTCCGTTGATAATACTTATGTTAAACTGTTTTCACGTACCGAAAGAATAGGACTTACAGATGAATTAATTGAATTTCTGGAAAACAATCCTTATTTAGAAAATGTTAGTTTAAATTAAATTTATATTTTAGCAAAAACTTAAAAAAGAAATTATGGCACTCGAAATTAGTGAATCAAATTTTAATGAATTAGTTGAAAAATCCGACAAACCTGTTGTTTTGGATTTTTGGGCAGTTTGGTGTGGACCATGCAGAATGATTGCTCCAATCATTGAAGAAATGTATAAGGAATATGGAGATAAAGCAGTCATTGGTAAAGTAGATGTTGATAACAATAACGAAATCTCTGTTAAATACGGTATTCGCAATATCCCAACTGTGCTTTTTATCAAAAATGGTAAAGTAGTCGATAAAGTTGTTGGAGCAGTTCCAAAAGCAACTCTTACAGCTAAGCTTGACAGCTTACTTTAAATCTGATATTTAATATCATTAGATATGACAATAAATGAAATTCAGGATGAAATAATCCTCGAATTTTCGGCTTTTGATGACTGGATGGACAAATACACCTATCTGATTGAATTGGGTAATAATTTGTCAGAATTGCCAGAAGAGTTTAAAACCGATAAAAACCTGATTGAGGGCTGTCAATCAAAAGTCTGGTTTCATGCTAGTCTTATTGACGGAAAGATTGTTTTTTATGCCGATAGTGATGCGATTATTACTAAAGGGATTGCTTCTCTTCTAATAAGAGTGCTTTCACAGCAAAAAGCTGAAGATATTTTGAATGCCAATCTGTATTTTATTGAAAAAACAGGCTTGCAGCAGCATTTATCTCCTACAAGATCGAATGGACTTTTGTCAATGATTAAACAAATCAAACTATTTGCCTTGGCATATAAATCAATAAGTAAATAGTGATGACAGACAAGATTACAAAAGTTGAACAGGAAATAGTGGTAGCATTAAAACAAGTTTACGATCCTGAAATTCCTGTAAATATTTATGATTTAGGATTAATATACAAAATTGAAGTTCTCGACAATTTTGATGTTGAAATAGATATGACATTAACAGCACCAAATTGTCCAATGGTTGACGATCTTTTGGAACAAGTGCAGGCAGCACTTAAAGCCTTAGAAGATGTCAGATCTGTAAATATTAATATAGTTTTTAACCCACCTTGGTCCAAAAACATGATGAGTGATGAAGCATTACTGGATTTAGGGCTGATTTAATATTACATATTTTGTAATTATTTAGCTGGTAGAATAATAATAGGGAGTATTCCAAAAAGGCATGGTGC
>DAOOPK010000101.1:0-9787 GCA_035388205.1 Bacteroidales bacterium
AAAAAAAATAAAAACTTCTATTTGCCGGATTTCTCGTCAGATCTTCAATACGAACTAGAGGTGGTATTGCATATTAATCGTTTAGGAAAGTATATTGATAAAAAGTTTGCTTCACGCTATTATGACTCAATTGGACTAGGTATTGATTTTACTGCCAGAGATTTGCAACGTAGATGTAAAGAAAAAGGTTTGCCTTGGGAAATTGCAAAATCTTTTGATGGTTCTGCAGTAATTTCTGATTTTGTTCCGGTTGATGAATTTGATAATATTCAGAACTTAAATTTTGTTTTGTTAAAAAATGGAATTGAGGTTCAAAATGGAAATACAAGTGATATGATATTTTCTTTCGACATTATTGTTGAATACGTATCTCGTTTTATGACACTAAAAACCGGTGATTTGATTTACACTGGAACTTCTTCAGGTGTAGGGAAAGTAGCAATTGGAGATAATTTGGTAGGCTTGCTTGAAGGTCATGAATTGATCAATATGAAAATAAAATAAAAATATTTGGAAAAAAAATATAATATTAAAATAGAAATATTATTTTTGATATGACTTACAAATTAAACGTTTTATCTTTAAATTCTTTTTAAACATGGATATAATCAGTAAAATCAAAGAAAGTGCAAAGAACCACAACATGAGGATTGTATTGCCCGAAGGTACAGAAATAAGGACTTTAAAAGCTGCCGATCAGATTATTTCAGAGGGTCTTGCTCAAATTATTTTAATTGGCAAGCCTCAGTCAATCACTAAGCTTGCAAGTGAAAATTCCTTAAAGAATATTGAAAAAGCTAAGATAGTAGATCCAGAGCACTACGAGAAGATGGATATGTATATTGATAAGCTTGTCGAAATACGCAAGTCCAAAGGATTAAGCAGGGATGAAGCAGCAAAATTACTTCAGGATCCTTTGTATTTGGCAGTAATGATGATTAAAGCAGGAGATGCTGATGGTGAGGTAGCTGGTGCTGATAATGCAACAGGAGATGTATTAAGACCAGCTTTTCAGATTGTTAAAACTTTGCCGGGAATTAGTGTTGTATCGGGAGCATTTTTTATGATCTTAAATGATAAACAATTCGGTGAAGATGGAATTATTGTTTTTGCTGATTGCGCTGTTCATCCTAATCCTACAGCCCGTGAACTTGCTGAAATAGCAGTTGCTTCTGGTCACACTACAAGAGCTATAGCTGGATTTGAGCCAAAAATAGCAATGTTAAGTTTTTCGACTAAGGGTAGTGCAAAACATGAAATGGTTGATAAAGTCGTTCAGGCCACAAAGTTGGCAAGAGAAATGGCTCCAGATATGATGATCGAAGGAGAATTGCAAAGTGACGCAGCAATTATTCCCGAAATTGGACAGAAAAAAGCCCCGGGAAGTAAAATTGCAGGACATGCAAATGTGTTAATTTTCCCAACACTCGAAACAGGAAATATTGCTTATAAACTCGTGCAAAGAATGGCTCATGCCGAAGCAATTGGTCCGGTATTACAAGGTATGGCAGCTCCTATAAATGACTTGTCAAGGGGGTGTTCGGTGAGCGATATTGTCAATCTGGTTGCCATCACTGCAAATCAGGCAGCAGGAATGAAAAAGTAACTTAATTATAATTTAATAAAATGATAAAATGAATGTATTAGTTCTGAATTGTGGAAGTTCGTCAATTAAGTACCAGCTTCTTGATATGAATGATAATCCTGAAGTTAAAGCAAAAGGAATTGTTGAAAGAATTGGATTGCCAATGGGTATATTATCACATAAAAATTATCGTGATGATAAATATGAAACAGAATTACCTGTCCCTAATCATACGGTAGGTATTAAATTGGTTATGGAAGCGCTGTTAGATAAAAAGCATGGCGTGATCAATTCCGTTGATGAAATCAAAGCTGTAGGTCACAGGGTTGCTCATGGTGGAGAGTATTTTACAGAAAGTGCAAGATTAGATGCAGATGCAATTGCAAAAATTGAATCAATTTGCGACCTGGCTCCTTTGCATAATCCTGCTCACTTGCTCGGAATGAGGGCTATACTGGATGTACTTCCGAATGTTCCTCAAACAGCAGTATTTGACACTTCTTTCCATCAGACAATGCCTCCAAGCTCATTCATGTATCCTTTGCCATACAAAATGTATGAAAAGTACAAGATTCGTCGTTATGGTTTTCATGGTACAAGTCATAAATTTGTTGCAGAAAAAGCTTGCGATATTTTGGGATGGAATATTGAAGAAAAGAAAATAATTACCTGTCATCTAGGAAACGGAGCTTCAATAACTGCTATAAAATACGGAAAATCTGTGGATACTTCTATGGGATTTACTCCGGTAGAAGGTGTGATGATGGGCACAAGAACCGGAGATCTGGATTTAGGGGCTCTTCTATTTATTATGGAAAAAGAAAAATTAAGTGTTAGTGAAGCAAATTCATTTATTAACAAAAAATGCGGTTCCAACGGCTTTTCTGAAATATCATCTGATATGAGAGACCTTGAAGCTGAATCTAATGCAGGAAATGAACGTGCAAAACTTACACTTGATATGTATGCTCATCGAGTTAAAAAATATATTGGGGCATACGCTGCTGTTATGAATGGCGTTGACCTTATTATTATGACCGGAGGCATTGGTGAAAATTCCTGTCATACGCGTAAATTAGTCTTTAATGATATGGATTATCTTGGTATAAACTACGATTTTAACAAAAATGAAGGCCTAAGAGCTAAAGATGAATTGGTTACCTTCCCTAATTCAAAAGTGAAAGTTATGACAATTACAACCAATGAAGAACTCGTAATCGCAACTGATACTAAAAGAATCGTTTTTGGAAATTAGTATATAATTGTAAATATTTTCTGAGAGTACATAGTATATATGTACTCTTTTTTCTATAAAAAAGGAGGTTGTTTTTCAAAAAAAACTCCGATCCCTTTTGAATTTACACATTTTATATTAATTTAGCGATGCCATTTGATATAAAAGATTAATTAAATTAAAGTATATTATATGAATATAACAAAAATGGATGATATCATCCAAGCCGTAAAATCAAAACCTAAGAAACGTTTGTCAGTAGCATTTGCTAATGATGCACATACAATTGAAGCTGTTAGTAATGCCATTGATCTAGGTATTGTTGACGGTATTCTAGTAGGAGATGAGAAGACTATCAAAGAAGTTTGTGCTCATGAAAATATAGACGTTAAAAAGTTCAAAATTGTTCAGGAAGTAGACGAAATGAAAGCTGCTGACAGAGCAGTGAAGTTAATTAATGACGGAGATGCTGACTTCCTGATGAAAGGACTGGTAAGTACTGACAAGTATATGAGAGCAATTCTGAATAAGGAAACGGGCTTATTACCTCCTAAAGCAATTTTAAGTCATGTGGTAGTTATGGGTGTTGCAACTTATCCAAAACTCTTAGTTGTAACCGATGTGGCTGTTATTCCGGCTCCTGACTTATCACAAAAAATCGCAATGACAAATTATGCTATTTCTGTAGCTAAAGCTATGGGTATCGAAAAGCCAAAAGTAGCTCTTATAGCTGCAACAGAACAGATGTCTGCTGGTATGCAAGCCTGTATTGATGCTGCTATTATTAGTAAAATGGCTGACAGAGAGCAGATAAAAGGTGCTATTGTTGATGGACCTTTGGCTTTGGATGTTGCAATTGACAGAGAATGCGTTGAGATCAAAAAACTAAAAAGTCCTGTAAATGGCGAAGCAGACTGTCTGGTTTTTCCGAATATTGAATCTGCTAACGTTTTTTATAAAACTGCTTCAAAATTGATAAACGCTGATATCGGGGCAATACTTGTAGGTGCAAAATGTCCTGCAGTACTCTCATCAAGAGGAGACTCCGCAATGACAAAAACATATTCTATCGCATTAGCAGCATTAACTTCAAAATAATTTAAGAATGAATAAATATAAAATTTTAGCAATTAATCCGGGTTCTACATCAACAAAAATTGCTGTTTATGAAAACGAAAAGAGCATTTTTATCAAAAATATTAAGCATTCAGGGGATGAGTTAAAACCATATAATAGTATTGCCGAGCAATATGAGTTTAGACGAGATACAATTTTGAAAGAGCTAAAAGATGCTGATATTAACATTAATGCAATTGATATAATTATCGGCAGAGGAGGTTTGACCAAGCCAATCCCTTCCGGAGTATATGAAGTTAACGAAGAAATGAAGCATGATATGATAAATTCTCCTTTCGGGGATCATGCAAGTACTTTGGGTGGCTTAATCGCTGACGAACTTGCAAAAGGATTAAAAGGTGTTAAAGCTTATATTGCCGATCCTGTTGTTGTTGACGAAATGGAAGATATCGCAAGAATTGCAGGGCATCCTCTATTCGAAAGAGTATCTATATTACATGCTTTAAATCAGAAAGCAACTGCAAGAAAATATGCAAAAGAATCAGGGGAAATTTATGAAGATTTAAATCTTATTGTCGTTCATCTTGGTGGTGGAATTTCTATAGGTGCTCATTTTAAAGGCAGAATTATTGATGTTAATAACGCTTTAAATGGGGAAGGACCTTTTTCTCCTGAAAGATCGGGCACTTTGCCAACCGAACAACTTGCAAGACTATGCTTTAGTGGTAAATATACTTTAGCAGAGGTAAAACAGATGATTAAGGGAAAAGGTGGTATGCTGGCTTATCTTGGAACAAATGATGCTGCAGAAGTTGAAACACGAGCCAAAAATGGAGATGAACGAGCACAGTTTATTTCGGATGCTATGGCTTATCAGATCGCTAAAGAAATAGGTGCTGCAGCAACAGTATTGAAAGGTGATGTTGATGCAATTCTGCTAACTGGAGGTATAGCATATAATAAACAGTTTTGTTCATTTGTGGATGAGATGACTTCTTTTATTGCTCCGATGAAAATATATCCCGGAGAGGATGAAATGTTTGCTCTTGCTAACAATGGGCTGATGGTTCTTACAGGTGAACTTATGCCTAAAATTTATGGCAAAGGATAGTCAATGTTTTTTAATTGTTAAAGTTATTTTACTTATTAATAAAATTTGAATAATGAAAAAAATCATTAATTCTGAAAAAGCACCAAAGGCTATTGGTCCTTATAGTCAAGCTGTTGAGGTAAATGGTATAATATTTATTTCAGGACAGATACCTGTAAATCCTCAGAATGGAACTATCCCGGAAGGGATTGTCGCACAGACAGAACAGGTAATGCATAATATAAAAGCAATTCTTGAGGAAGCTGGATTAGGATTTGAAAACGTTGTAAAATCAACCTGTCTTTTGAGTGATATGTCTAATTTTAAGGCAATGAATGAGATATATGGTAAATATTATAGTGTTAACCCTCCTGCTAGAGCAGCTTTTGCAGTTAAAGATCTACCTTTGGGCGCTTTAGTTGAAATCGAATCCATTGCAGTCAGATAGACTGATTATATGTATTCTATATTTGACTTAATTAGAATATTTTGAAAATATATTTAGCTTCTTTTAACGAGATTTCCGAAAACCAATTAACTAAAGCGAGAAACAAAATGTCTTCGAAATCTTTGTTCTTTCTCAGAGAGTTTCCTTTGGGAAATCATTACCTTATAATTCTGGGAGATCATACAGATATTGTAGCTGAATATTTTACGAATAGGGGCTTCAGAATTGTATAACAAAAAAGCCACACAATGTGTGGCTTTTTGTTTATGGTATATAATTCTTATTCTGAAAAGACTTCAAATGAGATATTGGCCTTGATACTTTTGTAGAGTTTTACTGTTGCTTCATAAGTACCGACTTCTTTAATACTATCAGTTTTAATACTGATATTTTTACGATCTATTTCATATCCTTCTTTTTCAAAGGCTTCAGAAATCATAATAGTATTGACAGAACCAAATATTTTACCAGTTGAACTAGTCTTAGCCGGAATACGTAAAGTCATGCCTTCAATTTTCTTGGCCAATGCTTGCGCATCTTCAACGAGTTTAGTTTCCTTATGAGCCTTCTGTTTAAGATTTTCTGTATGTATTTTTTTTGCTGTTGCTGTAGCTAAAATAGCCATCCCCTGAGGAATAAGATAATTCCTTGCATGACCTGGTTTGACATTTACTATGTCATCTTTATGACCGAGTTTATCAACGTCTTGTTTTAATATTATTTCCATTTCTATTCCTCCTTTATTATTTCATCATATCTGTTACATAAGGTAAAAGAGCTATATGTCTTGCTCTTTTAATAGCTTGAGCAACTTTGCGATGATACTTTAATGATGTCCCTGTGATACGTCTTGGTAAAATTTTACCCTGTTCATTTAAAAATCTCTTCAAAAATTGTGGATCTTTATAATCAACATATTTAATGTGATTTTTTAAAAAACGACAGTATTTTTTCTTTTTTACTTCAACTGCAAGAGGAGTAAGGTATCTTATTTCTGAACTATTCTGTGCCATAATTATGCCTCCTTCTCTTTAGATTCACTTTTCATTTTTCTTTTTTTCTCACTGTAAGCAATAGAATGCTTGTCCATTTTAAAACTTAAAAAACGGATAATTCTTTCATCGCGTCTGTATTCCGTTTCTAGTTTATTGATAAACTGACTGTCCGATTTGAATTCAAATAAATGATAAAATCCGGTTGACTTTTTTTGGATTGGATAAGCAAGTTTCTTTAAACCCCAATCTTCTTCATGAATAATCTCACCTTTATTGTCAGTGATGACTTTTCTGAATTTTTCAACCGTTTCCTTCATCTGAGCTTCAGACAAAACGGGAGTTGCAATGAAAACGGTTTCATACTGATTAATCATAACTTTTTAATTTAATAATTATTATATCTTTAAAATTTAGAGCTGCAAAATTAGTATAAATTATTAAACCAGAAAATATATTGCAGATATTTTTTTAAAATCATTTCAGATTATTATAATGCTTAGTTTTTAGCTTCTAATATTTGTCCAATGTACATGTATTTAATCTGTTGTTAATTATTTATTAAATATTACATTTGTACCATGAAGCAAATTCTTGACAAAATAGAATTGTTTTTATTATGTTTTACAGTATTTGCAATACCGGTGCATATTAAAGTAACATCAATTGCAATTGGCTTATTGTTATTGATAGCTTTTCTTAAGAAAGATAACTATAAGGAATTTGCCAGACTTTATAAAAATCCTGCTTTTATTATTTTAATTGTTCCATATCTGTTGTATTTTACAGGTTTGATACATACAAGACATATGACCGATGCTGTAATTCAGTTAGAAATAATTACTTCATTGCTAGTTTTTCCAATAATTTTCACCTCATATAAATCAAATGCTTTAAAATACAGACCTGAGCTGATACAGTCATTTTTTATTTTAGGCGTGGTTATGGCATATTTTATTTGTATGAGCGTTGCAGTACCTGCATACATTAATAAGGGAGATATTAATGTTTTTTTATATCAGGATTTCAGCGGTGTTATAAAAGGCCCGCACCATTTGTCTTATAATGTGATCTTTGCAATTGTTATACTTTTGTCAAATATGATAAAAAAAACGCCATTGTTATATCTTGAGAAAAAACTGACAGGAGTTAAGTTTATTCTTCTTTTAATTTTTACAGTTTTCCTTTTTCAATTGACAAGTAAAGCTACGATTTTGTTGTTCTTCGGTGTTGTTGCATTTATATTTGTTTATGCAGTCAGTAAAAAAATTATATCATATAAAATAGCGATTCCTTCTGTTCTTCTGATTATTTTAATTTCTGTAGTAGCATTCTCGACTCATAAAATAAATGTTCGCTTTAAAAATTTGTTCAGAGTCGTTGGCCATAGCGAGCAGGTTGACCTTAAAAGTCAGGAATCAACTGCATTAAGGATAGCTGCATTTAAAGCAGGATCTAATGTGGTTAAGGAAAACTTTTGGTTTGGTGTGGGCACTGGGGATATTGCATATGCAATGAATGATTATTATAAAGCACATAATTATCAAGGTGCATATATACATAATATCAGTCCTCACAACCAATTTTTAAGATCATTTGTGATGCATGGGGTTATAGGTTTTGCTTCTTTATTATCTGTTTTTGGGCTAATGATATATGTTGCTGTTAAGAACAAACACTTTTTGTTGATGTTGTGGATTATTGTTATGGCTGTACTTTTTTCTACCGAAGACATGTTTGGCATTCAGGACGGAATTGTTTTTTTCTGTTTTTACACCTCTTATTTTGTTTTTTGTCCTAAAGAAACAATAATGCCAAAGACTTAGCTTCGTATTTAACGTTTAAATCTGATAAATGTTCCTAAAGGTAGTTTTTTGTTAAATCTGTCATTAATAAAAGATTCGCCGAATTCATAGTTTACTTCCGGAAAATATTTTCTTATTAAATTCTCTGAAATTATTGCAGAAAGTCCCAAAGAGTAAAGGTTCAAAATGAAAAATGAATTGGTTTCTTTTAATAACTTTGAACAATCAGCAATTAAACCATTCAGATGGTCTTCAAGAATCCACTTTTCACTCTGGGGACCTCTTCCAAAAGCTGGAGGGTCTAAAATTATTCCGTTGTATTTTTTTCCACGATTCAATTCTCTCTTGACAAATTTAACAGCATCTTCGACTACCCAATGTATGTTGTTTAATCCCGATAATTGCATATTTTCATTTGACCAATTTATAACCTGTTTTACTGAATCAACATGAACAACTTTTGCACTTGTAGCTCTTGCAGCTAAAGAAGCTCCTCCTGTGTATGCAAACAGGTTAAGAACACTATAGTCATTTTGAATCTGCTCCGTAATCGTATTATAAATGTAGTTCCAATTATCAGCTTGTTCAGGAAAAATACCTATATGTTTAAATGTGTTAAATCTCAGTTTGAACCATAGATTCAAGGTTTTATATGAATAATTGAGTTCCCATTGCTCGGGCATTTTTGATTTCTTCTGCCAGAAACCTTTCTCACCATTATAAATTTCTGTATCCATAATAAATCTGGCATTCATTTCCTTTTCCCATAAATCCGCAGACATATCCCTATCCCAGATTGCCTGAGGTTCTGGTCTGCAAATTACGTAGGGACCAAAACGCTCAAGCTTTTCGAAGTTCCCTGAATCAATAAGTTCATAGTCTTTCCAACCCGAAGCCGATATTAATTTAAAACCAAAATCGCTCATATCATTTTTTTACAAATTTATTCTTTTTGTTTTAACTATAAAACTCTTAATTTTACGATAAATTATTAATGCATGAATATAAAAATAAGTAGTGCGAAAAATGATCTGATAAAAGAAATTGCTGTTATTCAGTCAAAATCTAAAGAGCGGAGATTAAAGAATGTGACTGTTGTCGAAGGAATAAAAGAGATCAGCATTGCATCAAAATCAGATGTACAGTTTGAAAAAGTGCTGTTTTGTCCTGATATTATTTCTGAAAACGAGGTGAGAAATCTTATAGGAAATTCTAATTCACAAACTCAGTTTTATGAATTAACTGCTGAAGTTTATTCAAAAATTTCATATAGGGAAACAACTGGTGGCATAGTCTGTATTGCTAAAACCAATGAGAAAAACCTAAATGACTTGAAAATTATAGATAATTCATTGTTTATTATTCTCGAATCGGTTGAGAAACCCGGAAATCTTGGGGCTGTATGCAGAATTGCAGATGCTGCCAAAGTTAGTGGTATTATAATATGCGATCCTTTATCTGATATTTATAATACTAATACAGTCAGGGCAAGTTTAGGTTGTGTATTTAGTGTGAATATTGTTAGTACAAATACTGATAATGTTGTACAATGGCTT
>DAOOPK010000102.1:0-9688 GCA_035388205.1 Bacteroidales bacterium
TGTATTATAAACAAGTAAACTAACAGCAGGCGATGTAACAGGTGCTGCGGCAGCTAAATTCGGGATATTGATCCTTGGTATCAACAATCCCGAATTGGTAGATTTCACATCGAGCATAGCCGAAGCATCGGCAGTTGCACCATCAGTATTAATAGCAACGCCTTGTGCCATGGAATAACTTACCATGAACATTATTATCAATATAATTGAAAATATTTTTATATCTCTCATATTTTCCTCTACTAATTATAATGCAATTATAACAAATAATTCTATATAAAACAAATAAATTATGAGTTTAGTTTATAAAGTTCATAAAGTTGAAAGTTCATAAAGTTGAAAGTTCATAAAGTTAATGCATTGATTATTAGAAAATTATGTTAATTTTTAAACATTTATACTTTTTAAACCAGACTCATTTATAAAATTATAACGTTTTTTTTCTTAAAAAGTTTGCTAAAATTGATGCATAAAAATAGATTTTGCTAATCAATAGTTTTTGTTAGTACTTTTGAACTTAGCTTTTGGCACATATATTTGCTGAAAGGCGGGCATGAGTGTAGTTGCAAATATTGTGACAAAAGCGTCAGATAAGAGTTGAATAAAAAATTTTGACAACATCATAAAAAAAATCACATCTTTTCTTTTTTTTGTAAAAAATTGTATATTTTTATGACATGTTAAATCTAAAACTAAATAGTCATGAAAAAAATTAAATTATCTTTGCCCTTACTTGCTTTGGCAGGTATTGTCATGTTGTTTTCATCCTGTTCTAAAAATTCAGCTACTCACATACCAAAAGATGCTTTTGCAGTTATGGTAGTTGATGGTTCAGAGTTTACCAAATTTTCTGATCCAGAGTTTATACAAGAAAATCCTGAGTTTAAGGACGCAATGAAAGAAATTGAAAAAGAAAGTAAAAAAGCTGCTGAACTGATTGAAAAAGTTATGAAAGATGCTGATGCAACAGGTATTTTATTAACTGAAAAATCTTACGCTTTTGCTGTTATGGACAAAGAAAATGTGATTTTTGGCGTTATCCTGCCCATAAATAAGAAAAAACTTGAAGAGAATCTTGATATGATTGCCGATGAGTTCAAACTTCCAGTATCTACATTTATAAAAGAAAAGAACGACATTAAATATATGGAACCCGAATCAGGAATTATTTTCGGGTGGAACAAGGATGTAATCATGTTGGTTGTTAATGAAGCTTCGGATGACAATTTTGCTTTACTGGAAAAATACATGAACCTTAAAGAAAAAGAGTCAATAATGTCAGATAAAGACTTTAAGAAATTCCATAAAAACTGTAAGGCATTTAATATTTGGATTTCGTCAAATGTCATAAATCAAATTGATTTAGAAAAAGAATCAATCAAAGAATTTGAGAAGCTTACAGGGATTGAACTTGCAGGCAATTACGGACACATATACCTTGATATTCAGAAAGATGAGATTACATACACTTCAACGCTGAAATTTAATAAGTCTATTCAAAATCTTGATAAGAAAAAACTACTTGAGAATGCCGAAGAAATTGCAGAATTGTTTGAACCTTTGCTTGATGAACTTGACATTTTCGGTGACAGACATTATAATGATGATGAATTTGAAGATTCGGAATATGATGAAGAATATCCCGAAATGACTGATGAAGAGCTGGAAGCACTGTTTAAAGAATATGAAGATCAATTAGAAGAAATTGAATAATATGGAAATTAAATTTTCCAAAGTTATCCCTGCTCCTATTCCTGAAAAAGACATAAAACAGTCTGAGATTTGGAGCAGGGATATAACTTTTAATAGCACTAGCAAATATTTGATATATGCTGATTCCGGAAAAGGGAAAACAACATTTGTCAATATCATTTTTGGCTTAAGAAAAGATTTTGAAGGAAGAGTAAGTTTTGATGGGAAAGCAATATCTGAGATTAATTTAAATGAATTTTCAGAAATACACCAGAATAGATTAAGCATTGTACCACAAGGATTATTTCTATTTCATGAGTTAACTATGATTGAAAATATCACGATAAAGAACAAACTCCAAAACCATCTTACTCAATCTCAGATAGATAATATGATTGACAAACTCGGTTTAAAAGGATTTGAAAACCGGAAAGCCGGAAAAATGTCATTTGGTCAGAGACAGAGGGTTGCTATAATAAGAGCACTATGTCAAAGATTTGAATTTATATTACTTGACGAAGCTTTCAGCCATCTTGACAGCAACAATACAAAAATTGCATGGGAGTTAATAAAAGAAGAAGCTGATAAACAAAATGCGGGAATTATTATTACATCATTAGATCAGGAATTCGACAAGGATTTAATAAAATATAGAGTGTAAATGATCTGGAAAGTACTTAGAAATAATATAAAACCCGGACAACTTGCTGGGACTTTTCTCGGGATTATGCTTGGGTTAACAATACTCATGGGAGCCTTGTCATTCTATCTGGATGTAAAACCTATTTTTGATGATAAGGAAAGCTTCTGGAAAGATGAATATATCATAATAAATAAAAAAATTGAGCTAACCGATACCTACCAGCAGATAAATGATGAAAATACAGAGAAACCACTGTTTTCGAAGGAAGAAATTGAAGATTTAAAAAAACAACCATTTGTAAAAGATGTTGCACAATTCTCAAATTGTTCTTTCATGATAAGTGCATCTACAAGCAACGACGGACCTTTGGCAGGTTTCTATACAGATTTGTTTTTTGAAGCTGTCCCTGACGAATATGTTGACGTTAACTACAAAGACTGGAAGTGGAAAGAAAATGATGAATTTGTCCCTGCAATTCTTCCAAAAACATATCTTAATTTATATAATTTTGGATTTGCCCAAAGTCAAAATCTGCCTCAGGTGTCGGAAGAAGGTGCAGGTCTAGTAAAATTTAATATTGTAATTCAGGGAAAAGGTAAACGCCAAAAATTTGAAACTCGAATAGTTGGTTTTTCCGAAAGAATTAACACTATATTAGTTCCAAAATCATTCGTTGACTGGGGTAATGAAAACTATGGAGAAGACCCAAACCCACGACCGGGCAGAATAATCATCATAGCCAAAGACCCATCAAGTCCAGAACTATTTAAATATATCGAAGATCACAATTATGATCTAAACAAAAGCGAACTAAGCAATAGTAAGGCTTTGGCATTTCTCAAAATAATTATTACAATTGTTCTAATTATAGGCCTGATAATTATTGCACTTGCTTTTTCTTTAATGATAATATCTATTCAACTGCTATTACACCGAAATAATGAAAATATTTCAAAACTAAATATATTGGGATATTCTCTTAAAGAAATTTCAAAGCCATATCAAATACTTGTGATTATATTATTCTTAATAACATTTTTGACCTCTCTAATCCCACTCTCAATTTTTCGAAATTTTTATTCTTCCAATCTTGTACTACTTGGATATGAAAACTTCAATAAAATATTGCTAAGTGTTATGAGTCCTGGATTTGTATTTATAATAATCATAGTTTTATTATTAATTATTATGATTAGAAACAGCATTCGAAGAATAATTTCTAAAAATTAAATATCTATAATTACAATATAATTTTGGATATTATGAATACTTTTATATATTTACAATCGTATTTTAAGCATTTTCTATGACTAAAAAGTATCGTATTTTAATCGCAGATGATGATTCCTTAAATTATCTTTATTACAAGGAAATTTTGGATAATCAAATTTATGATATTATATACGTTGATAATGGATTAAAAGCAATTGAAACTTTAAAAGAAAATCCTGAAACAATTGATCTTATATTGATGGATATGAAAATGCCAGATATGGATGGATTTACTGCTACTAACGAAATACGCAAATTCAATTTAACAATTCCTATTATAGCTCAAACCGCTTATGCCTATAGAGAAGACTACGAAAAGGCTATTAATGCAGGTTGCTCTGATTATATCTCCAAACCTATCCGAGAGGACATACTTATTTCTAAAATTGAAAAACTTCTTAAAATCAATAACTCATAAAATTAAGTTTCAGTCGTTTTTTTTCTAATTTTGAACAAATTTATTTTTAAATGCGACTACTGATACTAAATTATGAATATCCCCCACTTGGTGGTGGTGCTGGTGTAATAACTCAGAACATTGCCGAAGGACTCGCATCAAGAAGGCATCAGATAAGCGTCATTACAACATGGTACGAAGGAGAACCTGAAGAAATTACTTCAGGAAATCTAAGAATTATAAGACTAAAATCCAAAAGAAAAAAACTATTTCAGTCAAATCCGGTAGAAATGCTGTCTTGGATGTTTGCAGCTAAGAAATTTCTTAATAAACATCTTCTAACCGAAAAATATGATTTATGCTTTGCCAACTTTTCTCTTCCTGGAGGTGAAGTTGCATACAGCATTAAACTGAAATATAAAATTCCATACGTGCTTATGTCTCATGGGCATGATATACCATGGTTCATGCCAGAAGAAATGATGTGGTATCATGCTTTCACATATCACTGGATACATACTATTTGTTTGCAATCTGAGCGAAATTATGTTCAATCTGAAGATATGAAGAAAAACATTGATTCTTTCCTTGGCAGAAGTTTTAATTCAAAGAATAAAGTCATTTATAATGGCTGGAACAGCAAACTTTTCAGCCCGGATTACAGCCAGCGATTAAAAAAATTCACTATTCTTTTCATCGGAAGACTTGTAAAACAAAAAGACCCGCTTAGTTTTTTAAATGCCATGAGAATATTGAAATCAAAAATCTCGGATTTTGAAGTACATATACTTGGTGATGGTAAACTCAAAAACAAAATGGAGAAATTTGTTTACAATAACAATCTAAAAGATACAGTTATTTTTAAATCATGGCTGACAAAATCCGAGATGTTGAATGAATACCATTCTGCGTCACTGGTTGTATTACCCTCCCTGAACGAAGGAATGAGTATTGCCACATTGGAAGCTCTCGCATGTGGACAATATGTTATTGCAACAAAAGTCAGTAATAACGAAAGTCTGATAATCCCAGGTTTAAATGGCGATTTCATCCTTAAGAAAAATCCAAGTGATATAGCAGATAAAGTACTTGACTTTTACAAGAATAAGTTCTTGTTAAATTACACTATTCCACAAGAACATTTGAATAAATACCACGAAAATTTTGAGTGGAATAAAATTATAGACGAGTATGAAAAGGACTTATTTTTAATTATTGAGCAGAAAAAATAATTTCAATTTGTGTATTAATATTAATCATTTCAATAGCTTTTTCATTTCTTCTTGAAAATCAACATTATGATTAATTTCGTTATGTCCTTGTCCTTTAAGAGTAATTAGTTTATCACCCTGTTTAAAATGTTTTTGAAGTTTCAAAGAAGACTTGTAGTAAATTACTTCATCCTTGTCGCCATGAAAAACAATAACAGGACATTTTGTTTTCTCCAGATACTCATAAGTTCGCAATTTATATTTTACAACAAATGACGGAATTATCCAAAACATGTGCCTTGCCAAATCGGGCAAACTATAGTAAGGAGCCTGAAGAATTAGCAGTCTTGGACTATTAACCGAAGCTAATCTTGCTGCAGGACATGTTCCAATAGAATATCCAATTACAATAATGCTATCTTCACTGTACATTTTCGCTACTGAATCATAAACAATTTCTATGTCATTAAATAATTGCGATTCATTTTCAATTCTGCCTTCACTTTTACCAAAGCCTCTGTAATCAAGTACAAAAAAATCATAATTATACTTAAGATAGACATCTGCCAATTCACCCCAAGACCTTAAGGAACCTGCATTCCCGTGTAAATAGAACACCAATCCTTTAGATGAGTCGGATCTAAAAAGCAGTGCATTAATTCTGATATTATCGTCAACATCAAAATACATTTCCTGAAACTCATTTTCAAACACAAATTTGTAATCTGCCGATAATTTTTCCGGATAGAACAATATTTTTTCCTGTCTGCATGAACAAAATGAAAACATAAGTATAACTAATATCAATATTTTGAATGAATTGCTCATAAATGCAAATTTAATTAATAAATTTCATTCTCCGCAATAACAACATATTCCGAATTTCGTTCAAAAGCAATAAAGCCTGCTTCTGATAACAGATTTCTGATTTGATTTTCACTTAGCTCTGGTTTTTTCTCGCCACCTGCCATAGAATAAATTTTTGTAGAATCAGAAATCGTTCCGTCAAAATCATCTGCCCCGAAAGATAAAGCCATCAGTGCCATCTCGACACCAGACATAGGCCAATAAGCTTTAATATGAGGGATGTTATCTAAGAATAACCTTGAAATTGCATAATTCTTCAACTCTTCAGATAGTGAGGTTTCTGTATTAATTTCTAAAGAATTACCATGAGATTTATATTTGAGAGGAATAAAACAATTAAATCCTCCTGTTCTATCCTGAAGTTCACGAAGTTTCCTCATGTGATACACCCTGTCTTTGTACTTCTCAATATGTCCGTACAAGATTGTACAATTTGATTTTATGCCCATTTCATGAGCTATACGATGAATCTCAAGCCAGGTTTGTGATTTTGTCTTTAATGGACATAAAATTTCTCTGATGTTATCATCAAGTATTTCAGCTCCCCCACCTGCCAGAGAATTCATACCGCATGATTTGAGTATTCCAAGAACATCCTGATAACTTCGATTCTCCGTTTTTGCAAAATATTCAATTTCAACCGCAGTAAATGCCTTAATATGTACTTCTGGATATTTAGCCCTTATCTGTGTCAGTAATTCAACATAAAATGCCAGCTTTTTTTCAGGATGTAAGCCTCCTGTAATATGAATTTCTGTTATTCCATCCGTACTTTTTTCAGCTATTAAAACCATTATATCATCAATACTCATTTCCCATGCAGGACTATCTAATCTATCACGATAGAAAGAGCAAAAACTACATCTGTTTATGCAAATATTACTAACTTCAACATGAATATTTTTGTTATAAAAGACGCGCTGATTATAATTCCTTTCTTTCAAAATATTTGCAAGCCATCCACAAAAAACAGGATCAGAGTTCTCGTAAAGATATAATGCTTGTTCGGAACTTATCCTGATATCATCAAAAACAGCTTCTGCTATTTCAATTTCTTTAACTGACCTATGCTGAAGTATTTCTTTCATAGAGGCAAATATACCCGAATTTTAATTATTTTTGAAAAAATTTAATAAAATGAATAAATCTATCTTATGGTCAGGTTTAACAACTTTATTATTAGCAATTACTATTGGCATTATATTTTTTAATTTAAACTATGTCGAAAAAGAAGGATTTAATCCAACAGACGAAGGTGTTGTATTGGCACAGTCATGGAGATTAATCAACGGAGAGACTGCACATAAAGATTTCATTTCAATAAGACCTGTTGGAAGTGGTATATTGCATAGCATTAATTATTTATTCCCCGGACACCTGATAGTCATCGCAAGATGGTTTGTACTCATTCAGTTCTATACAATTGCTATTGTATTATCACTTATCTGTTTTAAATTTCTGTCCAAAAAGTTCATAAATTTAAACATACCATTATTTCTGGCTCTTTTGCTATGCACTTTTTTCCTTACAGTACTAAATTATAATCTTTACTCTTGGACAACAATTGATGCTGTTTTTTGGTCTGTATTATCAATTCCATTCATTTTAAAAGATAAGAAAATCTTTTATAATATCATCGGATTGATCTTTTTGTGTTTTGCTGCAGTTTCGCGTCAAACATTTGCAATTTTGGTTATAGCAGGATATATTTATTTATTCTTTCAATATAGAAAAAACTTAGTAAAAGCTATCCCAGTATTTATTACAGGAGCATTACCTTTGTTGATATACTTCATTTATCTTTTATATCATTCTGCTTTATCAGACTTTTTACAACAAATGACGGGAAGAACCGAATTCTTTCAGACGGCGATATTGCAGTTTTTAAAGAAATTAGTAGTAAGCAACACAGCAGCATTGAATTTAGTTTGTTTATTTGTAACAATTATTTTGTATTTAAAGAGGAAATCAGGTTTACAGGAAATGTTCATTAAAAAAGGATTTCACACAGTTTTTGCTATTATTTACGTAATTTTTTCTTTTGCATTAATAATTAAGTACTTTTTTGCTCAGGAACAAGATATTTTTAGCCTGCCGTTTGAATTGTTCTTCATGTTGGTTTTCATGGGATTATTTCATTGGGTATTGTTCCCTGAAAGCATGACTTTGAGAAAGATTACAATATTTGTATTATTGATTTCATGGATTTCAGCTATTTCGCTGGGAGACAATACGCCTGTTTTTGCAACAGGCATTTTGTTTGTATGTTTACTTACAATTTGTTTAGATATTGCTTTATCAAAATTATCGAAATTTTCAAAACTAATTTCAAACCAATGGCTAATTCTGACAATTTCAATAATTATTTCTGCTTCAGGATTTTATAGTCAACAAAAATTCAACTACAGAGATAATCCTTCCGATAAAATTGTAAAAGGTTTAAACTATGCGAGTTCAGAATTCGGAGACATTTTAACAAACCCAAGCCTGATTGCATATTACAGTGATTTAAAAGATATCTTTGATACTTTGCCAGAATCAAAAAACAATACGATAGTTTTTCCTCATAATGCAATTTTCTATCCTGTTATGGAAACTAACAATCCTATGAGTCTTGACTGGCTTATTGCAAATGAATATATCGGACAGGAACAAAGAGTTTTGTCAGATCTTAAAAATCTTAAAACATCAACTATTACTTATTTTTTCGTTGACAGAATTGATTTAAGAATTATTAAAGATGGTATCAGACCAAGATTTTACGAAGATGATATTGTTTATGATTTTATAATAGGAAATTGCACAAAATTGACCTGTCAGTCTGAGTTTTTTGAAGTATATAAATTATAAATCAAAACTTATACTGAGATAAATTGAATTTAAAAGAAGGCTGAGGAGAAGGCTGAGGCTAAGGTATCTTTACTGCTGTTTCTTGCATTATAACTCTGTTCATAATTCGATTGTTAGTAATTCGTTTGTTCATACTTCACAAATTTGAAGAAGCCTGAAAAAAGAATTAACTGCTTGTCTTTTTGATTGCATTTAACCAACCCTGATAAAGACTTTTTCTTTCAGTATCTTTCATATTTGGCAAAAAGGAACTTTGCACTTTTCTTAAAGACTTAATTTCAGACCATGAGCAAAATTCTGTTGCAAGAGCAGCAAGAAATGCTGCTCCTAAAGCAGTTGATTCGATTACTTCGGGGCGAGATACTTCCAATCCGAGAATATCTGCCTGGAATTGTATTAAGAAATTATTTGCTGAAGCCCCTCCATCAACATTTAGATTTTTAATTTTTATTCCGCTATCTGCTTCCATTGCATTTAAGACATCTTTTGTCTGATATGCCAATGACTCCAAAGTTGCCCTGACAATGTGTTTATACGTTGTTCCTCCTGTTATTCCGACAATACAACCTCTTGCATTCATATCCCAGTATGGAGCTCCCAAGCCGGCAAATGCAGGCACAAAATAGACACCACCTGTATTATCAATCTCTTTCGAAATTTCTTCGGTTTCAGCAGCAGTTTCAATAATTTTTAACATATCTCTAAGCCACTGAACAGCAGCACCGGCAATAAATACACTCCCCTCAAGTGCATAAT
>DAOOPK010000103.1:0-9630 GCA_035388205.1 Bacteroidales bacterium
CATTTGCAGTTCTGTCAGGCGTTGTTTATTTGAAGTAATATCTTTATAATCGGAATATACTGTACTGACACTTTCAGCTCCGTAATAACTAATAAAATCTTTTAGAAAACTGTAATAAACTTCTTCTAAAACAGCAGGTTCGACAAAAATTTCTTTTAATACAGAAAAATATGATTCTGCATATTCGTTTGCTGATTTTATTTCTCTGTTTTCGGTTTTTAAAATTTTGTTTAATCTATATGCAGTGTAATTTTGTACAAATGGTATAAATTCGTATAAATAAATCATTTTTGGATTGTTAATGTCTGTGGAAGCAACAATTTCATCTAGTTTTGTTTCAATTTCAATGTTTTGACCGGCACTTAACAATGGAGTGTAATATGATAACCACAATGAAGCATTCACTAATCTTATCCTTTCTTGTTCTATTTCAATAAAATCCTGATTTTCTTTGTCTGATTTTTTTTCAAAATCGTCAAGGTTTTGTATAAGACTATTTATTAGATTGTTGAGAGAGTTCTCAAAAGTACTAAGTTCAGAGGCATAGAGAAAATTTTCACTGTTAATTCCGGCTTTTGCAATTAAATTTACCTGCAAGGCAAGATAATTATTCAAATTTGCGTCATCTCCTTTGAATTTTATGGTTTCAAGGAAGTTTTCTGAGTTTGCCGTAAAACTTAATTTAGATTTCGGATTGATATATATCCTTGCATGATTTATTCCGTTGAACAAAACAACATGTGTAGCAGTTCCAATCATAATTTTTGCAGTAAACTCTCCTTTATCATTTAATTGTAGAGTGTCTGTAGTTAGATTATAAGTCAAAAGAACTTGCTTATCCTTAGCATTTTCGATTTTTCCGCTAATGCTCGTTATATTTTTACTTTCTGAATCTTCGTTATCAGTTTGTTTGCTGTTGCATGAATATATAACAGCAAGAATTGTAGCAATAATTATTAGTTTTTTCATATTCAATTATTTTACATTAAATCCTTTGCTTAGCAGATAGTTTTTTACTTTTTCAATTAATTTGCCCTGAATAATAATTTGTCCATCTTTTACAGAGCCTCCGGTTCCGCATTTGATTTTTATTTCTTTAGCAAGAATTTCAATATCATCATTTTTACCTATAAAACCTTCAACAACAATAACAGATTTTCCTTTTCTTTGTTTTCTGTCAATATAGACCTTTAACTTTTGCTTTGAAGGTTCAGGAGTCTCTATTTTTTCGGGTTCATTTGTGTCGAATACAAAGTCTTTGTTTGTGGAGTAAACTATGCCTTCTCTTTTTTTGTAGTTATTACTCATAACCGCTGTTAGTTTTAGTAAAAAGTAATTTCATTCACTCGCAAAATAAAAAAAGAGCAGGCATATAAGCCGGATTCTGTATCCAAGCCGAGGCTGGATTTCTATCATTTATCTAATGCGACCAACCCCCCGGCTCAGGCGGACAGCCTTCAAACGCCGGTATACATGGTCTTGCAACCTGCAGAACGAACGGCTGATGATGTCACCATCATCAGCGGTGGGCTCTTACCCCACCTTCTCACCCTTGATCAGCCTTTCGGCTGAACGGTTATTTTCTTCTTCGTTTGCATACCCTCACGGATATCTTCTCTTTCAGAAGTGCAGTGTCCTGTGTTGTCCGGACTTTCCTCCCCTCCGCGAACGGAAAGGCGATAGAACTGCCTGCTCGCTGCAAAATTACAAAATGTTTTTCAATATTACATTAATCATATCGAATTAGCAAGAGCTACTCTGGAAATTTGGGCTATATGGTTAAATTTGAAATATTTAGATATTAGAAATTATAAAATACCCCCAGAATAAATCTAACATTTGCGACTTCTTCAGGATTTATTGCTATAGCTCTTGAAGTAAATGTTCCATCACCATAAGCTGCTGCAGTATATTCTATTTCAGCGCCAATCTGGAAGTTTCCTGAATAGTAGTTTATTCTTGGAGAGATTCTGTATAGATGATGAATGTTTGTGCCAAGACCACCAAAAAGTCCGATATCGTCAATGTCTTTAGATGTGCCTAAATTATGAGTATAACCTGCAAAAATTCCATATTTCCATGTTTTTCCTGTGGAAGAAATATCTATCCAAGCTGAGGCAGCTCTTGTAGGGATGTATTTATATTCCAAAGTAGTTGGGTCTAAAACATCTAAAACTGCGTATCCACCGGGTATTGTAATTCCCGCACCATTTTCTGAATAAACTGCGGCAAATTTAATATTTATCGGTTTGAATTTAGCATTTATATATACCAATCCTGCTAATGCATGAACGAGCTGGTTGGTTTGATATCCGGCTGTTGTTACCAATTCGGGCTGTATCGAAATATAATTGACTACAAAACCTGTATTTAATGCAGATTCTTTTTCTTGGTTAGCATTTCCATAATCAAGATGAAAGTTAATTCCCGGAGTGCCAGAATTTCTTAAATATGAAGAGCTTGGAACACCCAGAATATTTCTTGATGAGAAATCTCTTTCTCCGTATGCTGCCAACATAAGTTTTACCTTACCTGCAGTAAATGTATATTTTATTTGAGGATTTCTTGAAAAAGGAGCAAATCCTAATCCGGTATTAAATGAAACAGTACCTGGGAAGCACTCAAGAGTAAACATAGGATGCCAGAACTGACCGGTCATAATTTCGGATTTTGCCCAGTTCAGTTTTATGATTGCATGTCGCAATCTAAATCCATTAATATCAGCATCAGTATGTCCGAAAAACTCTGCTTCGAACTGTCCCGATGATTTAGCACCCAAAACATCAGGACCTGTGATTTTTCCACCCAAACGAGTTTGTATGGCAAGGAAATTAAAACTCCCATGTGCATTAATATCAACGCCATTATTATCATAGGATGGAGCTTTAGGCCACATTAATAAATGTCCTTCGCGTGCATCAACAGTTTGACGACTGTCATAAAAGAAATCGTTCTTTACGTAACCGTAAAATGTGATTCCAAAGAGTTTTTCTTTTTCCTGACTAAATAAAGCCGTACTTGTTAAAATCAATAAACTGATTATTGAAAAATAAATACTAATTCTCTTCATAATACATTTTTTAAATTTTGATTTGTAAAAGTAAGAATATATTTAAAAACTTCCCCAATTTTTATTTTTACAAAACAAATTAATTGATAGTAAAATTAGTGCTAATTAGGAATTTAAACTTCTTTATTCTTGATATTATCCAATCAGCTTTTTCTTCATTTTTTCAAACTCATCTTCAGTAATGATGCCCTCTTCTTTTAAATTTTGTAGTTTCAAAATCTCGTCAGCAACAGATTTTGAACTTGAGAAATTAGTTTTTTCATTAGATTGGCTTTTATCCTTCTGAGATGGAGCAAAACTCTTATAAAGAAGATATACTATTACAACAAGCAATAAAAATATCAATATTCTTATTATCCAGTTTATCATATTGTTAGTTTTTTACTAATTTATTTCTGTGGAATATTTTTTAAAACATCAATTAGATGATCATACCACATTTTTACAGTTTTTATTTCAACTTTTTCACCCGGAGCATGTACTCCTCTGAGAGTAGGGCCAAAAGAAATCATATCCAGATCGGGATATTTTTCCAAGAAAAGACCACATTCTAAACCTGCATGAATGGCTCTTACAACTGGCTTTTTACCAAACAGCCTTTCATAAGATTTTTCTGCAATAGTCAATATTTCAGATTTAGGATTTGGTGCCCATCCGGGATATCCGTCACCTGATTCAACTATTGCACCGGCAAGTTCGAAAACAGTTTTAACCATTAAGTTAATATCTTTCTTACCCGAATTAACTGAACTTCGCTGACTGGTCACGACAATGATTTTATTACCTTCAAATTTTACTGATGCAAGATTTGTTGATGTTTCGACAAATCCCGGAATCGCTGGACTCCATGCATGAACGCCGTGAGGACATGCGTATAAAGCATAAGTTATATTTTTCTGTGTTTGTTTGTCAACAACTATTTCGGATTTTGCAGCAGGTTCTATAATGATATTTATATTTGGCTCTGTCAATTTTATTTCGTTTACTATATCCTTTTTTAGATTGTTGAAATCTTCCTTCATCAGACTAATTTTATCTTTGTCGATTGTGAAAACAAATTCTGCTTCACGAGGAATAGCATTTCTTTTATTTCCGCCATCGAAATTTGCTAATCTGACATCATATTTATCGGTAAAACTGAACAAAAATCTGTTTGCCATTTTGTTTGAATTACCATATCCTTTATGAATTTCATCTCCACTATGTCCACCTTTTAAACCGTTTATAGTAATTTTAAAAGCAGAGTGACTAGTGGGAACAGGCTCGTTTTTAAATTCAAATGTTGCAACTGAATCAATACCACCGGCACAACCAATAAAAATTTCTCCTTCATCTTCTGAATCCAGATTTAGTAAAATTTTTGATTTAAAAAAACCTGGTTGTATCTCGAATGCTCCTGTAAGACCTGTTTCTTCATCTACTGTAAAAAGACATTCCAAAGGTCCGTGTTTAAGAGAATTATCTGTAAGAATTGCCATTTCAGCAGCCATACCTATTCCGTCATCAGCACCAAGAGTTGTGCCTTGTGCTTTTACCCATTCACCGTCTATAACCGTAGTTATTGGATCATTGTCGAAGTTTATCTTTACATCCCTGTTCGCTTCACAGACCATATCCATGTGACTTTGTAATAATACGGGTTTTATGTTTTCCATTCCTGGACTTGCTGGTTTTTTAATCAAAACATTGCCAATCTTGTCACGTTTAGCTTCAAGATTGTTTTTTTTTGCAAAATCAAGAAGAAAAGCGATTATTTTTTCTTCTTTTTTTGAAGGTCTTGGCACTTGCGTTATTTGTTCAAAATATTGCCATACATTTTTTGGTTCCAAATTACTTAAAATATTCATGATATATAAATTTTTGTTATTTTTGGCTAAAATTACATATTTATTTGAATTATTTATTGTTTTATCGTGGAATTTTGAAAAAAAATCAGTTTTCAATGTTGTTTGGATTTGTAATAATCAGCATTATTACATCTGTATTTTTTAATTCATGTAAAGAGGACAACAATAATTCGTTTTGTGGTACTGTGTATGATATGTCAACTGAAGATGCTGTTCAAGGCGTTCATGTATATCTTGACGCATCAAAAGTCACAACTACTAGTATAAATTCTGCTTATATACAAATTGCTGAAACAACTACTGACGCTTCAGGAAAATATTATATGGAATGCGATAATGATTCTTACTTAAAATTCAGACTAAGATTCGTAAAAGATGGTTTTCATGATTATTACTATGAATTTGAACCAGAAGACTATGCTTTTGATTATAGTATTGATTGTTATTTTGCAAGAGAATCATTTCTAGATGTAAGAATACTGAATATTAATCCTTATGCCGAAGATGATGAATTTAAGATAAAAATTATCGGAATTGACGAACTTTGTACCGAATGTTGTTCGGGAGAATTCAGGTATTATTATGGAGCTTATGTTGATACATCCTTTCAGTGTAAGACTGTTGGAAATGACACTGTAACTATTTATACAATTTCAATTCATGATGATGAATCTGAAGTGAAAGAAAACAAAGTGTATTGTATTCCTGGAGATACAGTTTTTTACGATTGCTATTATTAGTAAAAAAAGGATTATTCAGATTATTGTGAAATCAAAGGTAATGTCAAGAAAAAACAACTTCCTTGATTTATTTCAGATGTTACATACATATCGCCACCCAGCATTTCGGCATAAGCTTTACAAATTGACAGGCCAAGACCAGAACCTGCATTTGAAGATGAAAATTTGTTTTTAACCTGAACAAAGCGGTCAAAAATGATTTCGATGTCTTTTTCACTGATCCCTATGCCGGAATCTTTGACAAAAAACTCAATATCATTGTTTTTTATACAAAAACCTACTTCTACATAACCTTCTTCAGTGAATTTTAAAGCATTATTTATTAGATTTGTCAATATTTGCTTTAGCTTTATTGTATCTGAGAATATTGTGATTTTATCAACGGGATTGTTTTCTGAAAATGTTAATTGTATGTTTCTTGTTTTGGGAATCACTGCTGACATTTCACTATGAATAGCTTTTAACAAATGGTTTACATTAATTTGTTCTTTTGAAATTTTAATAATTCCGGCTTCAATTTTCGATATTTCAATTATATCGTTAATTATTCCCATAAGTAGGTTACAACTGTTTTCGATAATACCGAGATATTCTTTTTTATCTTTATCAGTTTCATTTTCTTTTAACAAATCAGTAAAACCAAGAATAGAATTCATCGGGGTGCGTATTTCATGGCTCATATTTGCAAGGAATGCGGATTTTAATCTGTCACTTTCTTCAGCTTTTAGTTTAGCGTTCTGCAGTTCGGAAATCAACATCATTCTTTCTGTAATATCTCTAACAACAGCTAAGACAGTTTGAGGATTAATATAAACCATTTTTGCGTCAAAGTGCGCTACCATATTATCTATTAATAACTCATAGCTGAACCTTTCCATTTCTTTTGTTTTGAGAACACTGATAATGCGGGGTTCAATCTTTTGAGATATTTCTTGTGGTAAGACTTGTTTTACACTTTTATTTAAAAACTCAGACGGGGGTATAAGTAATAGATTATGTGAATTTGAGTAAAAATCTATTATAATTCCTTCATGATTTATAGTAAAAACCATATCAGGCATGGACTTTAGTAACGCTTCTTTATCAGAATTGAGTTTTTCAGCAAGTTCTTTTGATTCTAAAATTATTTTTTCTGTGTTCTTTCGTTCAGAAATGTCATGGTATATAGATTGGTAAGTGAAGTCAGGCATCATCTTCGAATGCATTTCAATTGGTATCACTGAACCATCCGGGCGACTAATTTCTCTTTCTTTAATTATATGAAATCCTTGTTTTAGTTTATCATATCTTAATGGAGATTTTTCAAGACTGGCTTTTGTGAAGAATCCATCTGATATATTTTTACCTATTATGTCATTTCTGCTTCTACCCAACAATTTGCACATTTGAGAATTTGCTTCTATGATAGTTCCGTCAGGAGAACCCATCATAATTCCACCAACTGCGAAATCAATAAGTTGTCGGTATTTTTTTTCACTTTCTATAATAAGGTTTTCGTAATTCATTCTGTCAGTAATATCACGGACTACAGCGATTACGACTTTTTTATCAAAATACAGACCCGAAACCATACTAACTTCAGTAGGGAATACTGTGCCGTCTGATTTTTTACCCCAGAATTCAAGAACCTGAGGGTTGCCGTGAAATGCCTTTTTTATTTGTTCATTAATGATAATCATATCGTTCCTTTCATCAGCAGAAAGATGCATTGGAGAGCGCCCGATAAAATAATTATGTTCGAATTTGTAATATTTTTCAGCAGCCTGATTAACATCAACAAAAGTACCATCTTCTTCCTGTATAAATATTGCTTCAGAAATACTGTTTAACATCCCACGATATGTTATTTCTGACAGTCTTAATTCTTTTTCTGCTATCTTCTTTTCGGTAACATCTGTTACTACGGTTAAATAGTACGTGCCTCCCTTCATTTCGAATGGAACTGTACATGCTTCAACATTAATTTCTTTCCCGCTTTCAGTTAAGTAGATTTCTTCACGTAATTCAGCAGTAGATATGTTCTCTATTATATTTTGTAACCTTTCTAGAACAATATGATGATAATCCTTACGAATGTACTGAAAGATGTCTTTTCCAACTAGGCTTTCTCTGTTTTTTGCTTTTACTGTTTTTACTACAACATCATTAACATATACTATTTTGCCGTCTTTGTGAATGATAACTCCATTAGGAAGCAGTTCGACAAGTTTACGATATTTCTCTTCGCTTTCTTTAAGTTCAATCTCTTTCTGTTTTTGTGCGGTAATATCTTCGACAGTCCCTTCATACAAAATAACCCTTCCCGATGAATCTTTTATGGCTCTTGCACTTTCTCTGATATGAATGCTTTCTCCATTCTTTTTTAACCATTGAGTTTCGTTTCCGATAATTATTCCTTCATTATTAATCCTCGATTTAAAAATACTTCGGTTATATGATAAAATCAGTTTGTCGTTTTCTAGATTGTATTGTTGCATTTCCTCTAATGACTCATAGCCAAGCATCTTGATCAGAGGATTATTGGCTTGCAAAACTTCTCCTTCAGGATTTGTACGGTAGATACCAATTGTTGTACTCTGAAAAAGTTGATTAAGCCTTGATAATCGCTCTTTTAGATCTGCGTTCTCATTTCTTAATCTTTCTAATTCTTCATTAATAGTATTTTGGGAATTAGTATTTGTACTCATAAATCAAAAAGTGTATAATATATTTTGATTTATCAAAAATATAATTAATTATTCGTAATTAACGTTTTAATGTTAAAAAAACTTTTTTTTTATATCTGTAGTTAGATTATTAATTGCAAAATTTGTAAAAAAACTATTATGTGGCGTTTTTCGGGGTTTTTAATATTTACTTTTGCTTTCAGTTTATTTAATATTAGGATTGCGATTGAGGATAATGAAAATAAGTATTCATCACAACCGATTGACCCTCCTTTTTATAATGCTGATTCAGTCTGGGTAGATTCTGTATTCAATAGTCTTGATGCCGATGAAAGAATAGCCCAGCTATTAATGGTTCAGGCATATTCAGACAGAACAATTGATCACGAGAAATATATCACTGATTTAATTCTGGATTACAAAATCGGTGGGCTTATTTTTATGCAAGGAAGTCCTTATAGACAAGTTACACTTATAAACAAGTATCAGAGTATCAGTAAAGTTCCATTGTTGATTTCGATGGATGCAGAATGGTCAGTCAGTATGAGGTTGGACAGTACCGTTTTATACCCTCGTCAGATGATGTTGGGTGCCATTCAAAATGACAGGCTTATTTATGAAATGGGAATTGAGTTTGCAAGGCAGTTAAAAAGAGTTGGAGTTCATGTCAATTTCGCTCCGGTTTGTGATGTCAATAATAATCCTGACAATCCTGTTATTAACGAGAGATCATTTGGTGAAGATAAATTCAATGTTGCACAAAAATCATATCAATATATGAAAGGCATGCAGGACAATGGGGTGCTTGCAACAGGAAAGCATTTTCCAGGACATGGTGATACTGATATTGATTCGCATATATCATTGCCTGTCATAAACCATGATTTTGAGCGTCTTGATTCGATTGAACTATTTCCTTTCAGATACTTAATCAAAAAGGGAATCAGCGGAATTATGGTGGGACATTTATATGTTCCGGCTATTGATAAAAGTATAAATACACCTGCCACATTATCTCCTAAAGCAGTGACAAAACTATTAAAGCAGGAAATGGCTTTTAAAGGTCTGATTTTTACCGATGCATTGAATATGGGTGGGATAACAAATTATTTTAAACCAGGAGAATCTGATGTTAAAGCATTATTAGCCGGTAATGATATTTTGTTGTTTCCCAATGATGTACAATTGGTAATAAATGATATAAAATCTGCGATCGCCGAAGGTTTAATAACTCAGGAGGAAATAGACCTGCGTTGTAAGAAAGTGCTTATGGCAAAGTACTGGGCTGGATTAAATGATTTTCATCC
>DAOOPK010000104.1:0-9617 GCA_035388205.1 Bacteroidales bacterium
TTTCCGGAGGCGGTTCCCAATGTGGTGGTTCAATGACTTTAACTGCTGACAATAGTGGTGATGGAACTATTTACTGGCAAAATACAAATACTAGTGGAGTAAGTACTGCAAATCCAAGTACTTCCGAAACTGTTTCAACTTCAGGAACTTATTATTTCCGGGCTTATTCTACCGATGACTGCTGGGGTGACGAAGGCTCTGCAAGTGTATCTATTTTTGAAATCCCTGTTGCCGATGATCCTGAAGATGTAACTGCATGTGGTTCATATATATTACCGGCATTAACAAATGGTGATTATTTTACAACAAGCGGTGGTATTGGTTTAATTGCCGAAGGAACAGAAATTCCAACAACTCAGACAATATTTGTATATGCCGAAACAGGAACTGTTCCAAATTGTACAGATGAAAATAGCTTTACAGTTACAATTATTGATATGCCTGTAATTGACGATCCTGAAGACGTAATTGCCTGTGACGAATATATTCTACCCGCATTAACAAACGGAGAGTATTTTGCAGAAACTGGTGGACTAAATCCTATTGCTACCGGTACAACAATTACAAGCAATCAAACAATATACGTTTATGGGGAAACAGGGACTTCTCCTAATTGTACTGCCGAAAACAGCTTTACTATTACAATAAATACTGCTGATCCTGTAGATTTAGGGGATGATATATATGAATGTGGAGGTACTGTTAGTCTTGATGCCGGAGAAGGATATGTGTCATACGAATGGAATGAAACTCCAGGAGATCAGACTTACGAGGTTACTGAATCAGGAACATATACCGTAGTTGTGGAAGATAGTTACGGATGTACAGCATCTGACGAAATAGATGTAACTATCTATCCTGCACTTACATTTTCATTAAGTTCAACAAACGAATCCGAACCAGGAGCAAATGATGGAAGCATTACTGTTGAAATTACAGGTGGAACGCCTGATTATTTTATCTCTTGGATGACCGGAGATGATGTTACATCTTCGACTACATATACAATTACCGGACTAAGCGGTGGTAATTACACAATAACTGTTACGGATAATAATAGCTGCATAGACGTAGATTGGATTACGGTTAATACGGATGGGATTGCTCCTGTTGCAAGCTTTACGGCAGATGTAACCGAGGCTTGCGATAATCTTACTGTTACATTTGCAGATCAAAGTTCGAATACTCCTACAAGCTGGGCATGGGACTTTGGTGATGGCGGAGTTTCCACTGAACAAAACCCTGTTCACGAATATACAAATCCGGGAACATATACTGTAAGCCTTGTTTCAGAAAATGAATATGGAGACAATACTGCCGAATATGAGGATTATATTATAATAGGAGAAACACCTGATATCAATTATGAAGTAACTTCTGCTACAGGTGAATTTGTAGCTGACGGAGCAATTACTGTAACCGTAACAGGCGGTCAGGAACCCTATGTTATCGAATGGGCACATGATACTGAAGAAACTTCATTAGAACTTACAGGTCTTTTGCCAGGAGATTATTATATCAGTGTTACCGAAAGCCTTGCAAATTGTCAGGACAATGAACATATTGTTGTAGATTTTGTAAATATTATAATTTCGGAAACTACAAGTTGCAGAATATATCCAAATCCTGCTTCTGATATTATCTACATGGAATTTGAGAACGAAACTCCTCAAAATATTGAATTATTAAATTCTTTAGGAGAAGTTGTTTCTAATCAAAAACCGACGACATTACAAACTAGTTTAAATATTGATACGTTTGCACCGGGTACCTATTTTATCAGACTGTATTACATAAATTCTGTAATTACACATAAAATAGTTTTAAAATAAGTTTTTCGGTAATAACACTAAATACAAAAGATGAAAATAATAAGTTTTAACCTTAATGGTATTCGGTCTGCCATAAATAAAGGTTTGTATGAGTGGTTGGAAAATGAAAGTCCTGATATTTTATGTGTTCAGGAAATAAAAGCAATGCCCGACCAGATTGATTTGTTCAAATTTCGTGAACTGGGCTATCACTCATATATAAATTCTGCTCAAAAACCTGGTTATAGCGGTGTTGCAATTTTTTCAAAATCTGAACCTAACTTTGTTAAACCAGGAATCGGTATTCCTGAATTTGATAAAGAAGGTAGATTTCTCCGACTTGATTTCGGTGATTTAACACAGATAAATTCTTATTTTCCATCAGGAACAATGGGCGATGTAAGACAAGAGGTAAAAATGGCTTATCTGAGTGCTATTCAGAATTATATTGATAATCTTAAGAAAGAAAGACCTAATATTATTCTATCAGGGGACTACAATATTTGTCACAAAGAAATTGATATCAGCAATCCTCAAAATAAAAAGGGGGTTTCTGGCTTTTTACCCGAAGAACGTGAATGGGTTACACAATTTCTTGCAAGCGGTTTTGTTGATTCTTTTAGAGTATTTGACCAAAGTAAAGACAAGTACTCGTGGTGGAGTTATCGCGCAGGAGCAAGAGCTAAAAATTTGGGCTGGAGAATTGATTATCATATGGTTTCGAATGCTTTAAAAGATAAACTTAAAAATGCAACAATTTTAAGCGAAATTAATATGTCGGATCATTGTCCGATTGTTGTGGAGATAGGGTAAGTGTGCAACTATGTTATGGAATCTGTGGGTTACTAATTTTAGAACAAATCGGAATGTGAGCCGGTTCTATATAATTTTAATATTCTTAAAATTTTCTCTTTTTTAAATCAGAAGCCAATCAGGTTGAATGTGGCATTCGCGATAAGATGAGTAATTCCCAGATAGATTGTGATCTTTATATTTTATTGGAAGAGGCTCATCTCCAGATGAAAGTTTTTCAATAACAATATTTAATTCGGATTCATCAAGTTTTCTTTTTCTTGCAAGTTTTAGGTCAGATAGATACTTATTTGTAAATTCGATAGAATACATCTATTTTGACTTTTTTAAATAATCGTTATAATCCTTGCATTTAGTAGTTTTCCCCGTTTCCATTTCCTCAATTGCTTCATCTAACGAGCTTAATTTTTGCGGTTTTATACTAACTACATCGCTAAGACTTTTTAAAAAATCTAAAAGTTTTTTGCCAGCTTTCGAATTCTCGTCAATATCAATTGTATATGTTGCCATTTTATATAAAATTACTTTTTTTACAAATATACTGTTAAATTATGTAATTGTCAATCTTCAGTGGAAATTTTTATGTCTATTTTTTTCTCTTATCCCTTACGATTCAACTGCCCCAGGCTTTATTAATCAACTGATGCAAAATTGAGATAATGCCAAGCCTGTTTTGATGGCAGAGTTTCCCAACTGACTCGCTTAAAAGTGGACAGTTTGTTTTCCCCTTTTACTCCAAAACCTTTATTGCTTTTTCGTTTTCAGGGTATGTTGATGGTGTGCCTTCGTAGTCTTTTACTTTCCCTTTTATGCAAACTTTTTTATTAAGTAAGAACTTTTCGGGCTCGTAACTAAAATTTATAACATTTGATTTCCAAATTGTCGCAGTAAAGATCTGATGAGGGAATCCCTTATCCAAATTGATGAAAATATGTCCTTTTTTTGATTTGTGTGTGCTGACAACTGTCCCACAAATAGTGACATCTTGAGGATAATCATAAAACTGTTTTGCTTCAACAGTATTATAACAATCTTTGGGTAAATCTGATTTTTTTAATGGAGCCACATCATTCTTTTTCGTTCCTGTACGCCATAAAGAAATATCTGCTGAGGATTCGATTAGTTTTTCCTCATCATTAGTAAGTGTCGGATAATAATTTATTCCAGTAATTTTTTCTACTGAATCAATACTAACGACATAAGATTCTATTGGATAATCAAGGTTTTTCTGGGAGACTAAAAAGGCAATTCCTTTTTTGTTTTGAAAATCCACTAAAATTTTATAATGATATTCAGGAATAGATATTTTGTTTAAACTTTTTTCCTGTTTTGGTAAATCATCTGTCAATACTGGTGCTGTGACAACAAAAATGTCTATTCCGGGATTATTATAAACATATTCTCTCGCAAAACTTTCGATATCTGCCCATAGCTCTCGATTGAAGTCTGGCAGTTGTGGAGTCATGTTTGAATAAAAATATGATTCGGACAAGGCAATAGCCGACCACCTAAAATCAGCAGAAGGAGCCAAATGACCTCTGTCGTATCCGAAACCCTCATATTTAATTGTTCCGTCAAATTGTTCTTCTTGTAAGAAAAAGTCAGCTTCTTCGGAAGAACCTGTTTTGATAAGGCTGTCTATACGAAAATCATTAGTTCTGTTTATTCCTCCTGTTGCAATTTCATGCGAAATTATATGAGCTGTCCACTTTGCCATCTCATGTTCTTCGTCATAGACCAAACAAAATGCCGAATGACAAATCAATTCTTCTCCATCTTTAAGTTTGGGAATTCCTTTTTCTATAAGCTGTGACTTTAGCTGATCAAGTTTTAATAGCTCTACAATTTCCTGAATACTGTCCCTGCGTCTATTTAGGATATTAATTTCTTCATTTAACTCTTCAAGTTCTTTTTCAATACTCTGAGAATACAAAGGTAAGTTTGCAAATACAAACAAAGCCGCAATTATAAGCAGAACTCCTTTGATTTTCATATTTTTAAACGGACAAAACTGCCCTGTAATTATTATTCTTTAAATAACAAAATGTCATCGAGTAAGAATACTCCTTTTTGTCCAGCTTCTGCACTATATCTAAAAGCAATATAAGCATTCCCGTTATAAGAACTCAAGTCAACCTGTCCTGATTCTGTCCATGAGCCATAACCGGAAGCGGGAGATGTAGCAAAAGTAGCAGGAACAACTTCCCATGTAAAGTCATCAGGACTTGAAGTACCGTCATAATCGGAAGAAACAACAATTTCTAAAACTGCATTTTGTAAATTACCTGCACGAGTTTGAAAACTTAAAAAATAGTTATTCATCTGTTGTTGTGGTAAGATCAAATATGTAGTAGAAGCGGTTCCTGTTCCTTCAATTTTTGCATAAGCTGCGTCTTCGCCATTATTAAATCCCATCCATTGCAATGATCCTGTGGTAAAAATATTATCCCAGCCCGCCAGTGTAATAGCTTGAGCATTGACCACAGATTGAAAATTTTCGAATAGTAGAGTGTCAACATCTCCAAACCTTTTCTTATCAAAATTAATCTCATACTCACTTCTTAAAAGCAATTGCCAATCTTCGTTGTACTTACCTACAACTGCAATTATTGAACCTCTGCCTTCTGGAATGGTATGTTCGGCAAAACTTGCATAACCACTGTTACGAACAATAATTTCCTGACCGTTTTCATCAACAAGAGTTTTATTCATAGTAATATAACTTGGAGCTCCAACGGCATAAGTGGTCCCCAAATCTTCGTCAGAGAACTGAACATTTTCGAGATAAACAACTTTTGCCAAATACTGACCTGTGAAAATCTGATCAATAGTTACTGTTTCGGGAGTAATATCACGTAGAGTAGCTATTTTAATAATATTTTTGTCAACATCAACAGAATCAAGTTGCATCATTCCTGCGTACTCGCTTAGGACTAAGCCCTTAAGATATACACGAACGGAATCACCTTCATATAATCCGCCCGATGACATTAAATGCAAATTAATACCCTTTGTTCCATCTTGAATATAGGCTGATTTATAAATATTTCCTGATTTGTCGTCCATAACAACTACTGCTGTAACAGAATAATCTTCAGTAAATTTATAACTTTGATTGCCTAGATTTAAAACGCTATCATTATAAATCTGATAGATTTGATCGAGATTCAGATAAGTACCCTCAGGAATTACATTTAATGGTGGTTCTTCGAAATTGTCGTGAATACATCCATAAAACGCAACAAGTTGTATTGTCAGAACTGCCAAAACCAATTTAATTCTCATTTTTTTCATTATATAATACTTATAAATTTCATAAATTATTTTGTACCACAACGAGGACCATCAAGTAAAACCTCATCGGGAGTTCTTACTATCAATTGCCATACAATATCGCCTCCAGTATATACATATTTAGTTGCTATTCCTGTAATACTTCCCATACCTGAAGGCAAAGTATCTCCTGCAAAATCGGCATAATCACTGCTTCTTACAATAACTGTATTTCCGTTACAATCTTCAAGAGTTCGATTTTGTGATGAAGATCCTCCAAGTGTAGCGTATGTTTTTAATGTGTCGGCAGCAACAAACTGTACTCCAGTAATTGTAACAAGTTCACAATCATAAATTCCTGTAAATAAATCCTCGACTGTAATAACAAAGGGATCGATAGGAACATTGGATTTTTGTACCACCATGCTTTTACCAAAATCAAGAATACTGTCGAAGATCAATTCCATTTTTCCACTGTAGTTTTTTATCTGAACTCCATTAAGATTTATTCTTACAGAATCTCCTGTTTTCAGTGCTTCTGCATCACTTAGTTTATATAGATTTATTCCACCTGTGGTATCCTGCAAATAGGCTTCTTTATAGATATTTCCTGTTGCATCATCCATAACAACTGTTGCAAATAGCATATAATCATCAGTAAAAATATAATTGTCGCCACTGTCAAGCTGTATCTGATAGATATCTTTGATCTGCAATATTTTGTCCGGATCCACGCTTTTAATAGGCGGCACATCCAGTTCCTTTTCACATGCAGCAACAAATATCATTGTCGTAACAAAAGCTGATAAAATTATTATTCTCGTTTTATTCATATTGTTCATATTTAAAATCTAAAATATACATTTAAGAAATACGATCTACCGTACATATAGTAGTACTTGTTCGGGAATTTGTCAATATCTGTTTTGTCAAACCTGAATTGTTCAAATCCGTTAGTAATTAAATCGGTATTATTTAAGATATTATTTACACTCAAGGTAAATCCCACATTGTATTTGCTTTTTATTTTCCACGATTTGCCGCCCCAGATATCAAATGTAAAACCCGGATCGAGTTTTTCCTGTTCGAGAATAAAATCAATCTGTGGGTCGTCTGTAACATAAATATCAAAAGTCTCTTCTGTACGTCTTTCGGGGTTTATTGTTACATAACTTTCGCCAAAATAATTGGCATTGATACCTACAAACCAGTATTTTGGAGCATTATATTTACCACCAACAGAAGCAGCAAACTCGGGCATACCACCCAGATGATAATTCTGGATATATACTGTTCTATTTTCTGCTAAGACTTCTGAGCTGTTATCTTGAGCAATTGTAACATTTGGTCTGTTATTGTATAAATACTTGCCATAACCGGTTGCAGCAGTCATTGTGATAGTTGGCGAAATCTTTGCCTCAATTCCCAGTTCCCCACCATAATGCAGTTTGTCAACATCAGTCATGATATAATTTACAAATGTTCGTAATTCATCATGATAGAAACTGTTGTTTTCTATTCCATTGTTGAATTCGGTATAAAAGCCAGTAATTTTTGCTTGAAACTTTGGTGCCCTATAATAATAGCTAATATCTCCTGACATAATCTGTTCACTAACAAGGTTGTCAATAACATGATCTCTTGTTCTTGGAGAGATATATGAATCTCTGAAATAAGGAGCTCTTGTAAGATATGCCATATTTAGCAATACAAAATTTCTTCCTGTTATTTTATATACCAAGCCTGCTTTAGCTGCATAATTATAAAACTTCTCCTTAAAAGAATTGCCTTTTGAATTCAATGGAAATTTACCATTTTGCATATTTCCTGTACGCCAAAATTCAGTATATGACAAATCTACACCTCCAAAGAAATCAATCTTTGCAAGTTTATACTCAACTTGTCCGAAGATATCTGCTTTATTAATATTAGAAATATAATCATACCCGAATATATCCCCTTCATAAACGACTTTATCCGGTGTTTCAAGATCATTCTGCATAGTGTATTCATCATGAAAATCTCTTTCTGCAAACTGATCAATATCAAGCCACCAATCTGAACCTAACAGATCGTCAACCAATTTATAATTATGAGTTTTACTCGATAAGTATGTCAGGCCTCCTATGAATGTGGATTTTTCATTTAGCTCTTTTGTAAATACTGAAGAGAAATCAAAACGATTTATATCATTTCTTCTTTCTTCGACCATAAACTTAGCTCTGTTACCGGTAACATTATTGCCATCAATACCGCTTTCATCAACAACAGTATATAAATTTTTACGATTTGCATCATAAAAAGCGTCCCAATCCAATTGTCTAAAAGCTTCATCTGTTTGCCACATTTCTGTCAGATAATCAAACATATATTCTCCTTCTTCGTAGTAGCTTGGAAAATTCCTATAATAATCAGGTCTCGGATCGGCAGCATCATACCAATTCAAAGCAGTTGTTCCACCTCTTCCGAACATATATGACATAGATGTTACTAACTTCGTACTTTCATCAAACTGCCAATAATGAGATAAAATTCCTCTGGGCTGATGATAGGTCCCAACTCTTGCATTTCTTATCACTCCATTCTGATAACCCCAATTGGGATTATAAAAATGATCTCCTGATAACTCATAAGCTTCTAAGGTTGCTACACCTGATCTTCCACTTCTTGTAGGAGCACCGAAAACAGTAAGATTAAGACTGTGTTTTTCGTTTATTTTCTTTTCCGCAGCCAAGAAATATGCATAAGCCTCATAAAATGTTCCCGGGATATATCCCTCTTGAGCCCATCTAGAAGATGCCGAAAAAACAAATGCCCATCCATTTTCAGACATACCTGTGGCGTGAGTTACCATAACTCTGTTTCTGTAGTTCTTATTTGCCAAAGAATATGAAATACTCGAACCTGTGCGATATTCTGAAGCTCTGGTAATAATATTTGTTACTCCTCCTAATCCTCCGAAAGTGTAATCCGAAAAATCCAGCCCGGAATTGTTTACTTTATTTCTGGTAGCATCATTTAATCCTCCCCAATTACTGTAATATGCACTACCGGTTTCAGCATCATTAACATAAATTCCGTTCATAAGAACCGTAGAATTTTGGTTATCGTAACCTCTGATTCTGAACCTTGCCTGACCAAATGTATATCCTGCGGTATTTGTAAAAATATCCTGCGAAGATTGCAATAGACCTGAAATATCCTGAGTTTGATTATCTCCATCCAACTCTGTATCCGTCAGAGTAATAACCGGAATTACCGGATTTCCAACAGTTATGGAATCTTTCTCCTGTGCATGAATTAATGAGGAGAAAAATACTACAATTAAAATAATTATACTTCTTTTCATTCTATATCTTTTATTGCTGCAAAGTTAATTTTAATTTTTTGCAATATATTTATTTTATTTTCTAACTTTCGAACAATTCAAATTTATTATTTTAATTTGATATTTTATCCTACAAAACGACAATTAAATTATGAATAATTTTGTTTTTCAGACAATACCAAAAATAATATTCGGTAATAAAAGCTTAAATCATGTCATAGAGGAACTCGTTAAACTTAAAATTAATTCAGTATTTTTTGTTTGTGATCCTGCTGTAAGAAAAATGCAGATTTTCGAGCAACTTACACTTGAAATTAAAAACCGGAAAATAAGAACAGAATATTACTCAGAAATTAAATCTGATCCCGATTATGAAAATGTTGATGAAGCAA
>DAOOPK010000105.1:0-9509 GCA_035388205.1 Bacteroidales bacterium
GAGTTTACGATTTTGATAATGCTTTTGCGACTAAAACAGATCCTTATTTCCGCACAGATTTAAGAATTAGTCTTAAAGTAAATATGAAAAGAGTTACGCAGGAATGGGCAATTGACCTTCAAAATCTAACTGACCACGAAAATATCTATAATCAGAATTTCAACTCTGAAACAAAAGAAGTGTATTATTCTTACCAACAAGGATTTTACCCAATGTTTTTGTATAGGCTGACGTTTTGAGAGAAATTTGAAGCATGATTATATAAGGCTAAGGTTTTTTTACTGTTAGTACGAACAGATGAACAGACGAACATGCGAAAAGCCTCTTTGAAATTCCAAATTACAAAAACCAAATCCCAATTTTGCAGTATTTCTGGTTATTTATTATTTATAGGATTATCTCTTATTCAGCGTTTCCCCTATGAGTTTAAATGACTCATAACCATAAGTGTATGTTGCTGGAGCAAAATAAGTATAAGTTTTATTTGTAGTAAATACTTCAAATTTATATGTATCCGAGTTATTTGAACTAATAGTTGTAAGCAAGGTTCTCTGAATATCACCAATATTTATTGCATAATCCACGACAAGTTCATTATCTTTTTTCTTCAGTTCCATTAATTTTTTGTCGGTAAACCTTAGAATATTACCACCACCTAACGCACCAATCTGGGAATGAGCAACACGCATTGTAACAATAGGAGTTTCGTCAAATTCCATATATTTTGGTCTGGCCATTGGATTACGGCGTAATATTTCCTTAAAGACAATATCTGCTGCTGAATCTGACATGGCTTCCTGCTGTGGTAAATAGTTGGCCATATTTGACAGAACTCCGCCAACAGTGAATATTTCATCTATCTTATCAGTTTTGAGAATTAAGAAATATTTTTCACCAATACCTTTACCGGGGTAAGTATCAACATATTTCAAATCCATGATATTGATTTTTTCTTTGACACTAATGTTCATATAATCTTTTCCGGGGTCTAACATAAATATTGATTTTTGTGTCATTTTTAAAACCCCATTTTTGATTTTGAACATCAGCTCAGGAGTTTCACCTTCGAGATATGACGGTATTGACGAAGGATTGTGTTCGGTAACAAAACGATACATATTGGCGCATTCTTCGATAACATCAAACAAAATACTTGATCCTACTTTAATAACTTTTTTAATTCCAGAGGCTTCTATTATAAGATAACCATAAACAGTAGAACATAAAAAGTCAATCTGCTTAACTTCGTTTAACGTCACATCAATAATCGGAGTCTTTGGTGTAGAGCTGAACATATTGCAGGGAGCTACAATAATTCTATTATTTGAAGTTGTACCAATAATCAGTTGCGAAAAGCCACCGGATATTCCAACTGCTGTAACTTCTTCGCCATCTTTTAAAAGCTTTTTAAATGCTTTTGTTGCTGCTTTTTTTGAATTTACTAATACCATTTTGACTAATTTTAAGTTATTAAAACAAAATTATATATTATAATTGAATAATACTACAAATATTATATAAATATTTGTTTAATTACAGATATGAGATTTCTGTCAATGATAGGGTTTTGGGAATTGTTAAAAAAGGTGTAAATTAACTATTTGGATCACTTAATTTCCATTTTTTATAAAGCTCAATTGCCAGTCCATCAACCAAACCAATTTGGGGAGCGATCAAATAATCTATATTTCCCCATTTCATTATGTTATTAAAAATTTTGGCAGCGGGGATAATAACATCTGCACGGTCTGGTCTGAGAGTAAAATGCTCTATTCTTTCTTCGTAGGAGTGTTTTTCCAATTCTCCGACAGCATATTTTATCTGAGATCGGGTTATGGTATTATCTTTTTCACCGAACAAACTTGTAAGTTTACTAATATTACCACCAGAGCAAATACAATTGACCTTATCTTTTGGATTGCGAATTGTTTGGAGCCAGTTTTTCAGTTTATCCCAATCTGCTGCATATACATGATCGAATAAGTATTTAATTGTCCCTATTTGGAATGAATCCGAAGCGATGAATTTGTCTTTTTTAAAGTATGAGATTTCCGTGCTTCCTCCACCAACGTCAACATACATTGTATGTTCATATTTTCTATTTATATATATATTATTTGCATGAGAAACGATTTCGGCTTCTTCAAGTCCGTCAATTACTTTTAGATCAACGCCTGTTTCTTTCTTTATCAGTTTTAAAACTTCATCACGGTTACTTGCTTCTCTGAGAGCAGCAGTAGCACAGGCAATAAAATCTACTGGTTTGTATATTTCTCTTATAAGTTCATAAGCCTTGAAGGTTTTTATTAGCATATCTATCTTTTCTTCCGATATAAAACCATTCTCGAAAACTTCTATCCCTAAACGTAAAGGAACTCTGACCAGAGCTATTTTACTCGCAAATATCTGATTATTTTTTTCAAAAACGTGTGAAATTAGCAATCTCCCCGCATTAGAGCCTATGTCAACTGACGCAAATATCATCTTTAATTATTTATATTTTTTATATACTTATTAACTTCATATTGTGTTCTTATCTGTTCTTCTCCGCCAATAGCAATAGTATTTTTTTCTTTACTGCTCCAGTCTCTTGAGGTAATATTGTCTCGAAACTGAATATCAAGAATGTCTCGGAGTTCTTTTTGCAATTCTTTATCATAAATGGGGGTAGTTACTTCGATTCTTGTATCGAGATTTCTTATCATAATATCAGAGGATCCGATAAAATAAAGATTATCTCCGGCGTTACAAAAAACAAATACTCTTGAATGTTCGAGAAGTCTGTCAACAATTCCTATAGCAGTAATATTTTTATTATGTACAGGAATAAGGCTACAAGATGCCCTCACACTTAATCTGATTTTCACTCCATTTTCGGCAGCTTCTTTCAGTTTATCAATAATAGTTGGATCAGTCAGGCTGTTTACTTTAATATCCATCCATGCATCTAAACCTTTTCGGGCATTATGTATTTCATTCTCGATAAGTCCTGCTAGTTTTGTACGTGTGTAAAGCGGTGAAACCAGCAGATGATCAAAACTGATAATTTGATATGCCGATTCGATAAGATAAAACACTTTCCCAACTTCCAGACATATTCTTTGGTCTGCTGTTAAGAGTGAAATATCACTATATGTCCGGGCTGTTCTTTCGTTAAAATTTCCACTGCTTATATTTGCGTAATAGATACTTTTCCCTTTTTCTTTTGCTCTGATTAATATCATTTTAGCATGGACTTTTATCCCGGGAATTGTTTTAATTATTTTAACACCTGCTTCTTCTAATCTGTTTGTCCAGTAAATGTTTTGTTCTTCATCAAATCGGGCTTTTAATTCCAGGAATGCAGTTACAGACTTACCATTATTAGCTGCATTTATCAATGCAGAAATTATTTTTGAATCTGATGCCAAACGATATAGTGTGATTTTAATGGATCTGACTTTTGGGTCAATAGATGCTTCCCGCAACATATTTATTATGTAATTGAAAGAATTGTAAGGGTAATGCAGGAGAATATCTTTTTGTTTTACTGAAGACAGAATTGTGGATTTTTTGTCAATGTGCTTATGAGGTATTGGAATTATAGGTTCGTATAAGAATAATTTTCCTTCATTGGCAGGGAAATTCATATAATCTTTCGAATTATGATATCTTTCGCCTCTGATAAGATTATCTCGATCTTTTATTTTGAAACAGTGAACAAGAATTTCTACCATCTCAGCAGGCATATCTTTATCATAAATGACCCTTACAGGTGTCCCGGTTTTTCTCTTTTTGACACTATCAGCAATTATATCAATAAAACTTCTCGACACATTGCCGTAGAGATCAATTTCAGCATCACGGGTAATTTTTAAAGTATATGCCTGAAAATTACAATAATTAAATGCTCCGAAAATATCTTCAAGGCAGAATCTTATTATGTCATCCAGTCTGATGATAGTTTTTAAGGTATTAGTATTTGGCAATTCAACAAATCGCGGATTCCTGTTTGTGGGTATTTGTATAAGTGCATAGTCCTTTTTATGATTCTCATGTTTTCTGAGTATAATTCCAAGATATATTGCTCCATCACTCAAACTGCTCAAATCGGTATTTTTACTGAGTCTTATTGTTAATAATCCAGGAAGTATCTGGGAGTGAAAATAACTTCGAATATAATTTTGCTGTTCTTCATCAAGCTGTTTTTCATCTATTACAAAAACTCCATGATCTCTGAGTGAATCGAAGATATCATCTTTGATTTTGGTAAACTCAATTTGTCTCTTTTTTATATAACTGTAAATTTCGGTATGCAATTTTTCTGATTCTTCTGTTTTTTCCGGATAATTTTTTTTGTTAAACTCAATCAAACGATTTATTGAAGCAACTCTAACTCGATAGAACTCGTCCAAATTATTTGAATAGATTCCTAAAAATCTTAATCTTTCGAGTAGTGGAACATCAGGATTTGCAGCTTCCTGAAGCAAACGGCTGTTGAAATGTAACCAACTAATCTCTCTATCAATTATTTCCATAAATTGTAATGTCATTACAAAGATACATCAAGAATTTAATAAATGGATAATTTAGTTCTTTAACTAAAATTGAAACAATTCCTTTTATATCCGACTTTGAACTTGTTCAACTAAGTCTTAATAGTTTTATTTATTACTTAATTTTTGAATTGACTAAAGCCATGACTTCTGTTTCGATTGCAAGTGCTTTCTTATCTATTTCTGCACCTTCCTTTAAAACTTTTTCCACAAAAACTTTATCTTTATAGCTACCTGTATTAATCTTCACATTAAGAAATGCTCCCTGAACGCCTGCACGAGCTGCGAGAGCACCAACACCGGCATCACTTAACGATGCTTCAAGTCCGTGTTTTGCCATTTCGAGCATTACTTCCATGCTATCACAGCAAAGCTTCATCGTCTGAAGTGGAATTTCTATGGCATATTTTGTTGCATCCTGAATTGCCTTTGATCGAGCAGTTTTTTCTTCATCGTTTCCTTTCGGCAAACTAAAAGCATCCATGATTTTGTTAAATGCATTTGTGTCTTCATCCACCATTTTTAGCAGCAAGTCATGATAATGTTTGCCTTTTTCTGCCCAATCGCTGTATGTTTCCCATTTTTCCTCGTGTCTGTATTTGTTTGCTGTTAGATTTGCGACCATTGTACCCAAGGCTGCTCCCAAAGCACCCATATATGCTGAAATAGAGCCTCCACCCGGAGCAGGAGCTTCTGATGCTGTAGTATGGCAAAATTTTACAAGATCCATATCTATAAGCCTTTGGCCTGTGTTTTCTTCAAGCATATATTCGATAATGTTTTTCTTCGGATCGAAAGGTTTTAATTCATCTAAACCAAGCGATTTTACAGCAATCTTAATAATTTCACTATCTGCTATTCCAGTTGAACGACCTTGTTTCTTTAAAAAGTATTTACCTGCATCAAGAATTGACTTTAAAGGCATTACTCCAACCAATTCCGAACCTGTTACCCGAACTCCATTAGCAGCAGCACGTTCGCATACTGTATCAAAAGCTATATGAACAGGAGTAATATCAATATTAGTAAGATTCATTGAAATCTGAGCAACTCCATATTCTTCTATGTACCATCCAATAGCTTTCACAGATTTTAACAATCCCGGGCTAAAAACCCGATTGCCGTTTTCGTCCAATACTGGTTTACCGGTAACCGGATGACCTTCGCGTTTAACACGACCTTTTTCGCGTACATCATAAGCTATTGAATTTGCTTTGTTGACCGAAGTAGTATTTAAGTTTACATTATAAGCGACAAGGAAATTGCGAGCACCAACAGCAGAAGCTCCTGTTCTTGCAGTATGTGTATCCCACACTGAAGGACCAAAATCAGGTTTCCACTCCTGTGTAGTGATTTTCTTTGATAATCCCTCATATTCTCCGCTGCGACAGTTTGCAAGATTTTTACGTACAGGTTTAAAAGCTGCATTTTCGTAACAATAAACAGGGATATTTAGTTCTTTGCCTATTCTTACTGCGAGTTTTCTTGCAAATTCTACAGTTTCATCCATAGTGATGTTCGAAACAGGTATCAAAGGACATACATCAGTAGCACCGAAACGAGGATGGGTTCCTTTATGCTTGCTCATATCAATAATTTCGGAAGCTTTCTTAACAGCTAAAAAAGCAGCGTTGCAAACTTCATCTGGCGAACCGACAAATGTAACAACAGTACGATTAGTTGCAGCACCCGGATCAACATTTAAAAGTTTTATTCCATCACAAGCTTCGATAACATCAGTAATTTGTTTTATTATGGACATGTCGCGTCCTTCACTGAAATTGGGAACACATTCAATAATCTGCTTCATTGCTTTTATAGTTTTGTTTTTGCAAAGTAAATAAGAATTTCAGAATTTTTTACCATTTGTTTTTATGTTTTTGATGATGGTTTAATTGTGGATGATTAAATAATTATTTCTATTTTATCTAACATAAATAATTCACATTCCAATAATCTGCATATTTTTGCAATAAATGTTTTATATGAAAATACGAAGTATTATTGTATTCATTGCATTTTTACTAATCGGCATATCCGGTTACTGTGTTGTATTGAGCAAACCTCAGTCATCAAGTATATATGAATATTCCGGCGACAATCAAATACAAACTGTAGGAAAGATAACCGAAAATCCTATACGGGTTTTAGTGTGTGATGAAGAAGGTACTCCACTTAGAGATTACGAGCTAGTATTTACAGTAATTTGTAATCCTAAAAACGCAGAAGACTTTAGAATTGATAAGAAGTTGGTAAAAACTGATTCTTTGGGCATTGCCGAAAACTATTTCCTCGTTGGCAATAAGGATGGAGTATATCAAATAATGGTTTGTTCAAATTCTGACAATGACTCCAACACATTAGTATATCAAATTAGCGGTAGGAAAAAATCATGGTTTGTATTTATGATTATTGGTCTTGTCGGAGGGTTGGCACTATTTCTTTATGCCATGGATATTCTCAGTAAAGGGATGCAGGCAGTTGCGGGAAATAAAATGCGAAGCATAATCTCAAAATACACTTCCAACAGATTTCTGGCTTTAATAGCAGGGATAATTCTAACAGTTCTATCGCAAAGTTCGACTGCAACCAGCGTAATGTTAGTCGGATTTGTTGAAGCCGGCATAATGAGTTTTACTCAGACTTTAGGAATGTTATTGGGTGCAGGTATAGGAACAACTGTTACAGCTCAATTGATTGCATTAAGAATTACTGATTATTCTCTATTGATTGTTGCTCTGGGTTTTGGATTGATGATTTTTTCGAAAAAATCAAAACTGAACAATGTAGGAAAGGCTGTGCTGGGCTGTGGTATGCTTTTCCTTGGTATGTATATTATGTCCGAAGCTATGTATCCGCTAAGAAATAATCAGCATTTTATTGATATCTTAATTTCATTTGAGAATCCATGGATTGGAATACTGGCAGGATTTGTTTTTACTGCCCTGATACATAGTAGTGCTGCATTTATTGGAATATTGATAACTATGGCTTCACAAGGTTTTCTGAGTATAGAAGCTTGTATCCCGATGATTTTGGGAACCAATTTAGGAACAGGAATAACTGCAATACTTGCAAGTTTAAATTCGGGTAGGGAGGCACAAAGAGTTGCTTTTGCATATACTTTCTTTAAGTTGATAGGTGTATTAGTATTTGTTTGGTGGATACCTGAATATGCTCAATTAGTGAAATCCTTTTCACCGGAACCTTCTCATAATATTACTACAATGGAAATGATGGCAGAAACAGTCCCCAGACAAATTGCAAATGCTCACATGGTTTTCAGTATAGGACTTACAATATTAATTCTTCCATTTTTAAATATTTTCAATAATCTGATTATAAAATTAATACCTGCAAAAGCCAAACCCGAACCATATAAACTGAAATATATCAATTCGGCAATGACATCTTCGCCTGCTATTGCTTTGGGGATGGCAAAAAAAGAAACCGAAAGAATGGGCAACAAAATTAAAAAACTTGTCAGCTTGTCGCTTCTGCCTTTTACCGAAAGAGATGAGAATATATTAGTAAAATGGCAGGACATTGAAAGTGAATCGGATTTCTTGAAAGAAAAAATAAACTCTTATCTGGTAAGTGTAAGTTCACAAAATTCTGATGAACACCAGCTTAGTGAGGCATTTCAAATAATGTATGTAATCAAGGAATTGGAAATGATAGGGGATATAATTAATACAAACATCCGTCATCAAGCTGTTAAGTGGTTAGCCTGTAATGCAGAGTTTTCAGAAGAAGGGAAATCAGAGTTATTAATAATACAGGAAAAAGCCGTTAAGCAAATTAGCCGTGCCATGGAAGTATTTAGTGATGTAAATCTCGAAAAAGCAGAACATGTAAAGCAAAAATTTAAAAAATATGCTCAACTGGCAGAAGAATTTGAAAAGCATCATTATTCACGTTTGATTGAACAAAACCTTAAATCTGCTACAAGTTCCGAAGTTCATCTTGAGTTGATAGGTTTACTAAACGCTGTCAGTCGTCATGCTACAAATATTGCAAGAATATTGTTGAATTGGAAGAGGTAATCTATAGGTATAAAAAATTAGATAACTATTCATTTTCAGACAATGGAGCTTTTAGAGACTGGGGAGGGTCAAATCCTTTTTCCGTTCTTTTACACCAAAATAAATCATAATAACATTCATCTTTAAAAAGTATATCTTTTTTGTTGTCGGAGTTAATGTCAATGAGAAAATAAAAATCAAAATAACGACACATTCTAATAATTATAGGCTCCGAAAAACTATTACCTAAATTTTCAAAAATAACTAATCCTATAAATGAATTTAATATAATGTCGGCGTCCTTATCTTCATCTATATCGGTTATACTAATTCCTTTCATTCATAATCCACTTCATTTTCAAATTTTTTTGTAAAATTGGCATTACCATCATTAAAAAATACTATTAGACCCTTATCTTACAATATAATATCATTGTCCTTGTCATTATCAATATCCTGACAGACTATCGTTTTAGAGTATTTATCGTTATTTTTATAAAGGATTTGCTTATCCTGAAATGTATTATTACCATTATTTAATCTAAAAAACGCTTCATTTCTAGAAAACATTATTAAATCGGGAAAATCGTCTTTGTTTAAGTATGCAATTATGTTATTTTCGGTTTTTGCTTTTATATTGAGATTTATTAATTGTGAAGTACTTAACCCTAACGAAATCAAGTATAATAAAGAATCTTTGTCTAATAATAGTATGTTAAGGTTTTCTTTATTATTAGCTTTATTAATACTTACAACTCTCTTTTTAGCTAATATTTTTGGGGGGATACTATTTTTTAAAACTTTTGAATTCTTGTTAAAAAATATTCTTTCAAAAAGCTTTTCATTTTCAACGATTATATTTTCAAAATCAAAAAGTTTGTACTCGTCATCTTCAATTGAGATTTTAGCTATATTATCAGGCTTTAAAAACTTTGTATTTGAATCATTG
>DAOOPK010000106.1:0-9376 GCA_035388205.1 Bacteroidales bacterium
TGGGAATTTGGTGAGTAAATTTATGAAATCGAAAAAAAACTTTAAAAAAAAGAGGTAAAATGGCAGATTATGAAAATTGGGATTTCATTGTGCGTAGCAACCTTATTTTTCCAATTCATTATCTTTTTCAAATATAGCATCATAAACACTTATTGCAGTCTGATCTGTGGTTATACGGAATTCTGTAAGCAATTGTGAAGCTGCTGTAATAACATCTACAGGAGGATAGTCGGATTGTTCGTCAAAGGAATTTAAAAATTTAATTATAAAAAACGCATCTAATTTTGATTGTAGTCGTTTCCTAAATGATTGAATACTATTGGTGTTTTTCTTGCATTCATTTACTATAGAAATTAAATTATCAATACCAATATATTTGGTTACTTCATCAGGAATGTTTAAATCTGCTATTTGGCTATTTGAATAAAGCTCATCATAACAACTGAAGAATTTTTTCAAAATATTAAATAACTCAAAATTGTAAACTTTATATGATTTATCAGACACTATTTTATTTACTGCAGGTCCTGTCCCGAAAGGAACTCTGTCTGATATTCGTGGTGAAGGGAAAACAATAGCCTTGTTAATCGTTCCCACCTTTGTCATTTTTGTAAGTTTGTGCAAGAAATAAAAATCCTCACCTCCCTGACGTTGAGACATTCCGCCTACTTTGATGTATGATTGTGCCTTAACGCTAAAACACGATCCAATGGTATGAATGGGAGAGGGATAACCTGAATATTTTAGTGCAAGCCTGAAATATCTAAGATATATTTCATATAATCTGCAAGCTGACATAATTTCGTATGAATAATTATCAGGATTAAAATCATGTTGAAACTGAATAGTACAGGCTCCTGATTTAGGCTTGTTTTTGTAATAATCTTCAATTTCTACAAAATAATTCTTATCAACCAAACAATCAGCATCTAATGACACTATAATACCATCTGCATTATTGATTGAATTGAATCGTCTGACAGCTTCATCCATACCTGTTTTGCGGGCATTACCGACTCCTGCAATTTTTTTTGGAATGTTTTCAATATTGTGAACATATATATCGAAATTCTTGTAAAACGACTCTTCTTTTTGTTGTTTCAACTTGTTGTAAATCAGGTGGTTATTAGCTATTGATTGCTGCGAAGAGTTCTCCCCTGAATTTATAATGATAATAATTTCTGTTTTACATTTTGGAGGTTTCGCATTATCAAGAGATTCAAGAGTCCTGAAAACATATTCGTCATCATAGCAAGGTATTACAACAATAATCCCTGTTTCTTTATATGGATTATCAATAAATATTTTAGGAAGTGAATTGAATCTGCAAAAATAATTGTCTGCAAAACTCATGGTATATTATTTTCCTGCCTGTGATTTGGCATATCTATCATTGAGTTGGTCAAGGATTTCGCGGGTAATATCCATACCAGGTTCGGCGTATAAAATACTGCTTCCGGCAGCATTACCTAAAATCAGCATATAACGACCATCTTTATTGAATTCCTTAACAAAATTCATAACTGTGTCATATAACTCGGCGTTCATAGCAGATTGTTTTTCTAATAGCTGATTTGTAAGGTCTTCTTCAAGCTTTTGAATGTTTGTTTGTTCTTGCATTAATTCATTTTGTTGAGTTTCCATACTTGCCTGACTAATAAAGCTACCTAGACGCATTTTTTCTGAAAAATCGTTATATTTTTTTTCAAAAGCTTTCATTCTTGATTCTAAATTGCCCTTTGCTTTGGCTTGTTCAGTCAGAAAGTCTTCATTCAGTTTTATTGAATATTTATATTCTAAAAGTAAAGTATCAAGGTTTATATAAGCAATGTTTGCAATTCCTGTCGAATCACCTGAAATTGATCCTGATTTTTTTGTTGAGGAATCACTACCTGATTTATTTGATGTAAGCGAAATAAATAATACTACAATACTTGTTGCAAGAGCAATGCCGCTGGCAATGAGAGAAATTTTTACAAATTTTGAATTTTCCATTTTTAAGTAATTTAGTTTTGACAAATGTAGAGAAAAAAAATGAACAAATACAGATTTTTTAAATTCTTTGGGCTTTTTCTATCTTTGCAATAAAATTTGAAAGATGAGAAAGAAAAAGTATCCGATAGTCGAAGATCTGCTTATAACTGACATTGGAGCGGAGGGAGTTTCGATTGGGAGACAGGGGAATTATGTAATTTTTGTACGAGGAGTGATCCCCGGAGATGTTGTTGATGTTCAGTTGACCCGTATTCGTAAGTCTTATGCAGAATCTAAATTACTTAGGATAAAAGTTCATTCCGAAGATCGGATTGAACCTTTTTGCTCTCATTTTAAGAATTGCGGAGGTTGTAAATGGCAGATGTTACCTTATGAAAAACAATTATACTATAAACAGAAACAGGTCTCCGATCAGTTTGAAAGAATTGGAGGGATTAAAAATCTCAATTTGAAAAAGATAATTGCATCGGATAATGATAAATTTTATCGTAACAAACTGGAGTTTACATTTTCCAATCGCAGATGGCTTGAGACTGATGACCCATATATGGACAAAACGGACAGAAGTCTGGAAGGACTTGGATTCCATGTTCAGGGGATGTTTGACAGAATTGTGGAAATAGAAAATTGTTATCTACAGACTGAACCATCCAACTTGATAAGAAATAAAATCAGGGAATACACCCGAAAAGATTTGTATGAATATTACAACAGTCGTACACATGAGGGAATGATGAGAGGTTTGATAATCAGAACTTCATTAGCGGGGGAAATTATGGTCTTAATTATTTTTAATAAAAATAATATTGATTTAGTCAATGATTTGATGAATTTTGTTGCATCTGAATTTCCTAAAATAACATCATTGCAATATATTGTCAATACTAAATTTAATGACTCGATTTATGATCTTGAGGTAGTTTGTTTTAAGGGCAGGGAGTTTATTTATGAAGAAATGGGAGGCTTAAAATTCAAAATAGGACCGAAATCATTTTTCCAGACAAATACTGCACAGGCTTTTGCACTCTATAAAAAAACACTGGAATATGCGTCAGTACAACCCGATGACATAGTTTACGACCTTTATACAGGTACAGGAACAATTGCAAATTTTGTTGCTCCGCATTGTAAGAAAGTAATTGGCATAGAATCAGTGCCGGAGGCTATTGAAGATGCAAAAGTAAATTCTGAAATCAATAACATCTCAAATACAGCATTTTTTGCAGGAGATATCAAAGACTTGTTGAATAATGATTTTATTGATAAAAATGGCAAGCCTGACGTTATTATTCTTGATCCTCCGAGAGCAGGAGTACACGAAAATGTAATTAATGTTCTAAGAGCAACAGCCCCTGTTAATATAGTTTATGTAAGCTGTAATCCTGCAACTCAGGCGAGAGACATTTCGATGTTAATGGATATGTATGATGTATCTGAAGCACAGCCTTTTGATATGTTTCCACATACACATCATGTAGAGAATGTTGCATTATTAGTCAGGAAGACATATTAAGTTTTAAATCAGGATTTATAGCTTAAAATTTATTATTTAAATTACTATAAATTTCTTTGTGGCTAAAACGCCTTTGTCTTTATAGACAGTAACATTGTACATTCCTTTTTGCCATTTGGAAGTATAAATTACTATCTTATTTTCAGATAGTTGATTTGATGAATAGACCTGTCGTCCTGTTATATCAGTGATTTTAATACGATAAATATCGGGAATGTCAACGGATGAAATCTCAATTACTATGCGGTCAGTTGCAGGATTGGGGTGTATATTGATAGTTGCTTGAATATCCTGATTTTGTCTAGTCTTTTGTGGCAAAGAATGGTCAAAGATTTCATAAATATACACGCCTCCATGAAAATCGCTTAAGAAAATTGTTCCATTTTCAGAAACAGATATAGAATTACTTCCAAATAGATTAGTCCAACCACCTGTTCCTCTTGCTTGAGCGACTAGTACTGCTTCGGTCTGCGATGAAACGTCATAAATTTTTACACCGTAAAATCTGTCAGCGACATAAATATAATTGTTTTTTAAAACTATTCCGAATATTCTCTGGTTTGCATTAAAATCAGTAAATAATTCATTTAGTTCATTATTATTCCAATTAAACAATGCGAATTGCGGACCATATCCTACTGCAATTATTCCGTTTTCAATAGAAATTGAGTGAGCATCATCTGTAGAGAGAGCACCCCAAGTCATCGTAAGCATTATAGAATCTAAAATCTGGAATTCGTCATCTATTATTTTTCCTGCGTAGAAGTAGCGGTTGTTTTCGATTTTTTTACTATAATAAATAGTATCTCCCGATACAGCAATTGCTTTGGGATCACTATAAGTGGAATCAATAAAAATCGTAGGGTAATTGTTATTGCTGTCAAAAGGGTCTCTTATCTCAATCCATTTACCACCTGTAAGATTATCAAATGATAATAATAAATATTGGTTTTCCTCTGTAAATAAATTTTTCATACCTACAATCCAATTAATATTCATGTCATATTCTATAACAGGATTATTTCCATCAGTCCAGGTATTCAAATTATAAACTTTTGAAGAATTTGTCATCATTAACGAATCATTTAGCATTTCAACGTCAGATGAGAAATAATGATCGTTCAAATCATGAATGTGCATTATTCTTGAATCAGCATGAAAACCATTTTCAAAAAGCAAACTGTCAATATCATAAACAGCCATACCCCATCCTTCATGACATGCATATAGTTTGTTATCGAATATTTTGTTATTTAAGCACCATCCACCTGTGTCAAGTAAGCATAATGTGTCATTAGGGGCAAGTTCCGAAACATCACTAATCAGAACACCGAGCCATTCCGATGACATTGCGATATATGGTGTTTGATGCATAAGTGCGGCATCGAAGTGCCATAATCCGGGTATTACATATCCAATTTGTTTCATTGTATCAACGGGGAGTGCTGTTGCATCAATTATCGGCATATATGATAGGGGTAAGGTGTTTAGATCATATGCAGCAGTTGTTACAACAAATAAAGTATCGTTTCTCGAATCCATATTCATGATGTTCAGTTGGGCAATTCCCGGAACACCTCCGGTTAATTCAAAAGTGTCAACAGCAACAAGATTTGTCCCATCATATTGTAACGCAAAAAAATTAGATTCGGTAAACAAGACATTTTCAGGACCTCCGCATACATATATTATGCTATCGTTAAGGTCGGCAAACTGAACATCTTGTACAAAATTAATCAAGGTGCTGGTCCAGACAGCAATAGGTGTATTGAGATTGTTTACGGAGAAAATCTGAATTTTACCATCGCTCAACAAATTTCCTTTATTCCCGACTGAAATAATGTTACCTCTACGGCTAACACAATACGCAGAAGGTCCACCAAATTTATTAAGAAGAGTAAAACCTGTTTCGTTATAATATTTAAGAACTCTAACTTCATGATTATCAGCGACATACAAAGTATCATTTTCTCTCCACATATCATAAGCTGCTGAGTCTCCCATTTCTTTCATATTATATTGATGAAGAATATCAAGGTCGGGCGAATTAAAGTCAAGTGCATATACCCCGTCATGAGTGGCGGCAGCAAAAAGAATATCCCCATACACATCAGTTTCGTTAACAATGGCAGTCAACGGACGTTTTGCAACAATCTGAGGATTTTCAGGATCTGAGAAATCATACACCCAGATGCTTGTTCCACAGCATACAATGAGACGGCTAGTAGCACTGTCCCAGTTAGTGTGATATCCTGCTCCGCCAGGTGTTTGCCCAATACGTTGCAGGGTTTGTACCTGACAAAAGATAGTATTTGCTACGAACAATATTGTTCCAAATAAAGCTAGTCTTTTCATGTCAATAAAGTTTTGGGTTGATGATGTAAAGATAATTAATTATTTAATAATGTAGTAGCCAAAAAAAAAATCACTATTGTACTGTTAAAACAAATTAAGCCACAGATTCACAGATTAAGTCTATGATAATCCTGTGTCTTTGAAGTGTGGTAGTATTTGAATGCATTATTAATCCAGAATTGCAAAAGGCAATTTACTCAGAAAAAGCAATTTTTATCTTCGATAAAAATCTTTCTGTGCATAATCTGTTTTAATTTTTAGTAGGAGCATTTAATTAAAACTATAAATATAATACCGATTGTAAATATGTAATAGTCCAATCGGCACTCTACTTCGAGTGCCCTCAGCACAAGCGTTTGATTTGACTAAACATATTTGTCATAGGCATTAACCATTGTAAATTTAAAAAATAGCAGAGTCAGAAAGGCCTAAAGAATAATGGACTATTTTATAAGTACAAGTGATATAATCTGTGAATCTGTGGCATATAGTAAATGTATGTTTTTATAAGTACTAGGTCGTCACATCTTTATATTTCTTTTAGTGGACAATATTCTTATTTTTCATTTTTATCTCGGAAAACATAAAATAAAATATTCTTGATTTAAGTAACAATTGCAAGTGTTTGCAAATTCAAAACTTTGCTAATCGAAATCGGGAATAAGTATCCTATATATTCAACATATTTTTTTTCTTCTTGATGAAATTCCTGAATGGGGTGGTATCAAAAATGTGGAATGGTGCCGGTAGGAGTGGTATTGAACAAGTAATAAAACAGTCTTGCCTACCCTTAATTTTAAATTTATATGATACAGGTATTGTGAAAATTACTTTTTTTATGTATTCAATCTGATCCCAACTATATGATACAGTTTCATTAGCTTTATATAGAATAATTTGCTCTTCATTCATTTCGACATAAGAGAGTTTTAATCCTATTTTTACCCATATAAATACTGATAGTGCAATAGTCACAAATAATAAAATAGTTATTACAATAAATGGTATTACTCCGGATTCTTCCATTAAAATATTAGGGTCAAAAAACATAATCTGAAGCCACACTATGAAAAACAATATAGCAGGTATAATACCTCCATATTTGTAAAATAAAACATAAAACTTACTACTTTTAATCATAACCTTATTTTTTCCCAATATAAAGAATTTCCTGCATATCCAATCTGTATTTTTCCAATAATTCATGAGCAAGATGGCTTTTGACATCAAAAGGTTCTACAACGAAGCCAGCTTTTTTCAGTCTTTCGGGATAATCAAGTCCATGCCAGCGCACATGGTCATACTGACCAAAGATTCTTTCACGTTCTTTCGGGTCGGTAATACTTAAATCTTCGTGAGTTTCTTTGTAGTTATAATTTATTGGTACCTGCATAATTGCTTTACCTCCGGGCTTCAGTATTCGTAAAATCTCTTTCATTGCTTCGATATCATTTTCAACATGTTCGAGTACATGATTGCAGATAACCCAATCGTAGATATTGTCTTCAAGAGGAATTTTCATGATGTCGAAATGCAGGTCAGCAATAGGAGATACCATGTCAGCAGTAGTATAATCAAGATTTTTTGCAGATTTGAATTTTTTCAAAAACGGTTGTTCCGGAGCTATATGTAAGACTTTATAGTTATTTTTAAAGAAATCTGAATAATTAGTCAGATATAACCACATCAGACGATGTCTCTCAAGAGACAGACAAACAGGGCAGAGGCGGTTTTCTCCGGCTTTGTTGCCATAAGGTAATAATTTACGAAATTTATGACCACACACAGGACATTCAACTTTGCTACCCAAATAAAAAGGTCTTACCAACAAGGAAAAAAGCTTTGAAAACCTTATAAGTAAAGGCCTGGGGATATGTCTTACGAAAAATCTGATTAATTGCCTCATTTTATAAATCTATTTTTTCTGTTTTGTTTGAGTTTACATCAATTTTTATCAAATAACCGGACATAACATACCAAATATATAGTTTAATATTTTTATATCCCATTGATCCTAATAAGTTCGCATAATCTTTTGTTTGTTTTATGTATTTATTGTTTTCATTAAAGCCAAATTTGTAATCTACTACAATAGTTTCGTCATCTGAAAGCATAACTCTGTCAGGTCTTTTTATTGCATGATCATTTGTGATAATTTCGGTTTCGTTAATAATCTTGTATGAGCCATCAAACCAGTGTTTGATGTAACCTGCGGAAATTATACTTTTAATTTCATTTGATATTTCAATGACTTCAGATTGCCGGATTTGACCGGAGTAATACAATTTTCTTACAGCTTTATCAATATCATTATGAGTTTTAATGTTTTCAAATACCTTGTGGTAGATAATACCTTTATGTATTGTTGAAACAGAAGAAACGTCAACTTTATCCCTGTCAAAGAATGATTTTACTTTTATTTGTTTTTTGCTGATATAGACCGGATAAGTGCTGAAGTATTTGTTGTTTTCTTCTTTTTTTATTGTTTTTTCAATTTCACCTGATTGATATTCTGTATATCCTAATTCTGCATTTCGATTATTTGCAAGTTTTGAGACAGAAGCAAACTGAGGTTCACTAAGAACATTTTTTAAAACAGAATATATTGAGTTGAAATTCTTATCAGTTTGGTCAGTTGCGGAAATAAATAAGCCTTTACGAGCACGTGTAAAAGCTACATACATCATATTAAAAGTTTCAACTGTCTGTTGAAATTTATGAAGGTAAAAATCATCGCAAAAAAGGCTATTCGAAAGTTTATTATTAAAACTCACAGGCCAAACAGGCAAGGCATTAAACGGAGGATTATCGGTTTTTGCCCAAATAATATCATCATTATGGACCATCTTCCAGTCACAGAAAGGAATGAAGACAAAATCTGCTGCAAGCCCCTTAGCTTTGTGAATACTAATAATGTTGATAGCGTTTTGCTTTTCAGGTATTTTTAGATTCAGTTTAGCACCGGATTCATCCCAATATTCAAGAAAACTATTGATATCAGCAGGATTTTTTGTGCTGAATTCGTGAATTATATCACGAAACGAATTGAGAAAAGGTATGTTTTCAACATTTGTATTTAAACTTAGTGTCGAAATTATTGTGTCAACTAACTCGTGAAGCAGAAGTTGTCTGACAGATGTTTCAATTGGTTTTATCGTCTTTTCAAGATAATCAGAATACGTTTTAAAGTTAAAACTAATTTCTTCATCGCTTATAAGTTTTGAATGAAGATAATATATGTATGCAGCTTCGGTAAAAGCCAATTTGTTTTTGTTGTCGGCAATGTATCTCAAAAAAGAAATAATCAGTCTGACGGCTTTATTTGATGATACGAACAAAGCATCAGAAGAAATTACATCGTAAATTATTCCTGGTTTTGCTTCGGCTGATTGTGAGTACTGAATAATTTGTCGTACAATATCCGAACCTTCATCATTTTTCCTTACGAGTATCATTATATCTCCGGGTTTATAATTCATTTCCTGAAGATATTCAATTTTTTTGATGATGTTT
>DAOOPK010000107.1:0-9360 GCA_035388205.1 Bacteroidales bacterium
TCTCATAAAGTTCCCGAACCAGATATTTTCACCGAGTTTGGTTCATTTACCGTTGGTGAAAGCGGGGGAGCAATATATTCAGTTGTATATCAGAAACAACAAAATGATAGGGAAAAATGGAATATGATAGATTCTTCATTTATTACAACTTTGCCTGATTCATGGTCAATAAATCGTAGATTTATTATGCTTCCTATCAACAAATGGGGAAGTCAGTATGAAAGAGTTTTCCTTGGAGGCTTAACTTGTGACAGTGATGATTATTACAATTCCGAACAACATGTTAATGCTATTTATCTGCCTGAATATGACCCTGAAGAAACCTTATATATCGGATTTTTTAATACCGGAGCATATCAGGAAGCAATAGGTGGTTTTGGTGGAATACAGCACTGTCTTATCCCTGCTCCAAAGCATGTCCTTATCAGTCGTGATGAAGATGGTAAGATATCTACGCGTTTGTATTCTAAAGAACAAAGTTATAAATCAATGTTGAAAACATTAGGTTATACTTACTAGATTATTTTTTAAATTAAGTATCCTCATCTCTATTAAAATATATAACTTTGTCTCTTTATTTAAAACAAAAATATGTCAAATAGAACTTATGCGGGTATTCCAAAAGAATTTGCAGAGTATAGAACAGCAAAAGTAGTTCTGTTACCGGTTCCTTATGACGGGACTTCAACATGGAAAAAAGGCGCGGATAAAGGTCCTGCTGCTTTCCTTGAAGCTTCAGAGAACATGGAAATATATGACCTTGAATCAGATACTGAAGCTTATAAAAAAGGTATTTGGCTTGCAGAACCATTAAAATGCAATGCTAAACCTGAAATTATGGCAATGCAGGTGAAGGAATGTGCAAGTAATTATTACAAGGACAGCAAATTGTTTACCATGATTGGAGGTGAGCACTCGGTTAGCATAGGAGCAATGATGGCTACGGTTGAGCAATTTGGAAATATAAGTGTATTACAATTAGATGCTCATTCTGATCTGAGGTCTGAATATGAAGGGAGCTCTTATAATCATGCTTGTGCTGTGCATTGGGCATCAAAAAATACAAATCTTGTTCAGGTAGGAATCAGGAGCATGGATATCAGTGAAAAACCTTTTGTAAAAAAAGCGAATGTTTTTTATGCTGAAGATATTGCAAATCGAAGCGGATGGCAGCAGGAAGTTATTGATAAACTTACAGAAAACGTTTATCTGACTATTGATTTGGATTATTTTGATCCTGCAATTATGCCATCAACGGGTACTCCAGAACCAGGTGGTCTTGGCTGGTATCCTACGCTTGATTTATTGAAAAAACTTGCAAAACAAAAAAATATTGTTGGGTTTGATATTGTAGAGCTTGCTCCTAATCCAGACAATCCTGCATCTGATTTTCTTGCAGCAAAACTATATTTTAAAATATTAACTTACATTTTAATAAAATGATGGAAAAAACAGGTATTATCTCAAAATACATTGAGAATAATTTTAAACATTTTAATGCAGCAGCATTAATAGATGCTTCTAAAGCTTATGTCAAACATCTTGATGAAGGCGGTAAAATGATGATCACTCTTGGTGGTGCAATGAGTACGGCAGAGTTGGGAAAAACTCTGGCTGAAATGATCCGTCAGGATAAAGTTCAGATTATTTGTTGCACAGGAGCAAATCTCGAAGAAGATGTTTTTAATCTGATGGCTCATAGCAAATATGTTCGTGTGCCAAATTACAGGGATTTAACACCTCAACAGGAAAAAGAACTGTATGAACAAGGGCTTAATCGTGTTACTGATACTTGTATTCCCGAAGAAGAAGCATTCAGGCATCTTGAAAAGGAATTGATAAATGTATGGACAGAAGCAGAAAAAAAGGGAGAGAGATATTTCCCACATGAGTTTTTATATAAGATATTACGCAGTGGGGTATTAGAGAAAAATTATGAAATTGATCCTAAAAACTCATGGATGTTGGCAGCATGTGAGAAAAATTTACCGATTATTGTTCCCGGATGGGAAGACAGTACATCAGGCAACTTGTTTGCAGCAGCAGTAATTCGTGAGGAAGTCAAAGTACATGTGCTGAAAACAGGAATTGAATATATGACATTTCTTACAGATTGGTATCGTAAAAACTCAAAAGGAAAAGGAATAGGCTTTTATCAGATCGGCGGAGGTATTTCCGGAGATTTTCCAATTTGTGTCGTACCAATGATGATACAAGATTTGCAATGGGAAGATACACCTTTCTGGAGTTATTTCTGTCAAATCAGTGATTCTACAACATCTTACGGCTCATATTCAGGTGCTGTACCTAATGAGAAAATTACTTGGGGAAAACTTGAACCAAATACTCCGAAATTTATTGTGGAATCTGATGCTACAATTGTAGCACCGTTGATGTTTGCATTTATTTTAGGTTATTAATTTTGTTAATTTAAAAGTTGTATGATGAAAAAAATTATTTTGGCGATTAGTGCGGTTTTATTAACAGTTTCATTATTTGCACAAAATTGTGAAGCTTATATTCCTTTTCAGGTAGGGAAAAAAGTAACTACAGAAAGTTATGATGACAAGGATAAATTAACTGGCTCTTCGACTATGAAAGTCATTGCTATAAATGATGTTGATGGCAAACAAGAAATTGTCGTTGAAAGTGAGAATTTTGACAAAAAGGGTGAAAGTCAGGGAACAGGACAATTTCAATATTATTGTAACGGAGATGTATTTGAAATGGATATGAAAACTATGATTGACCAGGAACAAATGTCTGGATTTGAAGATATGACAATAGAATACACAGTTAACAATTTGGCTTACCCTAGAGTTTTAACAGCCGGAATGACTTTGAATGACGGTTTTGTTGAGATGGTCATTTTAAATCAGGGAATAAAATTTATGACGTGGAGAATTGATATAACTAATATTAAAGTAGAAGCGATAGAGTCAATAACCGTCCCTGCAGGTACATTCGAAGCCTATAAAATTTCTTCTGATTATACAAGTAAAACCGGTTTCGTTACAGTCAATATGAAGTCTGTACAGTGGATGGTTAAAGAAATTGGTGCAGTTCGAACTGAATCATACGATAAGAAGGATAAATTGATGGGTTATACTGTTATTTCAAAAATTGAATAAAATTAGTTTTCATATAGAATTTAATTTATCTTTATAAAGTTAAATTTTGTTCAACCTAAAAACTAATTGTTATGAAAAAGATTAAATTTCTGGTTATTGCTATTGTTACGGCAACATTCTTCTCGTGTGGAGGAGGTACAACAACAAGTTCCGATGACAAAGACACTACCTCTAATGAAACTGAAGTCACTAATGAAGACGATGGAAAAGTTGATCCTTTTAAGGATTTTCCGAAAGACAAAATTACCGCAAAAGCCGGTGATTATGTATTAACACCCTCGCTTAATTGGCAGGTTGATGCAACAAAAGAAGGTCCTGAGTCTCAGACTTTTATTTTTTATTCAGCCAAAATGTCGGAACCGGGAGATAAATACAGTGTTATTGACTTTACATTTGATGATGACACTGAAATCCCTAATTATATGATTATACCGATAAGATCGGGAGAGTCTGCAAAAGTTGGTGATATAGTGCTTACATGGTGGCAATCAGGTAGCGGAATGCAAAGGGCAATTGTAACCAATGCGTCAGACCCCAAAGCTCCAGAAGTAAACTATATTGATTTAGATTGGGATAATCCTGCTAAAAACAGAGATGGGGTTGGTCTTGGTCAGATGACTGAAAAAATCGAACCAAATACATTTCATGTTTTGAAAAACAAATGGGAACCCGGAACAAATGTCGCTGTCAACGTTGATGGTGATTATAATTTAGTGACAATTGTCAAGCTAAGCGGTAATAAAGTACTTACAATTGGATGGGCAGGCGCAATGAAGGTTTATAATAAAGCCGATTGCGTTGCTTTGGACATTAAACCAAATGTCAAGGTAGGTGATGAAATTCAGGCTCCCTGGGTGGGAAAATTTGTAAATACAAAAGTTGTGAAAGTTGATACAAAATTTGGTAGAGTTTGGTGTGAAGACCCGTATGCTGATGAACCAATGGTTGTTCCGTTTGGAGATGTAACAACTTCGCTGGACATCGAATAATATTTAAATCAGTTTAAAAAAATATAAAGAGACATTTTTAATAGATGCCTCTTTTTTTAAACATTGGCAGAATTTGATTTTACATGACGATAGGGAATATTAATTATCAAACTCTGGTTTTGACTAATATTTGAGTATATTTTTCTAAATTTGCAACAAAATATTGTAGATGAGTTTTATTAATCCTGCCTTTTTATGGGCAATGTTTGCAGTTTCTGTTCCTATTGTCATTCATCTGATAAATTTCAGGAGGCATAAAACTTTATATTTCAGCAATACTCGTTTTCTTGAAGATATTAAGAAAGAAACACAAACCCGCACAAAACTCAAACATTTACTTATTTTAATTGCCCGAATACTTACGATTGCTATGCTTGTCTTAGCTTTTGCAGGACCTTTTATTCCCAACAATGTATCCGATAACGATAAAGTTTCCGAAGTTAATGTTATATATGTTGACAATTCATTCTCTATGGAAACAGATGGTAAAAAAGGTCAATTATTTGATCAGGCAAAACAAATAGCAAAAGAAATTGTATTTAATTCTTCAGCATCAATGGAGTATTTGCTGATTACAAATGACATGTTGCCAGAAAATCAGTTTATAACAAGTAGGGATGTTTTCCTTAGAAATCTGGACAAGACAAATATAAGTTCTAATGCGGTAAATATTAATGATATTATTTTAAAAGCTAATACACTTATCCCTGAAAATAAAAAAGCAAGTCTTTATATTATTTCTGATATGCAGAAATCTTTTATGGATAATGTAGATACAAAACCAAATGAAAATATAGATATAGTTTTAGTGCCAGTTATTGCTGCTGCTACAAATAATCTTTTTATTGATACCTGCTGGTTTTCATCTCCGGTACATCGCTTTAATGGCTCAGAAATATTAAATGTAAGAATTGTTAATAGTTCAAAAGAAGATTTATTTGATTTGTCGCTTCAGCTATTTATTAACGACAGCATAAAGGCAATGTCGGGTTTTGATATTGAGGCAGGAAGATCAAAAGATGTTGAGATTAGCTATGTTAATACAACAGAAGGTTTTGTAAATGGAAGATTAGAAGTTGCGGATTATCCTGTAACCTATGATAATACATTATATTTCAGTTATCGCATAACGAGATCAACAAGTATTCAAATCATTGAATTTGGGACATCGAACAAATACTTGCATGCATTATTCAATTCTGATTTTGAAAGTTTCGATCTGACACAACAAAAAGCAGGGACGGAACAATCTTCAGGGTTTAGTAAATATGATTTGATAATACTTGATGAAGTTAAAGAGATTTCTTCAGGTTTATCAGACGAAATTCAATCATTTGTTACAAATGGAGGTTCAGTAGTTTTTATTCCTGCGTCTGAAATAAATATTAATTCGTGTAACATGTTTTTGAATATGTTCAATGCAGGTAAATTCGATGCTATGAAATATACAAATAGTAAAGTTCATATAATTGAATATAATTCAGATATTTATAAGGATGTATTTCAAAAACAGGAAAAACAAACAGATTTGCCCGTAATGGGAATGGTACATCATCATGTTTTGTATAGCTCATCTGTATTTTCACCTGTTTTAAGACTCGAAAACGGGGCTTCAGTATTGAGTTACGGCAGTTTTGGACAAGGTAAATTTTATATTCTTGCTGCTCCGATCAATGAAACTAATTCAGATTTTATTAAAAGTCCACTATTTGCGACTGCATTTATTAATATGGCTTTAAACAGTCAGATAAATAATTCATTGTATGCAGTTTTAAGTAAGGATGCTTATTTTGAAATCTCCGCTGATATAGAGCTGTCCGAATCGGATATTTTTAAAATTACTGATAACAAAAACGTTGATGCTGTGGCACAATTCAGGTTTTCGGGTAAAAAACTAAGAGTTGAAGTGCCGGAACAAATTGTTACAGACGGATATTTTGAGCTTATCAAGGGAAGTGAATTTATTGCTCCGATATCATTGAATTATTCGAGGCAAGAGTCAATACTTGAATATTTGTCTGACAGTGAGTTGGGAAAATACATAACTCAAAATCTTGATGACAGGGCAAAAATCATTGATGCGGAGGCTGAAAATATTAGCATTGAATTAAAAGAGTTCTCCGAGGGGAAACCTTTATGGAGGTTATTTTTAATTTTTGCCTTGGTATTTATTTTGTGTGAAATTATGATTGCAAGATTAATGAAGTAATTGTCATAATTTTCAGGGAATTGGTCATATAAACAGTGCAGAAAGAATAAAAAATGTAAAAAAGCAAATATTTATTGTAAAAAAGATATTTGTTTAAAAAAAAATAACTAATATTGCAGTCCGAAATTTTAAGGATTTATAAAGTATTATTAAGATGGAATTAATTAAAGATTTAGACCAGCATCTGGAAAACGAGAATAAATTTCCGAAATTTAAAGCAGGTGATACTGTAACCGTTAGTTACAAAATCAAGGAAGGGAATAAAGAGAGAATACAGGAATACAGAGGTGTTGTAATACAGGTCAAAGGCGAGGGCCGTACAGCGACTTTTACAGTTCGTAAGATGTCAGGCACAATAGGTGTTGAGAGAATATTTCCATTTGCTTCTCCTTTTTTGGATTCTATTGAAGTCAACAAATTAGGCCGTGTTCGTCGTGCAAGAATTTATTATCTACGTGGACTGACAGGTAAGAAAGCAAGAATTAAAGAAAAAAGATTTTAATTTATCATCATAAAAAAAACTCCGAAATATTCGGAGTTTTTTTTATTTCTGTTTAGGATATATCAGTTTCTTTGTATCAAAGCCATTTTGTCCGCAAAAATATTCTAATTGCCTCAACTGATGTTCGGATAATTTCGGAGTTCGTGACAAAATCCATAAATAGTTTTTTGTACCGCTAGTCACTACAGCTATTTCATAGTTGTCTAGATAAATAATCCTGTATTTTGCATAGAAAAACAAAAAGAAACTAACCCTTAATTCCCCGGCATTGTCTTCAGTTTTCTTTACATAGGCTTTACCTTCAGCCTGACTTTGTGTGCCGTCAGCTTTTATGCCTTCATTTAAAACTTTTATTTTACCATCTTCACGTATAGAATATGTAGCAGTTACATAGTCAAGTCCACGCTCAAAACTATGATCTAGCCTTGCGATTTCGTACCATGTGCCTAAAAATTTGTCCGGTTCAAAGTTCTTAACAACAGTTAAGTCTTTTGTAGATGTTGCACAACTCATAATAATAGGTATTAAAATTAATAAATACTTCTTCATAAAACTATTTTGTACTCTAACAGATTAAGTAGTTTATTGTTTATAAACAGTGATTATTTTTTTACAGGTCGAATAGGCAATATTTCTTTGCCGTAAACTTCGTTGATTATTTGAGCAATACTTGTATAAATAGCAGCTAATCCACAAATTATGCCTTCATATCCTGCAATAATATGAATTATGTGACTACCGGTAAAGTTAGCTAAAGCCAAAAGCATGAAAAGGACAACCAATAGTCCGAAGACAATTATTAAAGCTTTATTTAGTTTGAAAGTACCAATAAACATCCCTAATGAAAATAATCCCCAGAGTAACAAGTACCATGCTAATTCAGGATGTGTTGGGGCGATTGACTGAGGACAATTTGAAAAAACAGATGGTAAAACCCATATTCCAACTAATGAAATCCAAAAAAACCCGTAAGCAATAAAAGCAGTCATTCCAAAAGTGTTGTTTTTCTTAGATTCAAGAATGCCTGCAATGACCTGAGCAATTCCGCCTACAAATATTCCCATCGCAATGATAATGCTTGTTTTATTAGAAATTCCTGCATTTGCTAAATTGAGAAGTGTCGTAGTTAAACCAAATCCGAGCAAACCCAAAGGACCTGGATTTGAGGATGAATCAATATTTTTTATTTTAGCATCATTTTCCATAACAATTTTTTTTCTAAAGATATAAAAACAATGGATTATTTTAATATTTCAGCAAAAATTTTAAATTTTATTCTGACAAAATGTAAAACTCTGTTCTTCTATTTTTTGCTCTGCCTTCTTCGGTTTTGTTTGAAGCGATAGGTTTATTTGGTCCATATCCCTGATATCTTAACCTGTCACGACTGATAGATTTTGAAATTAGATAATCGTAAACAGATTTTGCTCTGTTTGATGACAAGGTCATATTTGATTGTACGTTTCCGGTATTGTCGGTATGTCCTCGTATTTCTATTTTAACCGTTGGATTGTCAATTAGGAATTCTGCGAACCCATCTAAGACAGCAAGGCTTTTATTGTCAATTTCATACGAGGCAGTTGCATAATAAATATCTCTTAATTCTACAGCTTTACCTTTTTCAATAGGTTTAACTTCAAAGTTTATTTCGACCGGCTTTACAAATGTTGTGTCAGACGTTTCGATAAGTGCAGAAGTGTAGCTGTAGTCTTCTTTTTTTATAATCATCAAAAAATCATCATGTTTGTCCTTTTCTGTAGTAACAGCAACCGCATAATTTCCGGTTTCAGAATCAACCACTCCCTGAGAGACTTCTTCGGTACGAATGTTTTTTACTTCAAGTGTGGCTTCTGTAACTACTGCACCACTGTCATCAATTAGCGTTCCCTTAACTAAAAATACTTTCTCCGGTCTGGCATCTGGGTATAGATCAAATGAATAAATATCCCACCCTCCAAGACCGTTAAACTTATTACTCGCAAAATATGCTTTTGTCCCTTGTGTATTTACAACAAAACCAAGATCGTTATTCTGTGTATTTATAGGATATCCAATATTTATCGGATTAGTCCATTTGTTGTCTCTATACTTTGCAAAAAAAATGTCATAGCCTCCTATACCTTTATGTCCGTCCGATGAGAAGTACAGAGTCTGGCTATCAGAATGAATGAAAGGTGATTTTTCATTACCTGAAGTATTTATTACTTGTCCCAAATTTTGAGCTTTAGCCCATGTCCCGTCTGCATTTTTTGTTGAATACCAAATGTCACAAGTAGGATAGTCGGGGTCGAAATCAATATTGCCGGGTCTGATACTTGAGAAGTAAAGGGTTTTTCCATCCGCTGATATTGAGGGTTGACTTTCCCAAGTATAAATTCCGTTTATATTAGATCCCAAATTAGTCAATTCTGACCATCCATCCGATTTCCTTACAGAGTAATAAATATCACAGTTGTCATAATCACGGCTTACAAATTCGCAAATAGTAATATATAAAGTACTGTTGTCAATTGTAATTGATGATGCTCC
>DAOOPK010000108.1:0-9334 GCA_035388205.1 Bacteroidales bacterium
ATTTTGCACGAGCTTCGGATAATTCAGTATTCAGTTTCAAACTACCATGATTATCTGTATGTCCACCAATCTCAATTGTCATATTTGGATATGATTCCAACAGAGTTACTAAACGGTCTAACTCAGGAAATGAAGTTTCGCGGAGCGTTTCTTTTCCATAATCGAAGAAGATATTTTTAAGAACGATTTTTGAACCGATACCTACTTTACTTAGCACAATATCTTTAGTAACCTCTTGATAAGCAGTAGCTTCCGGAATATTTATATTCTCACTATAAAACAAGTAACCATCAGCTTTAACAGCAATACCATAATTTTTACCAGAAGGTAAACTAACGAGATATTTACCAGTTGATGAATTAGATGTCAGAGTAGTAATCAGCTCATTCTTGTCATTGTCCACAATTTCGATAGTTGCTTCAACAGGTAATCCGCTAAGTGCGTCAGTAACAGTACCTTTCATGATAGTTAAACGCACCTTTTTTACTTCGACTACTTCCTGTTCAACTTTTTGCTGAATTGTAGCTGTTGAACTGGCAATTAAAATATCCTCGGTACCCATTACCATCATCTTTTCAGGACCTAAGAAAGTAATTCTGTATAAATCTTGGAGTCCATATCCACCTTCTCTAGCACTAGAATAAAAAGCATATCTTGCATTACCGGCAACAACAAAGAAAACATCATCATCAGGAGTGTTTACAGGATAGCCAATATTAACTGGCTCAGACCAATTTCCAGCGCCATCGCTTTCGCTATAAAAGATATCATATCCGCCCATAGACCCGTCACGCTTGGAACAGAAATACATTGTAACACCGTCAGGATGCATAAACACACCTTCCTCATCATATTTTGTATTAATTGGAGGACCTAAAACCATTGCAGGACCCCAGTTACCATTTTTTTGTTTCTCACAAAGAAAAATGTCTTTTCCTCCAATACTTTTATTGCCTTTACCATCTTTTTCTCTATCACTGATAAAATACAAATATTTACCATCATAAGATATAGATGCTGAAGTTTCCTGCATTTTATTGACATTAATATTACTATTCAATTCTTTTGGTTTCGACCAGTTGTCTCCTTTTAACAGACTTTCAAATATAGTTCCATCAGGCACACCTTTATATGTATAAAGTATCTGTCCATCCGGTGATAATCCTACAGATGCATCGTGACCTTCTGTATTTAGGCTTCTCATATTTATTGCCTGTGACCATTCTTTTTTGTTATCATCAAAATATGCAACGTACAAATCTTCATAATATAAAAGATCATTCGGGTCTATCTGTTCTCCGGTACTACCTTCACGTCTTGAAGTAAATACAACAACTGATTGGTCAGTAGTAATAACAGGTCCATAATCCGGATACTTTGAATTCACAGTTGGTCCCAAGTTATCAATAAATACTCTAATAGGATTATCAACTAATTTTTTCCCGGTCTCACACTCCTTAATCCTTTTGTCAACATCATAAGTAATTCCATCTACTGTGCTTTTCGATTGTTTGGAATCAGGATCTCCTTGTTCTGCCTGAAATATTCTATAATATTTTATAGCTTCATCAAATTCATAATTTAATTGCAACGCCCATCCTAATAAATAATTAATGTCCGATGCTACTCCTGGTTTAGCTTTGTATGCATTCTGTAAAAAGTCAATAGCTTTAGGTTTTTCGGCTGAATATAAGTAGCATGCACCAATTTTATAATTTAGTTCAGCATTATGCTGATTGTACTCATAAGCTTTTAAATACTCTTTCAAAGCCATGCGATAAGCTCCCGGTTGATTCATCAGATAATAAGTATCCGCATATTTAATAGCTGACATTGCATCTTTATATCCTTCTTTCGATTGTTTAAATTCTTTTTTGTTTATTACAACCGGCTGTTGTGCTGATAACTGTATTTGAAATCCAAACAAAATTGCCAGACAAATCACTATGTTATATATTCTAATTTTCATAACTGGTTTCTTTTAATAATTCATAATTACTTTTTATACTCTATACAAACTGAACAATACTCTTCAGCAACTTGTAACCCCAGCTCTTTAGCTTTCTCCCAATCTTTACAAGCTTCATCCATTTTTCTGAGCATCTCGTTTGAACTTCCTCTATGTATGTATGCATAAGCATATTCTGGGTCTATTTCAATAGCATTAGTGAATGCATCTACAGCAGATTTATAATCTTTCAGTTTATAATAACACAAGCCCATATTATTGTATGCATAAGCATAATCTTTATTAATTTTTAATACCTGATTGAATGACTCTATCGCTTCATCGTATTTGCCTGATTCATAAAGTGCGATTCCTTTATTATTTATTGCGTAATGGTAATTAGCATCTTTTTTTATTGCTTTATCATATTCTGCTACGGCACCTTCATAATCTTTATTCAAGCGTTTTACACTACCTAAATTATTATATATCATTGCCATATCTGAATTGATCTCAATCGCTTTGTTATAGTCGGCAATTGACTTATCATACATTTCTAACATACGATAAGATGATGCCCTGTCATTGTATGAAAAGAAGTGTTGTGGGTCAACTTCAATTGCTTTGGTAAATTCATCAACTGCTTCCTGATACTTCTCCTCATTAAATTTCATAACCCCCATAAAATAGTACATATTGACATCTTTGTGCCCTTTAGAAATAGCCAAATTAAAAGAAGCACGTGCATCATCATATTTATTCAGATAATACTCTGAATAACCTTTAAGATATATTGCATTTCCATCATTAGGTTCTGCCTTAATATATTTTGACAAGTCAGTTATAGCCTCATCATATTTCTTTAACTGAATATAACTTGCACCTCTTCCGAAATATGCTTTTGACATGTTCGGATTAAGCTTTAAAGCTTGTGTATAACTCTCGATAGCAGCATCATATTGGTTTTTTGAATAAAATTCAACGCCTTCGTTGTATGCAATATTTGCCTGCTGATCTTCCGATACAATAAGAGTACTGCTTGTATCAGAAATTGCTGCGTTTCCATCTATTCCAATTTTTATCGGAATAATGATTTGCGAAGTATCAATTGTGACATCCTGGGCATATAATCCAACTATCACAACACCAGAAAATAAAAAAGTCAATAGTTTTTTCATAATTTAAAATTTTATTAATACAAATTTAAAACATTTTTCAAATAATTCAAATTTGAAATTTTCTATAAAATCATTCTTCGTTTACTCTTTAGCATTTATTCCATGGCAATGCTTATATTTTTTCCCACTTCCACAGGGACATGGATCGTTTCTTCCTACCTTTTTTTCAACTCTTACAGGATCTGCTTTTGAGTTCCCTTTACTTGGATCATTATAACCGGGATCATCCCTTCCGGTTTTCATTTTACTAAGATCCAATTTAGATTTTACATGGGCTTCTTTAACATCTTCTGACCTTTGCGTCGGAATATAACCTTTCATTAAAGTAGAAATTACTGATTTGTTAGTTTTATCCAACATTGCTTTAAAGAGATTAAAGGATTCCAGTTTATAAATCAAAAGTGGGTCTTTTTGTTCGTATGAAGCTGCTTGAACAGATTGACGTAAATCGTCCATTTCACGCAAGTGCTCTTTCCACATATCATCAATCGTCTTAAGAACTACCGTTTTATCATAAGAAGCTACTATTTCACTTCCTTGAGTCTTATATGCTTTTTCAAAATTAACAATAACATTATAGACTTTAGATCCATCTGATACGGGCACTAAAATATTTTCATATTTCGCTGCTTGATTTTCAAAAATTGTTCTTATAACCGGGTAAGCTTGATTTGCAATTATCTCTGTCTTTCTTTTATGAGTCTCGCGAACTTTCTCATATAAATATTCCGTAAAATCATCACGGGACATACTTCGGAATTTGTCTTCACTAATATCTAATTCTATAGATAGAATTCTGAACAAGTCAAATTTAATTTCTTCAAAGTCTCCTGAATCAAAGTAATCATCAGAAATGCTTACACAGACATCATACATCATATTAGCAATGTCAGCACCAAGTCTTTCTCCGTCAAGGGCATTTCTTCTCCTTCTGTAAATAACCGTTCTTTGAGCGTTCATCACGTCATCGTATTCCAGTAATCTTTTACGAATGCCAAAGTTATTTTCTTCAACCTTTTTTTGTGCTCGTTCGATTGACTTAGAAATCATTGAATGCTGAATTACTTCTCCTTCCTTAAGACCCATTCTGTCCATTAATTTCGCAATACGATCCGAACCGAATAAACGCATTAAGTCATCTTCGAGAGAAACAAAAAATTGCGATGAACCTGGGTCACCTTGACGACCTGAACGCCCTCTCAACTGTCTGTCAACACGCCTTGATTCGTGACGCTCAGTACCAATAATTGCTAATCCACCGGCTTCTTTGACTTTATCACTTAACTTGATGTCAGTCCCACGACCTGCCATATTGGTTGCTATCGTTACATTTGATGAATAACCTGCTTCTGCAACAATATCAGCTTCGCGTTTATGCAATTTTGCATTAAGAACATTGTGTTTAATTCCCTTGCGAGTCAATATTTTGCTTAATAGTTCGGAAATCTCTACAGATGTGGTACCTACCAAAACAGGTCTTCCTTTACCTATTAGTTGTTCAATTTCATTAATAACAGCAGCATATTTCTCACGTGTAGTTTTATAAACCAGATCTTCATAGTCGTCTCTTACAATTGGTTTGTTTGTTGGTACAACTACTACATCAAGTTTATAAATATCCCAGAGCTCACCAGCTTCAGTTTCGGCTGTACCTGTCATACCTGCAAGTTTGTGATACATCCTGAAATAATTCTGGAGAGTAATAGTAGCATAAGTTTGCGTAGCTGCCTCAATTTTTACGTTTTCTTTAGCCTCAATAGCCTGATGCAATCCATCTGAATACCGTCTGCCTTCCATTATACGTCCAGTCTGCTCATCAACTATCTTAACCTTATTCTCAATAAGAACATATTCAACATCCTTTTCGAAAAGAGTATAAGCTTTCAGCAATTGATTAATTGTGTGAATACGTTCTGATTTTACTGAATAATCTCTGATAATTTCATCTTTTTTCTTCAATCTGTCATGCTCGGGCATCGAACTCTTATCAATTTCTGACAATTCTATTGCAATATCAGGTAACACGAAGAAATTAGGATCTAAAGTTGAACCTGACAACAAGTTGAAACCTTTGTCAGTAGGCTCAATGGAATTCATTTTTTCGTCAATAACAAAATACAGGTCATCGGTAACAAGATGCATATTTTTGTTATTATCAGCCATGTAATAATTTTCTGTCTTCTGTAGCAAGGCTTTCATACCTTGTTCACTAAGAAACTTAATTAAAGGTTTATTTTTTGGCAGTGCTTTGAAAGCTTGTAATAATTTATAACCGCCATCTTTTTCATTTCCATCAGCGATAAGTTTCTTGGTTTCAGTAAAAATCTCATTGAATAAGACTTTTTGAGCATTTACTAATTTCTGAACATGAGGTTTTAATTCTTCGAACAACTGATCTTCGCCTTTCGGTGTAGGCCCAGAGATAATCAAAGGAGTCCTTGCATCATCAATCAATACTGAGTCAACTTCGTCCACAATAGCATAATTATGCTTTCTTTGAACGAGGTCAGATGGGCTGATTGCCATATTATCTCTAAGATAATCAAACCCGAATTCATTATTTGTTCCAAATGTAATATCAGCCTGATATGCTTTTCTCCTTGATTCTGTGTTTGGTTCATGTTTGTCAATGCAATCTACTGAAAGTCCATGAAACATGTACATTGGACCCATCCATTCGGCATCACGTTTTGCCAGATAATCATTAACTGTAACTACATGAACACCTCTTCCTGTTAAGGCATTTAAAAATACCGGAAATGTAGCAACAAGAGTTTTACCCTCACCTGTTGCCATTTCAGCAATTTTTCCAGAATGTAAAACTGCACCACCAATTATCTGAACATCATAATGAACCATATCCCAGGTAACTGTATTGCCCCCGGCAACCCACGAATTATGCCAAACTGCCTTTTCTCCTTTTATATCAACAAAATCGTTATGAGTAGCAAGTTCTTTATCGAAATCTGAGGACGTAACAACAATTTCTTTGTTTTCCTTAAATCTTTTCGCAGTTTCTTTAACCACTGCAAATACTTCAGGTAATATTTCGTTGAGATGATTTTCAAGTTTTTTGTCTATATTTTCTTCAATCTTATCAATTTCATTAAAGACATCCTCTCTTTCCCATATATCCAGATTTTCGGCTTTTTCCTTCAATTCTGAGATTTTATCAATATCTTCTTTGATAAATTCGCGAATGCCTTGTTTTAAGACATCAACCCTTTGTCTTAATTGATCATTGTCAAGCTTTTCCAGTTCCGGACCAACTTGTAGTACCTCTTCAAGAAAAGGTTGAACTGACTTAAAGTCTCTGTCTGCTTTTGACCCGAAAATCTTAGTAATAATGTTATTCAGTCCCATAATAATTCACAAAAAAAATTAAATAATAACTTACAAAATTAAGGTTTTATATGTTTTAATGTATATCTAAAGCATTTTTTATTCATGCTTTTATTAACAATCTAACATAATGATTCGAAATAAAAATGGAGGTTACTCATTTTCCCACTCACCAAGAATGCTGTCTATTTCTTCAGATGTTCTTCTTAAACGACTTTTGCACTCTTTAATAAGAAATGTTGCTCTTTTAACTTTAACACTTAATACATCAAGGTCGGGTTCATCTGTTTCTATTTCTGCAAGTATCTCTTCAAGCTCTTTTAGGGCTTCACTATATGAAAATTCTTTTTTTGCCATGCTAATTATATTTATGCTTTTGCGAAAATCTTAAAATTAATAGTGCTAAAATAAGGAAAACAATTGATATTGCAAAAGTATATGTAAAGTCGAACAATTTGTACACTACCACTCCCAAGGGGGCAAAAAGAGAACGAATTCCAGTCAGAGTGATGTGAACTGCCTGGTAATCACTGACTTTATTAAGATCATTACTGAAGTATGCAGAACTTACATTCCATGACAAGGCTCCTGCAGCGTTAAAAATTCCCATGAAGACAAATGCCAAAATCAACAATAAATAAACCTCATTGTCAGCAATCATAAATTTAAAAGTAAAAAACTGTGTAAGCATTATTCCAATAACGTATAGTAACATAGAGACAAACATTATACTACCAAACTTACGTTGGTCAATTTTATCCATCAATATCCCAAGCATTGGCAAAACCAGCACTGTAACTATTCCCGCCATCGTTTTATAACCTGATATTACAGAATAACTAAGTGACAAATATGATTCGAGAAAAAAAGTAATTACAGTTGCTGTTATCATAAAAGCAATGCCATAAGAAAAATATGCCATTTGAAAATGCAAAAAGGGTTTATCAGTTTTTAAGATTAATATCATTCTTCTAAATGAATTTTTAATAGACCTCAATAATTTGTCTTTTACGGTCTGGACTTCGCTTTTAAATGGAATTGATGATAGTGCAAAATATCCAACAACTCCAAGAATTCCAATAACTGGATAAACCCACTTAAAGGCAAAATAATTATTATCGAGCATGAAGCCAAAAAGCATAGTTGCCAGAAGTGCTGCAATTTTATTAGCAGTAGTTGCATATCCATACAATTTACCAAAATTGTTATTCCTATAGTTATGTTTTAGCAATAGATTTATCGTAGGCAAAGTAATAGCAGTCCCAAGATAATAAAAAAATAAGATTCCAAGAAATGAAAAATGTAATAAACCTGCATTTGATGTATTTACGACATTGGGAAAAATTAAAAACAACAGTAATGGTAAGCGAGTTAGCAGAGCAGTAATACGAATCAGTTTCTTTTTATCTGATATTCTTCTGGTAATCTCATTAAAAATTATAAGTGTAATATAAACTACCATACTTAGCAGGAATAGTAATCCTACAAGAAAATCTGTACCTTTAAGGCTTCTCAGAAACACAAATTCATTTAACAGTGAGGTACCAAAAACCAAACCTTCGAAAATGCTAAACACGAAATGTGCTTTAAAAGTTATTTTTTCGCGATGAGTTAGTTTTGAGTAAAACATAAATTTAAGAAATTCCAAATCTCAAATTCCAAATTACAGTCTAGAGTTTATTTGTGTTTTGTAATTTGAATTTTGTTATTTATTATTTATTATTTGCTATTTGTTATTTGCATCTTGTCATTCCCATTCAATAGTTGCAGGAGGTTTTGAGCTAATATCATAAACGACTCTGTTAACACCTTTAACTTTGTTAATAATATTATTGGAAATTTTTGATAGAAATTCATAAGGCAAATGCACCCAATCTGCAGTCATACCGTCTGTAGATTGAACTGCCCTTAAAGCAACAACATTTTCGTAAGTTCGCTCATCACCCATCACTCCAACAGACTGAACAGGAAGCAACATCGCCCCTGCCTGCCAAACCTTATCATATAATTTCCACTCTTTAAGTCCTTTAATAAAAATATCATCAACATCCTGAAGTATTCTTACTTTTTCAGGTGTTACATCACTTAAAATGCGAATTCCGAGACCCGGACCGGGGAAAGGATGCCGGCCTAAAATATGATCAGAAATGTATAAAGCTTTTCCAACCCTGCGCACTTCGTCCTTGAACAGCAGATTCAATGGTTCTACTACTTTCAACTTCATAAAATCAGGCAAGCCTCCAACATTATGATGAGATTTTATGGTTGCAGATGGTCCTTTAACAGAAATAGATTCGATAACATCGGGATAAATAGTCCCTTGTGCCAACCACACAACATTTTCAATTTTATGTGCTTCAGAATCAAAAACTTCGATAAATACTCTACCTATAATCTTTCTTTTTTTCTCGGGTTCGGTTACGCCTTTAAGTTGACTATAGAACTTTTCCTTTGCATCCACTCCAATTACATTCAAACCCATACCTTTATATGATTCGAGTACAGATTGAAATTCATTTTTCCTCAGTAATCCATTATCAACGAAAATACAAGTCAACTGTTTGCCAATTGCCTTATTTAACAATACCGCCGCAACAGAACTGTCCACACCTCCAGACAATCCTAGAACAACTCGATCTCCTTTAATTTTATTCCTCAATTCAGAAATTGTCGTTTCTATAAATGAATCTGGAGTCCAATTCTGAATACATCCGCAGATTGATACAACAAAGTTTTTCAATAACACTTGCCCTTCAACAGAATGATATACTTCAGGGTGAAACTGAATACCCCAAGTTTTTTCATCTGTTATCTGAAAAGCAGCAACTTTAACATCATCAGTAGAAGCAATTATTACATAACTATT
>DAOOPK010000109.1:0-9220 GCA_035388205.1 Bacteroidales bacterium
CGAAGTCGAAATAATAAATTTGGGTGAAAATGTTAATACTGAATTCCGTGAATATGGACCTATGGTAACTGCAGACGGCTCAAAAATGTATTTTACATCTAGACGTAAAAACACTACTGGAGGAGCTTTATCTTCTGATGGGATGTATTTCGAAGATATTTATGAGACAACTAAAACTGAAAATGGTTGGACAAAAGCAAGAAGTGTTGGTACACCATTAAATACTAAATTGCATGATGCTGTTGTGGGATTGTCCCCGGACGGTCAGAAGTTGTTCATTTATATGGATAGTAATGGCGGCGATATATATGTTTCCGAGTTAAAAGGCAGTAAATGGCTTAAGCCGGTTAGCATATCTTCAAATATTAATAGTAAAAATCATGAGTCCGCAGCATGTATTTCTTATGACAATAAAACACTCTATTTTATATCCGATAATCCTGCCATATCAATGGGAGGAAGAGATATTTTTTATTCTACTTTAGATAAAAACGGGGATTGGACTCCTCCCACAAATATCGGGAACAAAGTCAACACTCCTTATGATGAAGTAGATATTTTCCTTCATCCTGACGGTCGTACTATGTATTTCAGTTCAAAAGGTCATAATACTATGGGTGGTTTTGATATTTTCAGAACTACGAAAGATGCTAATGGGCAATGGACAACTCCTGTAAATATAGGTTATCCTATAAATACTACTTTGGATGATGCATTTTTTGTTACCACAGCTAGCGGAAAAACAGCATATTATGCATCAGTTCGTCCCGAAGGACATGGACTGCATGATCTTTATGAATTGAAGTTCCCTCAGGATGCAGTAACTAATGTTGAAGAAAGAGTTCTTGTAACTTTAGTAAAAGGAACTGTTAGAGATGCAGTAACAGCTTATCCACTTGAAGCAAATATAGAAATTATTGACAATGCTGCCAATGAAGTAATGGCAACTTTCGTCACAAATTCACAAACCGGTGGATATATTATCAATTTACCATCGGGGAAAAACTATGGAATTAATGTAAGCAAGGATGGTTATCTGTTCCATTCAGAGAATTTTAATATTGCCGATACGGCAGAATATAATGAAGTAATTATTGATATTGATTTACAAAGAATTGAGGTAGGAACTACTATAGTCCTTAAAAATATTTTCTTCGACTATGACAAGGCTACTTTAAGGCCTGAATCATTTGCAGAACTCGATAGGGTAGTTGCAATACTAAACAAACAACCAAAGCTAAAGATTGAGATTTCCGGTCACACGGATAATAAAGGCTCGATGGATTATAATAAACAGTTATCAAAAGCTAGAGCAAAAACTGTTGTTGATTGTCTGATTAGTAAAGGCATTTCTTCAGACAGACTGACATTTGAAGGCTATGCTTTTGAAAAACCAATTGCAACAAATGATACTGATGAGGGAAGACAACTTAACAGAAGAGTTGAGTTTAAAGTAATTAGCAACGATTAGATTAAATTCTGTAACCGAGATCACGCGTTATGGATAACAGTATTGAATATGAATTGCCTAATTGTATGTCATTATAATAATGATAAATAGGGAAATCGTATATCAATGAAAAATTCCAGACCATATTAAGATTATAATTTATCTGAGGTCCTAAATATATTGAATTACTTCCTGATGCAACTACCGGGTTATCATATAACATATTTCTTAATCTGTATTCATGGCGTATTTGTAAAATAACAGTTATATCTTTTGTCAATTCAGTATATCTGTTTGCAAGATGTTTTGATAAAAACAAAGATGTCGTGTAAGCATCTCCAAAACGATAGCCCATTTTATTTTCATTAAAATTCCTCTCATATCGCCCAAATAGTAAAAGACGAGAGGATATATTTTTAAATTCTTTTACAAAAAGTGCCTGAAAAATTGAGCCGAAATTACCGGTGGAGGGTTGTATGTCTATTGGTAATGTTATGCCATCAACAACCTGAGGTTTTAGAGAAAACGGAACTTTTACACCTGCCGAAACTGTAAATTCCATCATCTTGTCAACATTTTTATATATGTTGAATTTCCCTGTAAATACCGCATTTGAAAATCCATAACCCTTGATATGATAATCAAAATTTCTGTAATTCTGAGTTTTGTTAAAGAAATATCCGGCTTCAACTTCCAAAGTAATTTTTTTTCTAAGTCCATAACCTACGCTAAACCCGGTGTAATTAAAATTAGCATTTGAGATTGCAGCCGGAAAATCGTACGAAATTTTATTGTTACCTTCAAAATATTGATTTGAAAACGAAAACTTGTGAAAAACTAATACCCTAGTTATTCTGTTTTGTAAAACTCCTACATTAACACTTCCCGCGATAGGATTTCCCGGAGAGGCAAAACATTGTGCGTAATTCCTTTTTGAATTAAACAACACTATAGTTGTCAATATGATTATTAGAAAAATATTTTTATTTAATAGTTTAACCACTATTCTTCTATGTATTTTAATTTAACACTTTTTTGTTTCATTCAACAATTGTAACAGTTACATTTTTTGATTTTGTATTGTTGTATGCATCTTTAACTGAACAAGTTACAAGGATATCACCTGATAAGCATGGAGAAGGAGTGAGGGTTACTTCTGCACCACTGCCTAATAATGCACCTGCCGAAGCAACCCAATTATATACAATATCTTTTCCGCTCGCAGTGGCATGGAATGTTACAGTTTCACCTATAGCCAGAGTATCCTTGTCTGCAGTTAATTCTGTATAAACCAAAGGGGTTTCTTCCTCTTCCGGTGGTGGATCATCACAGGCTAAGAAAAATGTACTTAGGCTCAATAACAATATTGAAAGAAAAAGTAAAAATTTATTATTTTTCATAGTAAAAAAATTAGTCTTTAATACATCTTATAGGATAACTATAATTTTTGCTGAATGAATCGTATCTTCCTACTCCTGTCGAGCCTGATTGCCAGCACCTGCGATATGCATAGGCTGTGTTGTTGCCTTCGGTGGATGACCAGATATAACCAAATTCATTACCGCCCGATCCTTCCAGATACATAAATGTACCTCCAGCGTTCCGAACCCCTGAAAAAAGTACGTCAAAGCCAGAACTGCCACCTTCCTTCATGATTGTGCCAATACCTTCTACTATTCCTCTCCATGTGTTTTCGAGGTCTGCATCTTCAGGAGTCATACCAAGGCTGATTTCTAATGTTTTTACTTCAGCATCACTAGGTATATGCCATCCTGAAGGACAAATTCCCTGTGTACTTTCTGTAGTAATATAGTTCATTGCCTCGTTCCACTGATACAATGCGCCATATGTGTCACAATTACTACTGTTATCAGCATAACAAAACTTTTCAATTGTAGAATTATCAGTTGCATTTGCAGCTCCTGTAAGCATTGTGCCGATATTCAGGTTTGCTGCCATATAGCACTTACCACCAATTTCTACAGTAGGATAAGATTGCCCATCTCTGGAATCGTAAAGGATTTGTCCACAAACAAATGTATTATCCGCAAAACTAACATTTACATAGTCTTGTGTAAAACCGCAATCATTAAATATTACCCATCTTAGCTCATAAGTCTCACCTGCAACACCTGTAAATGCAGTTGACGGATTATAGTTATCATAGATTGAACCACCATCACCGGAAAATATTGACCAGAATCCTGTACCAATTTCTGCCACATTACCATTCAGATCAGTACTGGTCCCTTCAATATCAATTTGATCTTCCCCTGCAAATGCTACTGTTGGCATTGGGATTATATCTAAAAAAGAAGAATCTGTATAATAAGGAGGTAAACATTCAGGGTCGGTTATTTTTAATCTTATATAAATCGGAATTTCTCCTGTTATAGAATGTGTCAGTTCTGTTTCACCGACATAGTCAATCCAGTAGAAGCCATCATAGGAATATTGCCATTGTACTTCACCTGCAAGGTAATTTTGAGCATTAAAAGTAAAAATGTCACCTTCACAATATGTAGTCTGAGCAGATGCATATATGTATGGCAAGACCAACAGCGACAAAAACAAACAACGTATCCTAAAATTGGTTATAATCATGGCGTTTGTAATTTAATAAATCTGAATATTTCTGTTTTTGAATCACTATTTATCGAGATATAATAAATTCCTTCACTTAGCCGGCTGATATCTTTTTTTAAACTATTATTATTATTGCAAAAATCTAATTCAATAATATCAACTATTTTTCCACTGACATCAAGAATATTTATATTATTAATGTTTTTAATTTCATTACTGAATTTTAAATCAATAAAATCATCCGCTGGATTAGGGAAAATATTTAATGTATTATAGTTTATCTCAAATATTTTTGTTGAATTCGGGCATTCAGGGATATCAAAGTTAATCACGAATTGGGATTTTAAATTGCTGACACTTAACATAAACAGCAAAATCATCAGTATAGAAAATTTATTCATATTAATGATATATATGTAAACAATACTGCTAAATTACAAAAATTTATCAGTGTGAGAAAATAATACAACTACTAAAATCAAATTTAGTATCAAATTCAAATCTGTGTTATTCCAAAGAACCAACTTCAGTTTCGACTTCTTTAAGAATTTCACCAGATTTAACAAGTTCTTTCATTTTTGTATGATCAGGATACAAAGGTCTGTCAATATCGAGGAAATCAACATGACGACGAACGACATCCCATGCTTTTGTTGTTCCTTTGCCAAACTTTTCGATTTCTTCTTTTCTGAAATCAAGTGCCTGAGCTGCAGCCATAAATTCAATTCCTAGAATTCCATACGCATTATCGAGAATCTGGAAATTTTTAATAGCAGTATTCATACCCATTGATACAAAATCTTCTTGGTCAGCAGCAGCCGGAATAGATTGAATACAAGCAGGTGCAGACAGTATCTTTTGTTCAACTATTTGCATATCGGCAGTATATTGGCTCAACATCAAACCAGAGAACATTCCGGCACCTTTTGATAAAAAAGCAGGTAATCCAACGCTTAAAGCGGGATTGTTTAAACGGTTCATACGTCTTTCGGATAAAACAGAAACCATAGTAATTACATAGCCGGCCATATCCATTGGAACAGAAACAGGGCATCCCTGGAAGTTAGCACCCGACAGAGCCAAGTCTTTATCCGGGAAGAAAATCGGATTATCACCAACCCCGTTAAGTTCAATTTCAACCTGAGATTTTGCATAAGCAAGTGCATCGTGTGCAGAACCTATAACTTGTGGTGTAGATCTCATAGAATACGCATCCTGAACTTTACATTTTACCCTTCCTTCTTTCAGGTCACCACCCGAAACGCATTTTTCTATAGCTTTTGCTGACCTAATTGCACCTTTAAAACCACGTACTTCGTGCAATAATGCTGTATATGGTTTCATATTTGCCCGTAATGCCTCAAGAGACATGGAGGCTGCTATTTCTGCCTGTTTCAGCCATTTATTGGCATCATAAAGGAAAATCGCAGACATTGCTGTTAAAACATTTGAGCCGTTTATTGTTCCCAAACCGTCCCTCGCTTTTAACCCAGGAATAGGAATCCCTGCTTTCTCCATCGCAAGCCTTCCTGTGAGCAATTCTCCCTTATAGTATGCGTGTCCTTCGCCCATCATAAGCAGAGCAATTTGAGACATTGGAGCCAAATCACCGCAGGCACCGACCGAGCCTTTCTGACAGACAAAAGGTGTAACTTCTTTATTTAATAATTCTACCAAAGTTTGTGTGATTTCAAGGCGTATGCCACTATTCCCATGAGCATGAACATTTATACGTCCAAGCATTGCACCTCTTACATATTCAATAGGAGCAGGGTCCCCAATACCTGCAGCATGATTATATACAAGATATTTTTGAAATTGTTTTACTTGTTCATCATCAAGAACAACCTCTGAAAATTCTCCGATTCCGGTATTGACGCCATACATAATTTCATGAGCCGAAATTTTCTTTTCAAGCATCTCACGACACTTCTTTATTCTTTCTATTGCTTCAGGGGCTAATTCTACTTTGCGACCATGTCTGGCTACTTCAACTACATTCTCGATTGTAAGACCACTGCCTTTGATTACTAATGGATTCATAGGTATTTTTATTTTAGTTTTTCATAGAAATTTTATCCTACTAAAGTAAAAACTTTAACTTAAAACTATGTTCATTTTTTATCAATTGTTGTTAACATTGTTGTTTATTGTAGTGAAAAATATTCTGTAAATTGTAACATAAACAAGAATTTGTTTTTTATTAATACTATTTTTGTATGAAAACTATGAATAATACTCTGTATGGTTATTCGTTTGTTTTAAACGACAACGAAACAGAAAAAATTGACTAACAATGAAATATCAAAATATCAGAGAAGAAGAATTGAAAAATAAAGTAGCACAAGACTATTTTTGGATATATGATTGTACCAAAATAATTGGTAATGTTGATTTTTGTGTTAGTATGTACCACAGTCAAAATGAATTATTTGAACAAGAATCTTTACTCTGGGCTGAGGCAAAAAGAGGTTTATCAGATATTTATAATTCAATTGTTCAACTAATTCTAACAATTGGAAAGGCACGAACTTTCGATAAGTTTTTACCACCTCCAATGCTTGGAGCTTTTGATGCTGAGAAAATTGCCTTTGTGCCTTATAATGAGATTCACGATATATTTTATCAAAATGATTTTAATTGGAATGTAACCCCATCTGATTATGAATCAAAGGAGTTCAAAATTGTACATGAAAAAGTAAAATCAATCATAGACAAAAAAACTCTTTTGTTTAACTACGAAAAGGATGACAGAGAACTCAAGAAATTTATTAAAAGCAATTATGTAGTAGGAAAATTTGGACTAACAAAAACCAAAATTGACAAAAATAATTTCATGGTCATTTATAACAAATGGCTTCAAACAGTAAAACAAACAATAGCGGTAAATTGGGATATTGCAAAGAAAGCAGGTATTATTGACGGAGACTTTTATCTTGCCGACTTGTTATCGAGCGATAATGAAACTTTGAAAGAAAAATTATACGTCTTGTTAAAACACGACCATTACGAATTAGATAGAAAAATAAGTGATTCAGGTTTATTTAGTTTTAGCTCGACCTCATTTACCGATAAACAAGTTGCACATACTCAATTTTGGAATCGTTACGACCGCCCACCAAAAGAAGAATATTGGGATTATATTGTAGAACGTAGAGATTTGCTTGTACCGCAAGATGTCAGGGAAAGAAAAGGTAGTTTTTTTACACCACAAATTTGGGTAGAACTTTCACAAAAATATTTGACAGACGTTTTAGGCGAAGACTGGCAAGACGAATATTATGTTTGGGATTGTGCCGCAGGTACAGGTAATTTGCTACATGGGCTTACAAATAAATACAATATTTGGGCTTCAACACTTGACAAACAAGATGTTGAAGTAATGCACGACCGAATTAAAAATGGTGCAAACTTATTAGATGACCACATTTTTCAGTTTGATTTTCTCAATGATGATTTTAGTAAATTGCCCAAACCATTACAAGACATAATCAACAATCCGGAAAAGCGTAAAAAATTAGTTGTTTATATTAATCCACCTTATGCGGAAGCTGGAGATGCAAAACAACGGACAGGTACAGGGAAAAATAAAACAAGCGTTTCCCAAAATAAAATTCATGATAAATATCATAACCAACTGGGTGATGCAAACAGACAGTTGTTTGCTCAATTTTTAATAAGAATTTATAATGAAATTAAAGACTGCAAAATTGCTGAATTCTCAACTTTAAAAACACTAACAAGCTCACATTTTGAAAGGTTTAGAGACTCTTTTAATATTAAACTTATAAAAGCTTTTATTGTTCCAGCTCATTCTTTTGATAATGTTAATGGGCAATTCCCGATCGGTTTTAAAATTTGGGACTCTGAAATAAAGCAAAAATTTGATAAAATTTTGGTAAATGTTTTTGATGAGAATCAGAATAATTTAGGATTAAAAACATTTTCCTCTCTTGAAGGACACAATTATTTTAGTATGTGGGTTAATTCTTTTAAACAAAAATCAGGCTTTATAATTGGTTGGTTGCAAGGTGTTACAAGAAATGACTTTCAAAATCAAACAGGAATAATTATTAAAAATGAAAAAAACCAAATTGCAGTACCGAGAGGTATTGATATTTATACAAATAATTTAGTAGATTGTTGTGTTTGTTATGCTGTTAGAATGTGTATAGCAGCAAATTGGTTGAATGACTGTGACCAATTTTTATTTCCTAATACTGATTGGAAGAATGATTATGAATTCAAAAATGATTGTTTAGTATATACTCTTTTCCATGATAAAAATACTATTCAATCAAAACATGGCACAAATCATTGGATTCCATTCACAGAAAAAGAAGTAGATGCAAGAGAAAAGTTTGAGAGCAATTTTATGACAGATTTTATTAAAGGGAAACCGAAGCCACCAACAAAATCTATGTACACTTTATCTGTTTTGTTTGAACCGGAAGTAACTTATAATCAAGGCCCTCTAAAGTTTTCTAAAGAAGCAACTGCTGTTTTTAATGCCGGTCGTGAACTTTGGACATATTATCACAGACAACCAAACTGTAATGTTAATGCTTCTCTCTATGATATTAGAGAACATTTTCAGGGTAGAAACGAAGCTGGAAAAATGAACAACAAAAGTTCAGACGAAACATATATGAACTTAATTGGCGAACTAAGAGACAAGATAAGACAACTTGCAGACAAGATAGAACCTAAAGTTTACGAATACGAATTTCTAAAACGATAAAAGAAAGACAAACTATATAAACGAGTTACCATTCATGGCAACCATATTTGCTTTGGTAAATAATTGACTTGTAATTAACAATATGTGTAACTATTTAAACTTCAAGTCGTATAAAATAATTGATTAAATTATTATATTATAATAATTTTAATACTCAGTTGTAAAACCATATTATTCAACCAATATGACGCGCATCAGAACCTAAAACAATAACACCATGAAAAAACTAATCTTATTTCCAGTTACAATATTATTTGCAATTTTAAGTAATGCCCAAATAGTAAATATACCTGATGCCAATTTTAAAGCTGCATTAGTCGGTAATTTGTCAATAAATACAAATGGGGATAATGAAATACAAGTTAGCGAAGCAAGTGCTTATGCTGGAGTTATTTCTGTAGAGGATATGGAAATTTCTGATTTAACAGGAATTGAAGCCTTTA
>DAOOPK010000110.1:0-9034 GCA_035388205.1 Bacteroidales bacterium
TGGAAATGCTCACTATTATTATAAATTTTCTTCTACCAGCTAAATAATTACAAAATTTCTTTATTATTGTTTTTAATTTTAAATTTGTACATCAATATAAATGAAAATGGAAAAAATAATCAGAGGATATGTATTACAGAAAGAGTTATACTCAAATCCGTTATTTAAGGTATATGAGGCAGAACATTCAATACTTAAAGGGCAAACTTTAAGACTGACTCTGCTCAATCCTGAATATATGCAGCAACAGGAACTCAAGAGTGAGTTTAGTTCTTCATCTTTTAAACTGAGTTTTGCCGAACATCCTTATATCATCCGAAATTCAGATATGATTGAAGAAAACGGACATTTTGCAATATTATCCGAAAATATTCCACTAATACCATTTATTAATTATATAGAAAATCAATCACATGATTTTGAAACTATAAAATCTTTGATTGAAAAGATTTTGGAAGGATTAATTTATCTTAATGATAAAAAAATATTTCATTTGGCACTATCTGCAGAAGATATATACATTGACACAATGTCCAATCCACGCATTGCTTATTATGGAATAGCCGGGATTTTCTTAAAAACGCATGATGCCGAATTTAAAAAAACAGTTTTTGAACAGTTGAAAGTCAGCGTGCCCGAATTCAATAGCAATCTTTTTACAATAAACGACAGATCGGAGGTGTTTTCTTGTGGCCAATTTTTAGAAGAACTGGCAAAGCTGGAGATTTTAAAAAATTACAATCAGAATATTTTAATGGTTGTCAACAAAGCTACTTCAACCGACCCGTTAAAAAGATACAAGGATGTTAAGGAATTGCTAAATGATTTCAAAAACATTGATAATCATAGCTTTTCGGCAGAAAGTAAAAGGAAATTTTCTGTATCATCGAATGTTGAAAATGAAAAGGATGATTATATATACAATACAGTAGGCCTCAATGACGATAAAAAGACAATTCCAAACAATACACAGGCAGAAACTAAAAGTGTTTTTGAAATTATAGATGAAATAAAGAATCAAAAAGCTGATTATCAGAGACCTGAACCACCTAAGCAGACAGTACAACAGAATTCAGCTTCTCAACAGAAACAAAATACACCACCTCCTCCACCGAAATATAATCAACCTTCCGGACAGTCAGCACAAACTAACTATCAATCAAGACAGAATACTTCAACAAGTCCTATCGTAAATCAACAGCAGAAAGTTAATCCTCAATCAGTTTTGGTTTTGGGTATTTTTGCAGTAATAATGAGTTTCATTTTTTCCTTTTTCGGTTTGGTCGTATCAGTGATAGGCTTTGTCAAATTATCTTCAAACAATAAAAAAATCAAAGAACAGAAATTAACTCTAAAATCTGGGGATAAACAAGTTCAGTCAATAGGAACATTTTTATGTGTTTTGGCGATAATTATTTCAATTATCAGGTTTATTTCAAGCATTGTAAGTATGTTCAACTAACCCGAGTTAACCACCTTTGTGCTGGAGAGTATTACATTTTGCAAAGGTTTGAAGTGCTTTCTCGATTGAGGGAATTTTGAAGGATCCTCATTGAAAATATCATTTACAGGTTTAATATATTTTTTCAGGAACAAAGTAATCGCTGCTGAGGTGATTGCAGGTTCCATGTACAAACATACATTATTCCCAATTGGTTTTTCCTTGTGTGCTATAGTGCGTTTAACGGCATTCTCAAGTCTGTTAAGAAATATATCTACCCTCATATTGTCATCCTCTATTAAAGATTTTTTACCCGTTTTTACCTCATTTTTGCTGTTTGTGTCAGAATCAGAAAATTCAAGGTATTCTTCTTCAATGGTTATTATCTGAACATTTTGTGCTGAATTAAGATTATATGCGTAAACTGCTGCTTTTTCAACTATGCTTTGTAAACGGGGGAGATCGGAACTGAAATTTCTTAACGAATTTATACACTCATCAGTAAAAACAAAGCTTTTGTTATACTTCACCGAAAGACCGGAAATGAAATTCTGTGCAAGCATTACAGTGTTTTTATGATGTTCTTCTGTCAGTTGCTTTAATTTCTCTTTATATATCTTTACTGAATCAATCGCATGCTTTGTCTTAACTGTAAATTCATTGAATGAGCTTTTATCCGTTTGTGTTGTATTCAATACAGATAAGCAGGATTTGTACAGTAAATTTGCAATTATGGTTTTGTTTTCTGTATTCATTGATATTCTGCCTGTTTCAATACCAAAAATTCCCAAATCGGAGCGAAAACTTATGTAAACGACATCGTTTTCTTTATCACGGATTGAATTAAATCTCATGCTCAGAACAACATGGTCTTCCTCGTTACTAATGTCAAACTGTAAAGTTTTCTTAGTTTGGGACAGTACTGATTTAAGTTTTTCTGCCTGCAATTCCCAACTGTATGGATTTTTTCTAGGTTTTCTGAGATCAATAATTGCACTTAATTCATCGTCATCAGTAATCTCTTTTATACTTAATTCGGAATTCTTAAAATCTGCACGCATCAGTCGGGACGCTGAAACAGCAAAATACACATGCATATCCGCTCCCGATGGTATAAGAGTGGAAAGATGCCTGATCAAAACTATTCCCGGTTCTGATGTAAATGAAAATTCCAATTTCTATATATTTTACCATACAAATTTAAGTTAATTAAATTAATTAAGCAAATATATTTTAAGTTAATTTACTATTTATTAAATCTTTTAAACTTTAAATTAAACTTAATCGTTACAAAAACATTGCTATATAAGCGTTATTTGTAATATGAATAAATTTTATAAATAAAAAATAATTGAAAAATATTAAGCACTAAATTAAATTACTATGGAAAAAGAAATTTTTGTGATGATTAATAGCGAAAATCTCGCTGTAATTTCAGATAAGATTAACTGTAATGTTAATTTTAAAGAAAAGGAAATAAGAAGTGTTAATCCCGATGTGATAGCGATTATTTTACGGGAAACATTGGATAAATTCTCATTAAGCGATGATAATATAATTCTGATACCTGATTCTGAGTATATTATATGCAGTGAAAAAATTACTGCGGATATTAAGAAACAAAATGTTCAGGAAAATGCTTCCAGTGTATTCTTTGACAGAATATTTGTCCCAGCTAAGAATACTGCTGATTTTGTTTTCAGACAACAGGTCAAATATATTTTTAACGGTAAGGTTTATCAATCTCCTGATGCAATTCCGCTTTTACAAAAATATTTTGTGAATAAACAAACCACCGAATATGAAAGAAATGTTCTTTCTAAGCTTCTTTCAAGCCTTGAAGACTGTGAAATAGGAGTGAAGGGGATTATTCCGTTAGTAAGTCTATATAAATCCTATCAAAAAATACAAAGCAATGTCAACAGAACAATATTTTTAACTTTTAGTGAAGATAAAAGCATTGCAACTGTAAAGGAAGATGGCATCATTGCCGAAAATATTGTTGTGAACTGCGGAATGAACAAGATAATTGAAGATGTAAGCAATTCTTTTGATTTGTCTTTAAAAATCAGCAAGAAATTAATTGATATGTACGGCTTTGTCTTTTTGCCGAAAGAATATGTAAATTATTTAATAGACATACCTGTTTACGGAAAACTAATGCAAAGTGTTGGATTGACGGAGCTTTCATATTGCATACGTGAGTCTTTCAAAGAAATAATAAATGAACTTGTAAGCAGTTTGTCTTCAAAAATGAAAGATTATGACATCAATTCAGAGTTTATAAGCACATTTTCCTTAAAATTAAATGGTGCAAACACTTTGCTTGACCTTATCTTAAACAGAGAAATATCCGTTTATGATAGTTCGTCTTTGAATTACGCTGATTTATCTTACGGTTTGAACAAACTCAGGACTGAAGATTACGAAGAAAAACTCAGTCAATCTGCAGTAAAAGAAAAACTGGTAGAATCTATAGAAACACAGCCTGCTTTGATAGATAAACTGACAAATATTTTCAACTCAAGAATAAAGCCCTATCTGGTTGATCCTGAGCTTTAGCTTTCGACTACAACCAGAATAAAGCCACTGCCATGGACATTGTTTATCTGGATATTTTCGTCATCTTTAAAGTATTTACGTAGTTTTGTGATATAAACGTCCATACTTCTTGCATTGAAATAATTATCATCGCCCCAGATTTTTCTTAGTGCTTCATTCCTATCCAAAACTGTATTTTTATTCAATATCAATTCTTTCAGAAGATCTGCTTCACGAGGTGTAAGACGATGTGATTCTCCGGTACAGGTTAGTGTCCGCAGTTTAGTGTCGAAAATAAATTTACCAATCTTTGTCTTATCCTCGAGAGTCAACTTACCCCCGGCATTTCTTCTTAAAATTGCTTTTATTTTAACCAATAAAACATCAGAATCGAAAGGTTTGGTCAGATAATCGTCAGCTCCAGCTTTAAATCCTTCTAGAACGTCATCTTTCAAAGATTTTGCAGTGAGAAAAATAATTGAGATTTTCTTGTTTATTTTCCTGAATTCCCTCGCAATTGTAAACCCATCAACATTTGGTAGCATGACATCGAGGATGCATAAGTCAAATACTTTTTTTACAAAGGCAGGTACGGCATCTTTTCCGTCACTGATAAGTTCGACTTCAAAATCATTCATTTCGAGATATGATTTCAATACAAAACCAAAATTGACATCATCTTCTACAAGTAATAACTTTTCTTTATCCATGTTTATAGTTTTTAATTATTTTATATGTAAACTTACTGTAAATGTACTTCCTTTTCCCGGAGAGCTTTTGACTGTTATTGTTCCTTTATGTGCAATAACAATTTCACGTGCATAATTCAGTCCAAGTCCAAATCCTTTAATATTATGGATATTTCCGGTAGGAGCACGATAGAACTTATCAAAAATCTTGTTTACAACATCTTTTGTCATTCCAATACCTTTATCCGAAAACACAATATGAAAATTATTTGATTTAAAATAAGTTTTCACATATATATCGGGGGCTTCATATGAATATTTAACGGCATTATCCAGTAAATTATTAAAAACATTACTCATCAGATCTCTGTCCACATTAATAATAGTATCTTCTTCACATAGGTCAAGTTTGATAAGTCCTCCCTTTTCTTTAACGATTATTTCAATATTATTTACTGCGTCAGATACAAGTTCATTCAGATATTCAGGTTGCTTTTTTATCTGTAGATTCTGTTTATCCAGAATAGCCATTTGCAACACTTGTTCAACATGACTATTCATTCTATTGGTTTCCTGTGTGATAATTTCGAGCATATTTGACATCATTGCCGGATTGGAATGAGTTTTATCGTTTTTCAATGATGCTGCAGCAAGTTTTATGGTCGCAATCGGTGTTTTAAACTCATGGGTCATATTATTTATAAAATCATTTTTGACTTCACTTAGTTTCTTTTGTCTGACAAGTGCGTAAAAAGTAATCCCGAAAGTAATTATAAATATCAATACTAGAAAAATCGAGGTTGCAAGCTGAGCAAAAATTGATTGAAGGGTATATTGCTCTTTTGTAGGGAAATAAACCATTAACACGTCAGGGTTTGAAAAAAGGCTGCCGGGCATCATGTTAAACTTATAACAATTTTCTGCCTGTTCAATATCAAAATTGTCTGTGCTAAGTTTAACATTCATTTTATCATCGGTAATTGCAAACTCAAAATCAAGGTCCAATCCCATAGAAAGTAATGATTTTTTCAGAATTTCTGTTACAGTTTCCGGATTAAATCTTTTCTCGATAGGGATTTGTCTTTGCATGAACTCTGTTTCAAGTTGCATAACAATCTCATCAAAATCCATTTCTTTGTCGCTGAACTGCTGATACATATAAGACTCCACGGCTGAGATATCAGAAAAACCTGAATAAAACGAATAAGTCATTTTCTCTGAACTATTGCCCGGATATGAGTGAATTTGAATTTGCATGCCATTGCTCGAAAATTGAGTAAAAGTAGGATTAAGTCCCAACTGAGACATATATGGGTCAACAGGAAATATGCTGTCAACTATTTTGTTATTCTGGTTGAGTCTGTCATATACAAAAAATACAGCATCATGTTTTTGTAAAGTTACAAGTGTGCGTGAAATGGCTTCACTTACGCCACGGTCAATCATTTCCTTAGTTCGGTTATATGCTTTAACGAGGTGTATTGTCTGTAAAAGAATAATTGTAATAAGCGAAATAGCCATTAGTAGTACTATGCCGGTTATCATTCGTTTCCTTTTCATAAGACAAAGATAAACAATGTAATCATCCTTTATATATAGTATTAACTTTTCTTTAACGTTGTTTAACTTAAATTAAACAATATGCATCATAAATGGTCGTTATTTTGTAAACAAATAATTAGTTAAATGGTTATACAAAAAACAACTCATTTAAACTCTCCTTTAAATAACAATGCTTAATTTGAAAAGTTCCGTCTCCCCGACGGGACTTTTCTGTTTAAGAGTGCATTAATTAAATTATAAATGCATTGATAAAAAGGCAGTTTAAAGCAGAAAGACAAGTTATATCAAACATTTTTCTTTTCAAGGCTAAATAGTACGGAATTTTAATTAATTTTGCACATAAAATTTATGACAGATTCATCAAGATATAATCAACGTGGAGTATCATCATCGAAGGAGGATGTACACAATGCCATTAAGGATATTGACAAAGGTCTTTTCCCTAAAGCATTTTGTAAAATTATTCCCGATATTCTTGGAAATGATACTGAATATTGCAATATTATGCATGCTGACGGTGCAGGGACAAAATCATCACTCGCTTACATGTACTGGAAAGAAACAGGTGATTTGTCGGTTTGGAAAGGTATTGCGATTGATGCAATTGTAATGAATATTGATGATTTGCTTTGTGTGGGGGCTACAAATGATATCCTGCTTTCTTCAACTATTGGTCGTAATAAGAAACTTATTCCTGCTGAAGTAATTTCTGCAATTATCAATGGCACAAATGAATTTTGTAAAGAGATGCAGAAATATGCAATAAACATTATACTGACAGGTGGCGAAACTGCTGATGTGGGAGACCTTGTAAGAACAATTATTGTTGATTCAACTGTAACATGCAGGATGAAAAGATCAGATGTTATCACTAGCGAAAAAATTTCTGACGGTGATGTTATAGTTGGACTTTCTTCTTTTGGAAAAGCAAATTACGAAGATTTTTACAATGCCGGTATGGGCAGTAACGGATTGACATCTGCAAGGCATGATTTTTTCGCAAAAAATCTGGCAGAAAAATATCCTGAAAGTTATGATAATACTATATCTGCAGATTTGGTTTATACCGGAAAATACAATCTGACAGATAAAATAGATGAAAGATATATTGATGCCGGAAAGATGGTCTTATCGCCTACAAGAACCTATGCTCCTGTTATTGCAGAAATATTAAAAAACTATAGATCTGAAATTCATGGAATTATACACTGCAGTGGTGGTGCACAGACAAAAATTCTGAATTTCATTGACGATTTGCACATAGTTAAAGATAATTTGTTTGAGATACCTTTGTTGTTTGCTAAGATTCAGGAACAAAGTAAAACACCATGGAAAGAGATGTATCAGGTTTTTAATATGGGACATAGGATGGAAATTTATCTGCCTGAAAAGAATGCTGAAAATGTTGTTGCGATAAGCAAATTGTACAATGTTGATGCAAAAATAATCGGAAGAGTTATGAAATCAGATACAAAGAAACTTACGATAAGATCAGAGAAGGGTGAGTTTATTTACGAAAAATAATATCGGTATATGGCAAATAATATAATATTAGAAAAATTACATGGTGTAAAAGTAAGATTTATAGAAGTGGGGAATTTGCTTTCCGATTCATCTGTTATGTCAGATATGGACAGATATGTAAAACTCAACAAAGAATACAAGGATCTTGAACCTATAATTGTCGCTTACGAGGAGTATAGAAATCTGATATCAAATATTGATGATGCTAAGAGTATTCTTTCGGTCGAAAAAGACGATGAGATGCGTGAAATGGCAAAATCAGAACTGGATGCACTATTGCCTCAGGTTGAACCACTTGAGGAAAAAATAAAACTGCTGCTAATTCCAAAAGATCCTGAAGACGATAAGAACGCCATTCTTGAAATAAGGGCAGGAACAGGAGGCGACGAAGCCAGTTTGTTTGCAGGCGAGTTAATGCGTATGTACGTTAAGTATGCAGAATCCAAAGGATGGAAAACAGAGGTAACCCGTGCCAACGAAGGAACAGTAGGTGGATATAAGGAAATTGTTTTAGATGTTACAGGGCATGGAGTATATGGAATTCTTAAATATGAGTCCGGTGTCCATAGGGTACAACGAGTTCCTGTAACCGAAACACAGGGTAGAGTACATACCTCTGCTGCTTCCGTTGCAGTATTACCCGAAGCAGATGAAGTTGATATTAAACTTAATCCTGCCGACATCAGAAGAGATGAATTCTGCTCATCAGGCCCAGGAGGGCAATCAGTTAATACAACTTATTCCGCTATACGTCTTACTCATATTCCGACAGGAATTGTAGTCACTTGTCAGGATGAGAAATCAAAAATGAAGAATCTTGACGTTGCAATGAAGGAATTGCGTACAAGACTGTATAATCTCGAACATCAAAAATACCTTGACGATATTGCAAAAAAGCGAAAAACCATGGTTTCAACAGGTGATAGGTCAGCAAAAATCAGAACATATAATTTTCCACAAGGTAGGGTTACGGACCATAGAATTGGTTATACAATGTACAATTTACAAAGTTTTATGCTTGGGAATATTGATGAATTAATTAATCAGCTTATTATGGCTGAAAATGCTGAACGACTAAAAGAAGCAGGTGATAATTAGGTTTTCTTGTTTGGTATTCCTTAAAGCAATAATAAAAAATGGATGACCTTTTACTGAAATTTGTTAAGTTTTGTGCTGTCGGAGGTAGTGGACTATTAGTTGATTATGGATTTACATTTTTATGTAAAGAGAAATTAAAATTTAATAAGTACCTCGCAAATTCTATAGGTTTTATTAT
>DAOOPK010000111.1:0-8951 GCA_035388205.1 Bacteroidales bacterium
AAAATCAGATAGATGCTAATTTAATGTACTACAATTGTTATATATTTGTTAAAATAATGTTAAAAGTCCGAGAGGCAAAAGATATCATAATAACGAAAAAAGACCGGAGTTTGGTGCTCCGGTCTCTGTACTAACCCCAATCAACCATGAAAAAGAGAAAAGATAAATCAAAATTGCTTTGATTTTCGATACAAAATAACAACAAATTTTTCGAATAAACTAATATATTTTGCAACTATTAGATGAGTAATAGGAAACATGGGTTAAAATAGCATAAAAATCATATCAAAATATGTCGAAAATTATATTTAGGTTTTTATTTGTATTAATAAATTTTGTAAATTTGTTTTATGAATTACGATTCTGATATATTGAAAATTATTTCTAATAATGTAAAACCTGCAAAGGGTAAGATACTTATTTCAGAGCCATTGCTTAATAACGACATTTTTTCAAGAAGTGTTGTATTGCTTACAGATGAATATAAGGAGTCTTTCAGCGGTTTGATATTGAATTTGAACTCGGGTAAAAAACTGAAAGATGTTATTGAAGGGATTAGAAATGATGTATTTGATATTTATACAGGAGGACCTGTAGAACAAGATGTTTTATTTTATGTTCATACATTTGATTTCATTCCTGATGCAAAACAAATATCAGAACATATATATATTGATGGCGATTTTGACTCTATAAAGAAGCTTGTAAATAGTGGATATGCAAATAATTCGAACATAAAATTCTTTATTGGAAGTTCGGGTTGGGCTTCAGGTCAGCTTAATGAGGAAATAAGTTTCAATTCATGGTTGGTTACTTCTGCATCAAAGGAGTTTGTTTTTGATGAACATATCAATATGTGGAAAGAATCCCTGAGATTTGTTGATACACGTTATAAAATATGGGAAAATTTTCCTGTTGACCCCGAATTGAACTAATCTGAAATTATAATAAATAAATCCTCATTTTCTTCTTTCATAAGATATTGTTCTCTTGCAAATTTTTCCAGATCATTCTTGTTTGAGAATAATTCATTGTATTGAGTTTGGTATACCGTGATCTCATTTTTGTAATATTCAATTTCTTTTTTTAACTCATTAAGTTCCTGCATGTGTTCAAAACGATCAATTAAATTATAGCTATCAACAAATGTAATCCATAATACAAAAAAAGATATAACCAGCAAATATTTATTACGAATAATTACAGCAACGAATTTCCATATAAATGAAACTTTATCTTTCATATTACAAAAGTCGTAAATAATGGCATTTAAATCAAAATAGAAGGCATGAAACTTATTAACATGTTAATGTTTATGTTCGTTATAGTTATAGAAAGAATAAGTAATTGAAAAATAGAGGAGCTATTACTAGCTTTCTTTTCCTAAAAGTTTGGTGGCGATATCTTTTAATTTATTGAAAATTACAGCTTTTTCTTTTTCTTTCGCATCAGGCAAAGCTTTAAAGTATTTATGCTCAACCACATTCATGCCACAAAAACCGAAAATGCAGTCTTTTGTAATAATATTCAAAGCTTTAAAACTTTCTTCGCTTTGGTAAACATTTTTAGGACTTGTTGTGTTAAAAATTGCTACTTTTTTATTATTAAGCAGTGGAATAACATCATTTCCTCTGAACTCAAAAGCATATCCCATTACAAAAACTCTTTCAATATAACCTTTGAGTATTGCAGGCATTCCCGACCACCAGACTGGATAGACAAAACAAATAAGATCTGCCCATTGTATAAACTTTTGTTCATTCATAATATCTACAGGAACAACCTCAATAGCGATGGATTCTAGATCTCTCTTGCTTAATACGGGATTGAATTTTATCTCATACAGATTTCTTGTAACAACCTCATGCCCGTTGTTGTGAAAAGTTTCAGCCAAAACATCTCTTATTGAGGATGTGAAACTTGGTTCTTTATAATTTGCGTAAACAATTAGTGCTCTCATTTTATTTGGTTTTGATGTACAAAAGTAATCAACAATTTGCTGTTCTGCTAAGCAAAATAAGAAAAAATATTAACATTTTTCAGCTATGGTTAATATCTTTTCGGAAAGGTGTAGAAAATGAAATAAAAACAACAATTTACTGTAAACAGAGTACTAATGTTGCGAATTAAGAAATCAAAGCTACTTGCGCGTACAATTGTCTGACAATTACTTACACAAACAAGTAGCTGTTCGGAATTAGTTTCTTACTTTTTGAGTAGATCTCTAATCTCAGTCAGTAGAATTTCTTCTTTTGATGGAGCAGGAGGAGATGCCGGGGCTTCAACTTTTTTCTTCTTTGTTGAATTGATTGCCTTAATCATCATAAAGATTGCAAATGCAATGATTAAGAAATCAACTAAAACCTGAATGAAGTTCCCATAATTCAATGTAACAGCCGGAGCGGCTTCAGCTAAAACAGCACCAGCTGCATCCAACTGTGCCGGAACAGCATCTTTAAGAGTCAGTGTTAGATCAGTAAAATTTACACCACCCATTAATAAGCCAATTGGAGGCATAATAACATCTGCTACAATTGATGATACTATTTTTCCAAATGCACCACCGATAATTACACCGACCGCAAGGTCAACAACGTTGCCACGCATGGCAAATTCTTTAAATTCTTTTCCTAAACCCATTTTCGTTTGTTTAAATTAACTAATTGAATTAATTATTTATGTGCTTAATCTTTTATTTCTGTCTATGATGACATTCTCATTATTTTAATAGCAAAACTAATTAAAATAGTTCTTACTTGTTAAGCTGATTAATGAAATTTTCATTTAAACAATATTTTTTTCTACTTTCCATAGAAATTATTATATTCAATAATAGAAAAAAATAAAAGTCTGATTTTATAACCTATGATGTATAATGTTGAGTTGATATACATGCAATTATGATTTTGAATGTACAGTTAAATTTTAACAGTCTTATATAATTATTCTATGATTTTCTTTTTATTAAATTGTATTATTGTATTTGTAGTTTTATTATTTTTGAAAAAATATTTAGTAAAAGTCAACTTTTGAAAAAGAATTTTTAACAAACCTAAATTTAAATTATATTATGCATAGAATTTTCATTTTCATAGGAATTATCCTGATAGGTTCAGGATTACTTGTATATTCAGTAGATATCCAAATTAAAGGAAATACAAGCCTTGATGAGGAAACAGTCAAGTTATTGATGTTAGGTATTTTAGGAGGTTTGGGCTTACTGTTTAGCATTTTCGGTATTGTTGGAGCTATTATTGGTCGTGGTAAAATTAAAAAGCAAAAACATATATTGAATAATGGGATGGAGACAGAAGCAACAGTTGATTTCGTGGATAAGAATTTTTCTATACTTGTTCAACAGAAACCAATATTCTCAATAGTTGAATATTCATATACTGATCAAAACGGTAATAGTCATACAAGAAGAGTTACTAATGTGAACAGCGATCTGGTTATCAGAAAACAGATACAGGTTGGATCCAAGATAAAAATCAAATATATACCTGATAATCCGGGAGACAGCGTTATGCTATTGTGATTGAAAGATACTTAGTAATATCTAAAGTGCATTTTTAGTACATATGTAATTATATTTCTTTTTTAATAAGGAAAATAGTATATCCAATATATATCAGCAATAAAATCAAAGACTCCCATCTGTCGAGTTTCTTTTTACCACCCGAAAACATGGCACCAAACAATAACACTGTCCCAATACCTAAAAGACACAGATCGAAGTTAAATATAGTATTATAATCAACCGGCTTAATAATAGCACTTATTCCAAGAATGAAGAAGATATTAAAAATATTTGAACCGATAATATTACCAACAGCTATGTCATTATTCTTTTTAAGAGCTGCTACAACAGAAGTTGCAAGTTCAGGTAAAGACGTTCCGACAGCAATTATTGTTAATCCTATAATATTCTGACTTATTCTTAATTCTGTTGCAATTTTTACTGCATTAATAACTACAAGTCTTCCACCGACTATAAGAAATATAAGTCCTAAAATTATAAATGACCAGATTTTAAAACTCGTAAATTTCTTTTTAGTGATTTCAATTTGCAGGTTATCTGATCTTAATTGTTTGTAAACATAAAAAAGGAACAAACAGAAGAAAACTAACAAGATAGCTCCATCAATTCTTGAGAGGACTGCATTTTCGGTAAAAATACTGTTAGCAAGTAAGAAAAGTACTACAGCTGCAAAAAATGAAAGAGGTATTTCTTTCCAGACAGTACTGGATTGAACAATAATAGGTGCGATTAATCCTGAAATGCCAAGTATTGCAAACAGATTAAAGATATTGCTTCCGATAATATTTCCGAAAACTATTTCAGAATGAGACTGATAAGCTGCAAAAACATTGACCACAAACTCAGGCATTGATGTTCCAAATGCCACAATTGTTAAACCAATTGCCAATTCTGATATTTTATAATTTCTGGCAAGAGCAGAACTGCCATCTACCAACCAATCAGCACCTTTTATCAGAATTGCAAACCCCAATATCATTAATAAAATCTGAATTAGCATATATAAATTACATTAAACTGTATTTGTACTTTAAAATTGCAATCTATAAACTTAAATTTTAAATATGTCAAAACTACTAAACCTGATTAAATTTGCAAAGTAAAACAATCAAAATCTGACTTAATGGACATAAATAATGGTAAAACTTCTATAAATCCTGATATTGCTAATTAAGGATTAAATCAAAGAATAAAAAATCGTCCAAAACTGTTCAGAAAACTGAACAATTATTGGACGATCAAAATAGGATAGGAGTCTGTTATTTTATTCCCAGATTCTTTTTAGTTTCTTTAGGTAAAGCATCTTTGTGGACGACGATATTCATAGTTTTATATCTGACAAAGCTTTCGGAAGCATAAAAGTAGCCATCGTAAATATTTGCTGTATTCCATGAATTTTTAACATAATAGTATTTTGTTCCGTTCTGGTCTGTTGCAATTCCACTTATTAGCATTCCATGGTCATCAGTAGTCTGGAAATTGTCGAATGCAATTTGTCTCATTTCCTGAGTTATTTCTTTTTCAGGAACAGGTTTGTCAAGTGTGTACAACTGTTCTTCTTTTTCTTTGGCAGTAAGTTTCTCCCACTTATCGCGTTCCAAACCGTCTAAATCAGGTCTGTCTTCTGCCGGAATTACAGCTATGCCTTTTGACCATTTGAAACCTTTTTCACTTACATCTGCTCCCCAGCATACCGTATATCCATTATTTATTGCATTGTCCATTATCTCAATCATTTCGTCAAGTGGCACATTGTATGCAATACCCCATGCCCAATTGTCCGGAATTTCAAGAATAAATGGCTCATAGAAAGGATGATGAGTATATGAAGTGATATTTATATAATCATCTGTATTAATTCCTAATTCTTCTGCATAGGATTTTGGAGTATATTTTTTGCCATTGTATGTAAATTCATCAGGATCTTCGCCAAGATATGCATCCAAAATGCCTTTAAATCCATTTAGCCATGCTGTAGATAGCTTCTTATTTTCATTTTCTTTAACTGCATCAATATAGGCTTTCAGAACCGCATCAAGCTCACCATGAACATGATTGTCCTCACCGTAATTCAGTCCTTTATACGCATCTTCGGGTACAATGCCGAATTCTTTAATTACATTGAAAACATCATGAAAAGCACCGCCTCCGCCAAAATTTATATTGCCATGCATCCTGATATATTTCTCAGCTTTGCTTTCGTAGGCTTTTCTTACGACATATAATTCTGCAAGGTCAGTTTCTTGTTTGCCCATTCTTAATAATTCAGCTTCGATAAATGCTATACCACTATAACTCCAGCATGTTCCTGCTCGATATTGATCCTTGACAGGTGTTACCTTGATTTCTTTTTTCAATGTGATAACATAACCTTCATCTTTTTTTTCGGCTTCTTCCTGTGCAATAACACTAAACGAAAACACCGAAAAAGCAATAATTCCAATTAGTAATTTTTTCATAAAATAGTTTTTTCGTTACGGTTACAAATTTATAAATAGTTTTGAACGGGACAAATTTAAAATGTTATCTAAATGTTAAATTATTCTGAAAGGAGTATTAAGATAATTGCATAAACTTCTCAAAAATATATAAAAATTGAAAATTGCGAGTTTTCGTAATATTTCAATTATTAGTTCAAATAAATGATTTTAATAAATTGATATACAAATAAATACATTTATAAATAAATTTTATGTTGATCGAAAGTAAGTCTGATATTTTCCGACAAAAATTGATTCACTTCTTCATGCAAACCCAGTTGGTGACTGATATGTGTGAGGTATGCCATGTCTGGATTGCATATTTTTATAATTTCAATTGCCTCCGAAAGTGAGAAATGTGAAACATGTTTTCTTATTCTTAAAGCGTTAATAATTAAGACTTTAAGACTTTTTAATTTAAGTAATTGTTCTTTAGAAATAAAATTTGCATCTGTAATATAAGCAAGTTCATTAATCTTAAATCCAAGTATTGGCAAATTATAGTGTAAAACTCTTATCGGTTCAATTTCAACTTCATGAATTTTAAATTTATCCTCACCTATAACATTTAAATTAAGATGGGGTATCCCGGGGTAATGACTATTGTCGAAGATATATGAAAAAGTCTTTTTTAAAGCATTTAGAACGCGTTTTTCGGCATAAACCTCCATTGGGCTATCAGATATATGATTAAAAGCTCTGATGTCATCAAGACCTGCTATGTGATCAATATGCTCATGTGTAAAAACAACAGCATCAAGTTTATTGATATTTTCTCGTAACATTTGCTGTCTGAAATCTGGTCCTGCATCAATAAGTATGTTGGTATTATTTGATTTGATGAATAGGGAAGAACGCAATCTCTTGTCTTTATCGTCTTTCGAACAGCATACTTTACAATTACACCCGATTACTGGAATGCCCTGCGATGTACCTGTTCCCAAGAAAATTACTTCCACATTGTTTGTTTTGTACAAATATAAGTAAGATATTTAAATTTAAGCATTATGTGTTAAAAATATGATTTCTTAAAGAAATACACTATTTTTGTGAAACAAAATGGATTATGACGGAAATGAATAAAACAAATTCTTGTCTGTATCTTATCCCCAATCTGATTGGAGATACTTTGACTACGGATGTGTTGCCGTTGCGAGTACACAATGTGGTGAAATCAATAAGACGCTTTATTGTAGAGGATGTCCGAAATGTCCGTAGATTTTTAAAAAAGCTGGATACTGATATTGTAATTGACAATTTGTATTTTTATGAATTGAACAAACATACTACCCAAGAGGAAATATCTGGTTATCTTGATGTGTGCAATGCAAGAGAAGATGTTGGCTTAATCAGTGAAGCAGGCCTACCTTGTATTGCAGATCCCGGAAATCAGATTGTTATGATGGCTCACAAAATGGGCGTTAAGGTAATACCTTTGTCCGGACCTTCATCAATTTTTATGGCTTTAATGGCCTCTGGTTTGAATGGTCAAAACTTTGCTTTTAATGGTTACATAAATATTGAACCAAAACTTCGGATAAAGCAACTTAAAATATTAGAAAACAAATCATTACGTCAAGAACAATCTCAAATATTTATGGACACACCATATCGAAATAATAAATTATTAAATGAAATTCTTTTAAATCTAAATCCTGATACTTATCTTTGTGTCGCGTCAAATATCAGTTGTGAAAATGAGCTGATTCTGACGAAAAAGATCAGAGAGTGGAAAAAAATGAAAATAGATCTTGACAAAAAACCTTGTATTTTCATTATTTAAAATATATAAAGAATAAACATGATCAATACAAACAGAATACTTAAGATATTTCTAATAATAGCAGGAATTACTGTAATAACAATTAGTTCGGGGAAGATTTTCAATTACAAATTCTCATCAAAAGATAGTCAGCAAAATAAAACTATTGTTTTGGACAACAAGACATCTTTCTTTCCTGAAATTGCCGAAGGGTTTTCTTATTATAAGCTAGATACATTGCAGGATTGTTATTATTTGTATGATGACGCAAATAAATTAATATGTTATGTACTTTTGACATCTCCCAGTTGTGATGATATAAAAGGTTTTGGTGGAAATGTACCTTTTGCAATTATATTCACACCCCAGGATAAAATAAGAGAGTTATATTTATTACCAAACTCAGAAACTGCTTCTTGGATAGATAATTTGTATTCACAGAAATTCTTCAGTTCATGGAACGGACTTAGCTGTAAGGAAGCCTCTCAAAAGCAGGTTGACGCAGTCAGCGGGGCTACATTTACAAGCACTGCTGTTATAAAATCGATAAGTAAAAGATTGTCTGTATTTGCTGCTACAAAAGAAGTGGAAAAAAGAGGAAGCTGGTTCAATACTATTGGAATAATACTTTCTTTTATAGTTTTTTTATTTGCTTTATTTTGTTTTGTTGTGCCTCAACAAACTGCAAGATTAAGAATTGTTCTCTTATTTGCATCAGTTGGGGTTTTGGGTTTCTGGACAGGAGATTTTTTAAGCATTGCTTTATTACACAACTGGCTGATAAACGGTTTGAGTATTAAATCACAGATTTTTCTTTTTATAGTAATGATCTTGTCTATTATAATTCCTATAATAACAAACAAATCATTTTACTGTCAGTATTTATGTCCATTTGGGGCATTACAGGAACTGACAGGTAAAATAAATATAAAAAAAATAGCAATTGAGAACCCCGTTAAAAAAGTTCTGAAATCAATAAGATTTGTTTTTTTGTTTTCATTGGTAGTTTTAACAGTAGTTGCAACAGATACTCATCTTGAAGACTTTGAGCCTTTTTCTGCATTCAAATTCAAATTTGCGTCATTGTCAGTCTTGATAATTGCTGTTTTTATGCTGTTTCTATCAATATTTATCAATAAGCCGTGGTGCAGGTTTTTTTGTCCCACAG
>DAOOPK010000112.1:0-8910 GCA_035388205.1 Bacteroidales bacterium
GAATATCTGTATGGATTTTTTGTATAAGTGTATGAGTTTTTTGAATATTTGTTTTATAATAGAAAAAATGTGGGTTGTTGATAAGTTTGTTTTAGGATAGTAACAATAAAGGTAAAAACAACCCGCCAATTGAAGGATGTAAAAATATTATTCAATAACCAGCTTCAACAAATCATTGCGATATTTGAATAAATTATTATATTTGTACAATTCTGATTTAAAACTGAAAATATGAAATTAAACTTTTTGTTAATGATTGTTACTGTAACGCTATCATTAAATTGTTGGTCTCAAACAACAGAATCTCCTTACTATTCGTCGGTCATAATTGGCACACAGCAATGGATGACAAAAAATCTTGATGTTAGCAATTTTCAGAATGGCGACATTATTCCTGAAGCAAAAAATTCAGAAGAATGGGTTAAATATTTCACAGACGGAAAACCTGCCTGGTGTTATTATAATTATGATAAAAAATATGGAGAAAAATATGGCAAACTATACAATTGGTATGCTGTTAATGACAGCAGAGGTCTTGCTCCCGAAGGATGGCGAGTTTCAACTTACGAAGATTGGAAAATTCTTATAGATTTTGCAGGAGGCGAAGATATAGCATCTCCAAAATTGAGAATTTCAATTGGTTGGGAAAATGATGGTAATGGCAGCGACGAATTTGGCTTTAACGGATTACCCGGAGGTTCTGTAAATGCTTATGGAATGTTTGGCGATATTGGTAACTGGGGCTCATGGTGGTGTTATAATCCAAATTCTAATCCGGTTTACGGCAAATATCTAAAATACGATAGCGACAGGGTTGATGATTATGCCAGTTATCTTAAAACAGATGGATTGTCTGTAAGATGCTTGAGAGATATAACTGAAGAATAAAACACTTTTAAAATTTGGGTAATAATGAATAAAATTATTTCAATTTTAGTATTCTTAACAATCGCTCAATTTAGTTTCGCATTTGATTTTGAGTTATCTTCTGCAGTTATGAGACCCGGCACAAATGAAGTTTTTGTTGGAGGCACTTTTAATACAATAATTGTTTTTGATATTAGTAAAGGAGAAACACTCAGATGCTTTAAAATTGATAAAGGAATAAAAGATTTGCAATTTGACAAAAAAGGAAAAATCCTTCTGGCAGCCTCATCTTCGGCAGTATTTTTAATTGATCCCGACAATGGAAATATAAAAAGCATTATAAACGGAAACGATTTTCAATTATTTACTGAAAGTCCATACTTTGTTGACATGAAAAAGTACGGAGATACAAAAGTTTTGATTTTTGAGGCTGAAACAGGTAAAAAATTAAAAGAAATACGCGTCGGATTTCAACCAAAAACATGTGGATTTAATAGTGAATTCAACACATTGTACGTTGTAAGTTCAAAAAATAATATCAGTCCCGAAGATGAAAAAAAGCATTTAATGGCTAAAATCGAAAAGTCTGATTTTTATAATTGCTATAATCAGGCTTATACTGCAAAACAGGAAGACAATTCTGGAGCATATATTTATGTACATGACATAGAAAATGATATTGAAATATCCAATATAATCTGTCCTTTCGATTTTACAGGCACATTTGCTTTTGTAATTACACCAACTGAAAATGATATCTATATTTCAGATTGGGATATGTTTTTAAAAATTGATGAGAATAATATAACTACTGCTATCGAATGCAATAGGGCGGCATTTGCTTATGCAAATCACAATACTGCCGATTATGACAATATAGTAATTGCCTCGACTAAATCAGGAAATATTTTTAATATTACCGAGAACAAATGGTTTGAATTTAATCTTCGTGAAAATAACGAGCTGGTTTATACTGCAGATATTTTCAGTACTGAAGATAGAATTTGGCTGCTGTCAAAAGATTATACACTTATCTCGATGAATTATAATGGAGAAAAAGACAAAGAGTTTAAAATAAATTATGCAGGTGAAAAAGGTTTTTCGGTCTATTACCACAATGGTTATTCAAAAAAAGAAGACCGCGATAAAGAAGCAGAAATAATTAATAATCAGCTTAATATATTATCATTACCAAGTATTGATCTTGAACAATTTATTGGCAAATCTGACGTAATTCTGGCCACTTTCAGCACTGTAACCGAAGCTGAAGAATTTATAAAAATTTTAAAAAATAACAAATTAAATTATATAACCAGAATCGCTCCGGCTAAATATGATTAAAGCTTTTTAATTAAATTTCACTCATCAACAAAATCCTTTCGTATTGTTTTTTTTCATTATTTTGCATTAACAATTTCAATAATAGAATTATGAAAATATTATTTACACTATCACTTATCTTCATTTTTTGTAGTACTTACGCTCAATTAAATTTGGTTGAACTTTCTTCACATTACGAATCAGAAACAAGTCTGATTGAATATCAAATAGACGAAAGTATAGAGCGTGATTCTAACGGAGGATATGGTTTTAAATTAAAAACTCCTTATGAGTTCACATCTTTTGCTATCGGCTGGAAATCAACCACAGAAAACTATGGCGCAGGAGTTTTCGAAATTGTTTTTAAAGTCCATAAACCCGGCTATGGCTGGTCAGACTGGATAATTGACGAGGGTTTTACCAAACCTGACGAAACAAGATCTGGATATTACAAATCAGACATTATGTTTGGAATTGACGAATATTTACATGATTCCTTAGAGTTTTATATTCATTCACCCGAAGGAGAAGAAATACAAGAAATTTATCTTATTATTCAGGATATTAGTAAAACAATAAATCCTGAAGCTCAGATGATTACTGTTTCAAATGGAGCAAAAACCTGTCCTGAATTTCCTGCTTATATTCCACGTTCTGAGTGGTGCGGTTCTTATGATGCTTGTCATAATCCAACTTATACAGTTGTTTATAGAACTCCCACACATACAGTAATTCATCATGGCGCAAGTCCCACATCCTATACAGACGGATATGCTGTTGTTAGAAGTTATTGGAATTATCATGTAAATTCAAACGGTTGGAGCGACATAGGATATAATTATCTTTTTGACAAATATGGTAATTTTTTCCAGGGACGACATAATCCAAACATTCCAAATAGTGATGTTCACGCTGCTCATGCTGGCTATTCAAATACATATTCTATAGGTTGTAATTTCTTAGGTGATTCAGATTCTCCAGAGACAGCTCCTACTACTGCTCAATTACAAAAATGTTCAGAATTTTTAGGATGGTGGTACGATTATAAAGGTTTTGACCCGAATTCTTCAGCAAGTATCTTAAATCAGGCGGGAACTGAATGGGTTACATTGCCAAGGATTTGTGGACATAAAGATGTAAATCCGGGTGGAACAACATGTCCTGGAACAACTCTATACGCATTACTGCCTGATATTCGAACAAGTACAAATCAGGTAATTCTAGATTGTTCAACTCCATCCGATATTGAAGCACCAACAACATCAATTTCAACTGATAGAAATTGGTATAACTCTAATTTTGAGGTAAATTTCTCGGATGCAGATAATAGTGGAGGATCTGGAATAAATCACAGTTTTTATCAGATTATGGACTTTGATGGCACAGAATGGCGTGCAAACGCAACAGAAGGCTTTTTTAATGACAATTTCACTACTACCATACATTCTGAATGGACAGCACTTTGGGGCAATTGGTCAATTAACGCAGAACACTTGTTACAAACTGATGAATCGAGCACAAATACAAACATTTATGCGTCTCTTACCCAAGAAGCAGGAAATATTTACTTATATCACTGGAAGCAAAAAATATCGGGTTCCGGCTCAAACAAACGTTCTGGAATGCACTTCTTCTGTAGTGACCCAACTCAAACCGGACGTCTTGAATCATATATGGTTTATCTAAGAGCTGATGGAAATACAGCAGAGATTTATAAGTACATGAATAATTCTTATGAAACTGCAAATGGAGGATTTTTCACTTCGGGAACATATACAATTGATCCTGATATTTGGTATGATGTAAAAGTAATATTAAATACTAACACAGGAGAAATTTCACTTTATGTTGATGACAATCTTGCTGCAACAACAATAGACCCAAGTCCACTCACAACAGGAAATTCTATCTCTCCAAGAACGGGTGGATGTCAAACCGAATATGATGACATAAAAGTTTACAAAACACGTGAAAATACTATAACAGTATTACCTGCCGAAAACACTGATGCCGATATTCGTTATCAAAGTGTTAGCGTTGTTCAGGAAGCAGGTCGAATTAGAACATTATTAATTGATAATGCAGATAACTGGTCTGAAAGTATTTCAAAAAACGTTTTTACTGATTTTGATATCCCTGTAACTGAAATTTCCGTTGAAGAGACTTGGCAAACCGAAGATTTTACTACAAGTTTTACCGACACTGACGACTTAAGCGGAATAGAAAAAAGTTTTTATAATGTCTCTGACTTTAATGGATTAAAATGGTCTTCAAATCAAAACCTTGGTTTTGCATTCAACGATTTCGATGCTGAAATAGGTTACGAATGGACTTCTCAGATTGGTACATGGTCAATATCAGATAATTGTTTAGCCCAAACTAATGAAACCGAAGCTAATACTAATTTGTGGTCATATCTTCAACAAGATTTATCCAACAGATATATGTATGTTTTTGATATGAAAATTTCAGGCGCTGATGCAAACAAAAGAGCCGGTTTCCATTATTTCTGTGATGACCCCACACTTTCAAACCGAGGAAACGGGTATTTTGTCTGGTTCCGTCTTGCAAGTCAGGATTTGGAGTTTTACAAAGTTACCGACAATGTTTTTTCTCTTGAAAAATATTACGACATAGAAATATCTGCTGACCAGTGGTATAATATAAAAATTACTTTCGACAGAATTACAGGTGAGACTTATGTATATATGGATGATATTTTGGTGGGAGAATACAAAGATTCGGAGCCATACCAAAGCGGAAATTATGTTTCATTTCGCTGTGGAAATTCAATTATGTATGTTGATGATTTTAATGTTTTGCGAACACGTTACCCTGATGTTGATATAAGTCTCGGAAGTAGTGAAGATGCAATAAGATATCAAAGTCCTTCATCAGAAACTTACTCTGCCAAGATTAATTCTATTGTAACAGATTCTGCAAAAAATATTTCTCAAATTATTAGCAAAAATCTTTTGGTTGATTGGACAATACCATCAACAGTTATAACTGTAAATGATTACGATTCTGAAGATATTGATACAACATATATTTTGAATCAGATTTCTGCAAATTGGACTGAATCAGCAGATATTAATTCCGGAATTATTGCATATTATTATGCAGTAGGCACTACAGTTGGAGGAACAGATTTTATAGACTGGACAAATTGTGGACTTAACACTGATTTTATAGACAACAGTGTAAATCTGACTCCCGAAACAGTTTACTACATAAGCGTAAAAGCAGAAAATGGAGCAGGTCTATTCAGTTTGGTAAAAACCTCTGATGGTGTAAGAGCATTGAATGAGCCTGTTGTTCCTGTATGTCCCGAAGAATTTGAGATTTGCATTTCGGAACCAGCGTTTCCATTAAGCGGAGCTGACCCTAGTGGAGGAATTTATAGCGGTACTGGTGTTACTGCAGGAGTTTTTAATCCTGCAAATGCAAATACCGGCATTCATACAATTACATATACTTTAGCAACCGAAAGCTGCGGATTTGAAATTACAGTTAATCCGCTTCCAGAATTAACATGTCCTGCAGATATTTATATTGCTATTGACGAAGCTCCTATTACTCTTGAAGGAGCAGTCCCCACAGGTGGGGCATATTTAATTGATGATATCCCCCTAACAGAATTTGACCCTGCTGTATTCGGAGTTGGAACATATACAGTTGTTTACGAATACACAAACACACCTGAAAACTGTACAAATACTTGTTCTTTTTCCATTTTTGTATATGAACCATTGACACTTGACTGCCCCGATAACATTTCAGTATGTTTTGATGATACAGAATTCACTCTTGAAGGAGCAACACCTCCCGGAGGAATTTATTCGGGCGATGGCGTTTCCGGTGCAGTATTCAATCCTCAGACTGCAGGTCTCGGAGAACATACAATCAATTATGAATATGAAACTGAAAACTGTACTTTTGTTATTACTGTAAATCCTTTACCTGAAGTTAATTGCCCTGCAGATATTGAAGTTTATAATGATGACAGTGAGTTTACTTTAGCCGGAGCAACACCGGAAGGCGGAACCTATAGCATTAACGGAAGTACAGTAAGCTCTTTTGATCCGCAAATATACGGAGAAGGGAATTATGAAGTTATTTATTCATATACAAGTAATCCTGAAAATTGTGAAAACACGTGTACATTCAACATAAATGTAATTGAACCTATTGTAGTAGCTTGTCCTGACAATCTCTCGGTTTGTTATAATACTGCGCCATTTGATTTGTCCGGAGCCACACCGATAGGTGGTACGTATAGTGGAAATGGACTAAATGAAGGAACTTTTGATGCTTCAATTGCAGGCATTGGAGAACATACAATTACATACACTTACGAAACAATCAGTTGTGATTTCATTATCACTGTTTATGAATTACCCGAAGTAACATGTCCCGAAGATTTGTATGTTTCTGCCACCGCATCTGCTTTCCCATTGACAGGAGCAGAACCATCAGGCGGACAATACAGCATTAACGAAAATCCTGTAACTTATATTAATCCGGCTTCTTACGGAACAGGAACATATACTATTACTTATTCCTACACAGGAGGAGAAGGAAACTGTGAGAATTCCTGCAGTTTTAATTTAACTATTTATGAACCTATTGACATATCTTGTCCATCAAGTTTTTCGGTTTGTAAAGAAGATACTGAATTAACACTAAGTGGAGCTACTCCTGCAGGAGGCGAGTATTCAGGAAACGGGGTATCGGGCGATATTTTCAACCCTGCAACAGCCGGAGAAGGAGAACATGCAATCACTTACACATACGGATATGAGTCATGCAATTTTATTATAACTGTGGATTCAATACCGATTGTCATTTGCCCTGAAAATTTCTCTATACCTGTTAATGCAGAACCAATAGAACTCAATGGAGGAGAACCCGAAAACGGATGGTTCGAAATCAATGAAAGTGTTGTTGTCATCTTTGATCCGGAATTCTACGGTGAAGGTGAACAAGCTGTAACATATTTTTACCAACATCCTAGTACTAATTGCATCAATATGTGCAATTTTGTAATTAATGTTACTCCTGCTGTATTGATTGAACAGAATATTCTTAATAATGTTAAAATATACCCTAACCCGAATGAAGGAATATTTATTATTGAAACAGAAAATATCGGCTCAAATTTGTTTGTCGAAATCACAAATGTACATGGACAAATATTATACGAACAACAAATTTCTGATAAAACTATCAAAACAAGTGTAGATATTTCAAAGTTTAGCGAAGGCGTTTATTTCGTCAAATTGTCGAATTCTGATATATCAAATATTTTCAAATTGGTACTTTTCGGTAAATAGGAAAAGCGTTAAATTATATTATTACAATAATTTTATACTTTTTATCTGTGTTTAATAATTTTTGTGTAAATTTACATTTTGTTAATTAAAGCTGTTGTTATGAAAAAGATTGGAGTATTATTACAGATTTTGCTTATTTGTATATGTTTGTCGGCACAGGAAAACACTCTTGAAAACTTTGTGGCAGAACAACAAGAAAAACTTGTATATAATCCAGATAAATTATTACAGGCTCCCAATACTAATGTATTTTTAATTCCGCCCGATTATTTTGTTGCTGACCCCTCAATAAATGGTTTTGTTCACCCGGGTTCGGCATGTACTATACAAGTAATTGAAATCCCTGAAATTTCATATACTGTTATTGAAAATTCAATGACTGCAGACTATATTGCATCACAGAATTATACATTTGTGGAAAAACGAAACATAAAAACAGAAAATAACAGTAATGGTGTAATCTTTTTTGTAAGATTTACTTCAGGTGAAACTGAATTTGAAAGAGCTATGTTTTTTACAGGAGATAATAATACTATATGGGTAAATTTCAATTATCCTGTAAGCATGAAGAACTTATTATACCCTGCTATTGAAGCTTGTTTGAAATCTGTTCAATAATTTTAATTTAACCATGAAGATACTCGTTCGATTAAGTATAGTTTTTGTTTTACTCGGGCTTTCCGGTAAACTAATTTCGCAAAACGATCTGGTACATCCAATGTATTATTTTTCTCATGATCAAAATATGTGGGGACCGGATTCTGCTTATGGAATACAAGTAGACCATACTTTTTTCGATGTTAACATTGATGAGTCCTGGGGCTTTTCCGAAATTGAAGAGGTTTTAGGTCAGCAGTTCGGTGTAGGAATGGAGATGGGCATTTTAGCTATACTGAGATCATCTTTCGAAGCTCACGGTTTTTATTCAGGTAGCTTTAGTCTTGATTATCCACTTGAGGTAACACTTGACTTTCCTGAAGATTACACCTTCAATTACGGAGGACCTGCTGAAATACACACATCTTATGAAGTTACGGATGGTTGGGCTTTGGAAACAGTCTTTCCGCCTGTAGGAGTAATAACTCTAGACCTTGAGTATCAGTTTGATCCTTTTATGGACATTCTTGTTTGTGTTTTTGGTTGCGATACTATTCACCTTATTCCTGCTTCAGTTTCTGTTCCTCATACTATTGACACATTATTCCATATAAATGCAGAGACTGAATATTGTATTTATCCTTGCTATGTTGGAGATGAATTTCAATTCTGCCATGATTATGAATTACCTATAGACATTGATTTTACAGACCTTGTCGGATTTAACTTTGAAGCTCATGTTGATTTGCCAAATGTGATTACAGAAGATTATATTCAAGAGGGAACAAAC
>DAOOPK010000113.1:0-8897 GCA_035388205.1 Bacteroidales bacterium
TTGATACTAACAAACTGGCAAACATTCTACAAAAATCTTATAATTCTGGTCTTTGTAATAATTATTTTTCTTTTCAGGAAAAAGTTTAAGCCTGTTTATAATGGATTTTTTCAATGGACTTTGGGAGTGTTTTTTACAATTGCATCGTTAATACTATCTTTTTATTGTTTAAGAAATTTACCGATTATTGATTTTCGTCCTTATCATATTGGAGCAAATATTCAGGAAGGAATGATGGTCCCCGAAGAGGAAAAAGACAATATGGACGTTTATGAGAGTGTTTTTATTTATGAGAAAAATGGAGAAAAGAAAGAGTTTGTCGTTGATAATCTACCGGATTCAACATGGACTTTTGTTGATGCAACTCATACATTGATCAAAGAGGGTTATAAACCACCAATCCATGATTTTACCATTGAGCCTGTATATGTGCCAGGAGTAAGTCCTGAACTAGTTGAAGAAGAATATGTGAATTTGTACGACGCACAATTTATGTATTCCAAAGATGAAGAAACTGAGTATTGTAATGTTGATGATCTTCCAGATAGTTCATGGACTCTAGAACATATAGTTTACGAAACTGAATTGGACCCAGACCTGATAAGGCTTTCTTATCTGAATCCGGAAGGTATTGAAGAAGTGTTTAATATTTATGAAATACCCGGTGATGATTATGTTTTTATTGATGCCGAATACATTCCTGAGCAGGATTTCGAAACGATTCCATATGGTGAAGATATTACAGATGTGGTTCTTGCAGACCAAAACTATGCATTTTTCTTGGTAATGACTAACGTGGGAGATGCAAATACAAAATATATTGGTAAAATAAATGAAATAGCAAAGTTCTGTGAAGAAAGACACTATAGTTTCTACTGTCTGACTGCCTCCGGAGTTGAAGAAATTACTGCCTTCGTGAAAGAAAATAATGTAAATTTCAATTTCTATAATACCGATCCTATTACACTGAAAACAATTGTCAGGTCAAACCCGGGTTTAGTTTTAGTAAAGGCGGGTACAATCTTAAATAAATGGGCGGGTCGTAATGTCCCCGAAGTGTCCGAATTAAAGAGTGAGCTAACAGCTTATTCTTTAACTAAACATCAGAAATATAGAAATAATCAGGTTACTTTTATATTTATTCTTGCTTTATGCTTATTTATGTCACTGATCCATAATTTGTATGTATTCCTGATTAAAAAAAAGTTTATCAATCTAAATAAGTAAAGTGATGAGGAAAAAAATTGTAGCAGGTAATTGGAAGATGAATACTACTCCTGATGAGGGAGAAATAATTGTTAAAAAACTGAATGAATTTTTAGTTAATTATAATTTAAAAGAGAATTGTAAAGTCATTTTAGGTGTGCCATATACGCACATTGAAAGAATTTGCCGAATTGTAGATAAATTAAAGATATCTGTAGCTGCACAAAACTGTTCACAATACGAATCGGGGGCTTATACAGGGGAAGTATCAGTAAAAATGATTAAAAACTTAGGTGCGAAGTTTGTCATTATTGGGCATAGCGAAAGAAGACAATATTTTAAAGAAGATAATAATCTGTTGTCGCAAAAGCTTAAAATCTGTTATATGAATGAAGTAGAACCTATTTTTTGCTGTGGCGAAACTCTTAGTGAAAGGGACTCAAATCAGCATTTTGAAGTTGTTAAAACACAGATTGCGGAATCATTTAATGATATTTCTAAAGATGATATTTTGAAAACAATTATAGCTTATGAGCCTGTATGGGCAATTGGAACAGGAAGAACAGCAACACCTATGCAAGCACAGGAAATGCACAGCTATATCCGATCGCTTGTTGAACAGCTTTATGATAAAAACACTGCTGATGAAATTTCTATACTTTATGGTGGAAGTGTGAATGCTTCAAATTCTGCCGAATTATTCAATTGTAACGATATTGATGGTGGTCTTGTTGGAGGAGCTTCATTAAAACCGGATGATTTTATTAATATCATTAAATCGTCACAATGAATTATATAGAACTTGTTATAAATGTTCCTGAAGAAAAATCTGCTTTGTCAGAAGTGCTTGTGGCATTTTTAGCCGAGCAGGGATATGAAAGCTTTTGTGAAGAAAAAGATAAACTGTTGGCATACATCATTGAAAGTAATTATAACGAAGAACTGACCAAAATGCTGATGTCTGCTTATGGCTTTAGTTTCTGTAAAAATATAATAGAGCAGAAAAACTGGAATGAAGAGTGGGAGAAGCATTTTGAACCCATTCAAATCGACGATGTATTAACAATAAAAGCAAGATTTCATGAGCAGAAATCTGAAACCATAAATACAGTTTTTATTGAACCCAAAATGTCCTTTGGAACAGGTCATCATGCTACAACATACATGATGTGTAAGCTGATGTCTGCTTTTGATATGACAGAATCTCATGTGCTTGATTTCGGCTGTGGAACAGGCGTTTTATCAATTTATGCCTCATTGTTGGGAGCATCTAATATTATTGCAATTGATATTGATGAATGGGCTTATGAAAACTCTATTGAGAATGCAAATATTAATAGTGTTTCAAATATTTCTGTTCTAAGAGGTGATATTAACAATGTTCCTGATCTAAAATACGATTTCATTTTTGCAAACATAAATCTTAATGTTTTATTGAATGATATTCCAGTACTGGTTAAATTCATGAATTACGATTCTTTATTGTTCGTAAGTGGCTTCCTTATTAATGAGTTGAAGTTAATTGAAAAATGTTGTTTCGAAAATGGCTTGATTTTAGCAAGAAATATTGAAAAAGATAATTGGTCAGCATGTGTTTTTAATAAAATGTAAATATGAGACATCTGTTATTATTGTTACTTTGTATAGTCTTGAGTAATTTGATTTTTTCTCAAGCTTTTCCGACCGAACAGGATAAATTTATTAAAGCTTTCGGACAGGAACTGAATTATACGGGGGAATACAGACCTTCAGCCAGAAGCATGGACAAAGAATTTTCTAAATTCTGGGAAACAGATAGCTTGAGCTATTATGAGAAGGAGAATTTTATTAATACTGTTAATCTCATGGCCTCAAAAGGCTGCAAAGGGTATCCCGATTTTGTCTGTATAGCTGATAATTTATTGATGTTTACACGTAGAAACACAGAAAAGGATCAATATGAAATATATGAAAAAGCTCTTGTAGATTTGTTAAATGATGGTAAAAGACCGGATTTGAATAAGATTTCAGACTATTTGGCCGACATAAACGCTCTGTTATCAAAAAACATAGTTTCAAAAGGAGCAAGAACATATTGGAAAGCTGAAAACAATGATTTCTATTTCAAATATGACAATGGTATTAAAATAGTTTTTAATAATATTAATCTTATTGGTTATCAAGGAGTTGACAGCCTCAAAATATATGAAACGAATGGAGAGTATTTTCCTGTGAAAAACTCATGGACAGGAAAAGGTGGAATCGTGGGCTGGGAAAGAGTAGGTTATAGTATGGACAGTATACAGGCGAAACTCAATAATTACTTTATTGATATGCGTAATGTCTCATACAATGCAGATTCGGTTATGTTTATGAACTCAATGTTCTTTAAGCAACCAATGATGGGAAAACTTATCGACAAAGCAGGTAATCTGGATAATCCTGTTAAGTCAGAATATCCTACTTTTGTTTCATACAATCAGCATTTTGAATTAAAGAATATCGTTCCTGGAATTGATTACGAAGGAGGGTTCAGTATTAAAGGAAGTAGCTTTATAGGTTCAGGGACAAAAGAGGAACTGGCTATGTTAAAGATACAAAAATCTGATACTCTATCTTTTACCGCATATTCAAGGGAATTTTTAATTGATAACGAAATGATTGTTACAAATAACTGTGCAATCATTTTACGAATGAATGAAGATTCAATATATCACCCGCATTTGACTCTGAGATTTCATAACCAGATTGCATTATTAGAACTTATCCGTACTAAAGAAGATATGTCAAAAGTGCATTTTACAAATTCCTATCATGCTATTAATATGGATTTTACGTGGTTCAGGTGGTTTATTGATAAGTATAAGATTGAGTTTTCAATGATTAAGACGGAAGGTGTGCCTAATGAAGCAATGTTTGAATCAGCTGATTATTATCGTTTGGATAGATACCGTGAAATTCAGAAAAGAGATCCACAACACCCATTGGCGGTTGTTACAGGTTTTGTAAAATCTTGGGCTGGTTATCCGGAGTTTTATCTTGGAGAATTAGCTTCGTACATGGGTTACAGCCCGGCACAAGTGGTACAGATGGTTCTTGATCTTGCTTACAGAGGATATTTGAGTTATGATGCCGAAACTGAATTAATCAGAGTTTATCCTGAAGCCTGGAGATTTATGGAAGCTCATCGTAAAACTAAAGATTCTGATGTAATTCAGTTTTATAGTAAAACAGATGCAGAAGTACCAAATGCAGAATTAAGCCTTATAAATTTTGATCTCAAAATGAATGGAATTTCTTCTATCCATTTATCTGACTCACAGAATGTTAAAGTCTATCCGATAGATAAAAAAATTGTAATGAATAAGAATCGGAGCTTTGTTTTTAACGGTACAATTCAAGCCGGTCAGTTTTATTTTTACGGTAATGATTTCAAATTTGACTATAACAGGTTCATGTTTGAGCTTAATAACTGCGATTCTATGAAAATGGTCGCAGAGACGGAATATCTTGATGAAGAAGGCAACCCCAAACCTGCAATAGTACGTAATAAACTTGAACAGATAGTTGGAGAGTTTTATATAGATGAACCTATGAATAAGTCAGGGAATTCTGATTTTCCGGAATATCCGAAATTTACTTCAAAATCTAAAACTTATGTTTATTATGACAGACCTGATGTTTATAATGGGGCGTACAAGAGAAGCAAGTTCTATTTTGAAGTAGATCCATTTTTGTTGGATAGTATTCAGGGTTATTCAAGAGACAACTTGAAATTCGCAGGGACATTGTATTCAGGGGATATTTTCCCTCCAATCAAAGAGACATTAGTCTTAAGGAAGAATGACTTTTCGCTTGGTTTTAATACTAGTACCGGTCCATTGGGATTACCATTGTATAGTGGAAAAGGAATGTTCTGGCATGAGATTGATCTAAGTAATTATGGCTTAAGAGGTTCAGGAAAAATTGATTATCTCTCTTCAACAATGAATGCGGATTATCTGATCTTTTTTCTTGACCACATGGAAGGTCATACGAATAATTTTGAGTTGAACAAGCAAACAGGAGTAGTTGAATATCCATCGGTTTCGGGTAAGGATAATACTTTGCGATGGGATGTTGAAGAAGATAAGTTTATGCTGAAAAAAGATTCGGTTGACTTTAAAATGTTTGATGACCAGGCTGTACTTGACGGAAATATTACATTAACATCAGAAGGACTGCTTGGCGAAGGTTTTTTACATATTGATAAAGCTAGGTTAACTTCAAATCAGTTTAGATTTAAATCAGAAATTATTGATGCAGATACTGCTGATTTTGACTTATATACTATGAGCGAAATAAATACTGATTTTGAATCGGATAATGTTAATGCTCATGTGGATTTTATAAACCGTAATGGTGTTTTCCGTACGAATGGTGAAAATACAATATGGAGATTTCCAAGGAATAAGTACATAAGTGAAATGAATGAAATGACTTGGTACATGGATAAGGAAGAAATTGCTATTAGTGCTGACACCGAAGTCATGGATAAACTTGAAGAGATGGGAGAGAATATAAGTCCTACAGAATGGGAAGAATTATTTCTTGAAGGTCCCAAATTTACATCAGTGCACCCTGATCAGGACTCTTTAAATTTCGTTGCTCCACGTGCAAAATATAATTATAAAGAGTATATCATTTATGCTGAAGGTGTAAAATTTATTAGAGTTGCAGACGCAACAATCTATGTCGAAGATGGAAATATTACAATTGAACCTGATGCAGTAATGAGACCTATCAACAACGCAAAAATCGTTGCTAATTCAACAACAAGATATCATACGATTTATAATGCAGTAGTTAGTGTTTATGGGAAAAAGAACTACACTGCCTATGGAGATTATGACTATCTGGATAATACTAAAACTCCTCAAGTAATTCACATGACTAAAGTAGGAGTAGATCCATCAGGGCAGACTTTTGCAACAGGTGGAATTGCTGAACCTGATAATTTTAAAATTAATTCCTATTTCAGATTCTTTGGAGACGCTCAGATTTATGCAAATAATCCCAATCTCGAATTTAGTGGTGCTGTTAAAACAATTGACGATTGTGATAGTATCAGTACAAATTGGCTTAAATTCAAATCTTTTGTGGATCCTGAAGATGTATTTATTCCTGTTGATTCATTGCCGGTAAGTATAAATAATGATAAACTTGTTGCAGGCTTAGTGTTGTCAAATTCAAATACTCTTTATCCATCATTTTTAGCAAAAAAGAGAAATCCTTATGATAAGGTCATATTCACAGCTTCAGGATTTTTGCATTATGATCAGGATGAAGGAAAATTTATAATAGCATCAAAAGATAAAATTGCAGAGACAGGCTTGCCGGGTAACTATTTAAGCATGCACAAAAGCATTTGTAATTTATATGGTGAAGGAAGATTTAACATTAGTAATGATTTTGGACTGTTTAATCCGAATGTAATTGGTAATTTCCTCTATTATCCTGATAATGATACAACAGAAATCTCTGTTTCAATGATTATGGATGCTTATTTTAATGCAGATGCACAGAAAAAAATGGCAGAAAAGTTAAATGCAATTCCTGGTTTGGTAGGTATTGACATAAGGGATGAGGTTTATGAGAAATCATTGGTAGAATATTTAGGTACGACTTCAGCAGATGAATGGTTTTCTAATTTAAGCCTTGGAAACTATAATAAATTTCCAAAAGAGCTTTCAGATAAAATGATTTTCACTGACATTGTACTACTCTGGCATCAATCTCTCAGTTCGTTTGTCCATTATGGACCAATAGGTATTGCAAATTTGGGAAAAGAACAGGTTAATAAATATGTTTTTGGGTTTATTAAATTTGAGAAATCAAGACGTGGTGACGTTTTTGAAATGTTGCTAGAACCTGATGCTGATACATGGTATTATTTTAAATATTCTGCTGGGACATTTAGTGCTATATCATCTGATGAAGTGTTTAACCAGATTATATACGATACAAAACCTGCTCAAAGGGAGCTAAAAGTTGAAGGATTGTTTTATCAATATGGATTGGGAAGCTCTACTTATATGAAGAGATTTAAGAAAGATATGTATAGTTTTTTTAAAATAGATGAAGGCTCTGAGACTGAATAGAATCTTACTAGTTTCGCTTTTACTGACTGTATTTGTCGTGAACTCATGTGTCCCTTTAAATACGGCAGGAGTTCAGCCAACTACAAAACAGTATAATTTTTCAGCAATTTATAACCCGAGTGAAAAACTTTTTAATCCTGAATTTCGCATTTTTTTTAATAATGACACTGTAGTATTGTTTTTCTATAAAATTACTAAAAGCGATTTACAAAATATAGAAAGTGTTGATTCACAGACGGAAATGAAGTTGTTGATAAAATATGTACTAAGAGAAACAAATGAGTATAGATTAGTTGACAGTAGTGTTATTGTGCAGTCTGTTGATCCTGCAAGAAAAGATGATATAGTGAGTTATTTTCAGATAAAAGTACCTAAAAAAACGAGTTGTAAGCTAATAGTCAATATGTCTTTAGGAAGTTCTTCCGAGTTTCAACAAAGAGTGCTTGCAGATATTGATAATAGTAATGAGTTTTCCAAGGAACACTTCATTTTTTATGAATTAAACAATGATGAAAAATTGATTAAGTTCAATAATTTTGTTAACGATTCAGTTCAGTATGTCATCAATAGCAGTTATTTTGATAATTTTGAAGTGAATGTTGAGTATTACCAATTCTCTGAATACGTTTGTGTTCCACCTTATTATTTAGTAGACAATACGAGCGAAGTTCGACAACCGGATTCAGTTTTTCTATATTTAATAGGAGATAAAATTAAATTTGATCGCAAAGGTTATTATGTCTTAAAACCTAAGAAAGATTTTGAATCATCTCTGTGTTTTATAAATGCAGGAGAATATTTTCCTGAAATCAAAATTATTTCTGATATGCTGGAGCCGTTAAAACTTATTACAGGTAACAAGGAATACAGGGAATTGAAAGAATGCAGTGATTTAAAAACTGCAATTGATCAGTTTTGGTTGAGCAAATCAAATAATATGAAGTTTGCAAAAGAACAAATAAGAGTTTTTTATAACAGAGTTTCTCTTGCAAATAAATTCTTTACCGAGGATAAACCTGGATGGAAAACAGACAGAGGGAATATTTATGTTTTGTTCGGCCCTCCCTCAATTATTAATATAAATACAGCAGGAGAAGAATGGTTTTATGGTGAAAACCCTGAATTAGCAGGAGTTTTATTTGTGTTTGACAAAATAAATAATATTAATTGTGGCTCTTCTTTGGTTTTAAGAAGGGATTCGAATTATCAGTCTGTGTGGTCACAAGCTGTTTCAACTTGGCGTGATGGACGGATTTATACAATTACAAATCAATAATTATGGATAATAATATTTTTGGGATAAGACCTGTAATAGAAGCAATCAAAGCAGGTAAAGAAATTGACAAAATTTTTGTAAAAAATGGGCTAAATGGAATTTTAGCGACCGAGTTGTTTCGCGAAATAAAACAAAGAAATATTTCAATGCAATATGTCCCATTGGAAAAATTAGATAAATTGTGCAATAAGAATCATCAGGGAGTTGTTGCAATGATTTCGCCAATTTTGTATTATGATTTGGAAGAAGTGGTTGCCAAAAGCTTTGAGGATTTAAAAGTTCCTTTACTGGTAGTC
>DAOOPK010000114.1:0-8862 GCA_035388205.1 Bacteroidales bacterium
TATGGCACAGCTTTCGGAACAGGAACTGTAAAAATAAGCGGAGATATTGATAATTTTGGAATTGATGTAGTTGCAAAATCGGAACCAAATACTGTTTTTGTGTTACCTATGACAGAATCATACGAATCGAGTTCGGTAAGTTATGTAACTTTTGTACAGAGAGAGACCGATTCGACTGGCAACAAGATAATGATGGCTCCAGAATCCGAGATGAATTATTACTTTAAAATGGATATTGAGGTTACGCCTGATGCAGAGGCTCAGATAGTTTTTGACCCTAAAGTAGGTGACGTATTGCGAGGATTTTGTTTAGGAAATATTAAAATGGAATACAACTCTGATGAAGAGTTTTATATGTATGGAGAGCTTGAAGTTATTGAAGGAGATTATCTTTTCACTCTCGAGAATGTAATTAACAAGAAATTCCACATAAAACCCGGTGGAACAATACTTTGGTCGGGCGATCCTTATGAAGCAGATCTGAATCTTGATGCTGTATATTACGCTAAGGCACCTTTGTTTGATTTGATGACAGATGTTGCCGATTCGAGCGATGTATATACAAAACCTGTAAGTGTAGAGTGTAACATGCACATGTCGGGTAGTCTGATGACTCCGGACATTTTGTTCAGTATCAATATTCCTAATGCCAATGACAAAGTAAAAACTGTGCTAGCAAATATGTCTCAGGACGAAATAAATAAGCAACTGTTATATTTGTTAATTCTTAACAAATTCTATTCTTCAAACCAATCTGCCACAGGAGGTCCACAACTTGGAAATACAACTGATGCTTTTGGAGTTACATCTGCAGAGCTTTTATCCAATCAGTTAAGCAATTGGTTATCGCAAATCAGTAAAGATTTTGATATTGGTTTCAAGTATCGCCCGGGAACAGATGTCTCAGGTCAGGAACTGGAAGTGGCTCTTTCGACTCAGATTTTAAATGACAGAGTTCTAATAAATGGTAATGTTGGAGTAGGTGAAAACAAATCCAGTACCAGTAATCTGATAGGTGATATAGAAGTACAACTAAAAGTCAACAAAAGCGGTTCTTTCCGCTTAAAAGGTTTTACCCGTGCGAATGATGACATGCAGGCAGAATTTGGTCCTTATACAAACGGGGTTGGTATCTTCTACACTCAGGATTTCAATACATTTGGAGAATTATTCACAAAAATGTGGCATGCAATTACATTTAAGAATCATCGCGAAAAACGAAAGAATAAATTACAGTCTTATCTTTATATCCCTTCAATGTGGGAAGACAAATTTGTGATTGACGCAATGGCTAAAAACTCTTAATTACCTGAATTCCTTTTCCTTGAAGGGTTAAATCGTTTATGTTGCTTATTACCACTGTTATCATCTATTCTTTTGAAATTTGTTTTCTTGAAATTTCTGCCTGATTTTTTTGTACTCCTGACCGAATATTGTGGGGCTCCTCTAAATCCTTCAGGAAGATTTAGTTTTACGATTATTCTGTTCAATAATTTTTCAATCCTATTAAATTTATTAATATCGAATTCACTTATTAAACTTATTGCCAGTCCAAGTTTTCCTGCGCGGGCTGTCCTGCCTATACGATGGACATAATCTTCGGCTTTTTCCGGAATATCATAATTAATTATAAGGTTAACATCTTCGATATCTATACCGCGTGATAATAGATTTGTTGCAACCAAAACATTTATCTGACCACTTTTAAATGATAGTACAGTTTCGTTCCGTTCAGACTGAGAAAATGATGAATTTATAGCACTATGCTTTATCCTGTTCATTTTCAAAAATGAAGATATTTTTCCTACATTTAATTTGGTTGAAACAAATATCAGGATTTTCTGCTCAGGGTAATCCTTTAAAACTGATACCAATAAGCTTTGTTTATCCTTCTCGAAAACCAGATATGCTTTTTGTTCAATCTCTACGGCAGGTTTCGAAAAATTCAGATCAACAACCTCAGGGTTTTCGAGAATCTCCTTTGCAAGTTTTCTGATTTCCTGCGGCATTGTTGCAGAAAACATCAGATTTTGTCTTTTGACCGGCAAATTAGAAATAATGTTTATTATATCGGGATAAAAACCCATATCCAGCATTTCATCTGCCTCATCAAGTACTAAAAACTCAAGTTCTTTGAGATTAAAATATCCCAAACCTAAATGAGAGATCAATCTTCCCGGCGTTGCAACAATTATATCTGCCCCGTTTGTGAGAGCTGACTTCTGTCTGCTAAAACTATCCTGATCATTACCACCATATACTGCCAGATAGGAAATATCTGTAAAATACCCAATACCTGAAATCTGTTCTTCGATTTGCATGCAAATTTCACGAGTGGGTGTGATTATTAAAGCTTTAGTGCCTTTTCTGTCAGATTTCAGTATACTTTCTATAATGGGAATTAAAAATGCTGCTGTTTTTCCTGAACCCGTCTGCGAACATGCGAGTAAATCTATTCCACTTATAATGACCGGAATTACAATTTCCTGAATTTTTGTCAGTTCTTCGTAATTAAAACTTTCTATTCCTTCTTTAATCCTGTTATCAATTTCAAGTTCTTCAAATTTCATCAGTTATTTCCCCTTCCTTTGAAACAACTTCCATTTCCCTGCTTGATTTTGTTGAAAAACACCTCTATTTACCAAGCGTATATCTTCAATGGTATAAAATGCTCCGGGGTTAAATTTATTTATAACAGCTATTAATTCGGAAAGATTTTTTCTACTTATCGTAATAAATAAAACATGTACATGTCCAACAGCCCCTGAAGCATCAAGATGTGTCAAGCCATATCCGTTTTCGGATAGATATGTTATAAGTTCGTCTGCAGGTTTACCAGTAATTAACCTTAGCCCTACAATTCCCATTGCTATTTTTTCCTCTATAACCATTCCTATGTAATTACCGGTTGCAAAACCTGCTGCGTAAAACAAATAACAAACCCAATTATCAAGGTTTTCCATAATCTGACCAATCGCAATGATCCAGATAAGAACTTCTACAAAACCTAGCAAAGGAGCAATGACTTTTTGTCCTCGGGCAACAAGTATTATTCGTAATGTGCCAATCGTAACATCACAAATTCTTGCGCAAAATATCATCAATGGCAACCACACATATGCAAACATATCAAATTCCATAAATAGTGTTTTAAAATTTCTGCAAAGATATTCCAATTTTATCATAAAAAAAACTCAATCCCAAAACAAAATCAAGCAAAAATGGTTTAACAATTAATAGTATTATTGTAAAACTTAAAATATTTAAAATGGAAAAGTTATATACAGCAAGTGTCCGAGTTCAAGGTGGAAGGAACGGACATATAAAAAGCGATGACGGTGTCATTGACATGGATGTAAGAATGCCAAAGGGTCTTGGCGGAGAAGGTGGTTCATACACAAATCCCGAACAACTGTTCGCTGCCGCCTATTCTTCATGTTATGATGGTGCTTTAAATCTTGTTGCAAGAATGAACAAGCAGAAAATTGAAAGTAAGACGATAGCCAATGTTTCGATAGGTAAACAAGCCGACGGAGGTCTTGCAATTAGTGTAGTTATGGAAATTGAAATCAAAGGTGTTGAAAAATCAGTTGCAGAAGATCTGATTCAAAAAGCACATCAGGTTTGTCCATACTCAAAAGCTATAAGAAATAATGTTGATGTCGAGTTAAAACTTATTTAATTAGCTATCAACGAGAAATTATTAAAAGTCCTTTATTGAGAGGGACTTTTATATAATGAATAAGGCTCAGATATCAAATTTAATATCATACTATCGTTTTGATTGTCATTTTCTGAGATGTACCATTCGGTATTATCTTCAGATACAATGAAACTGATATTATAATGTCTTGTCAGATACATCTGCATGCTCCAGTTACTGTAATACAAATTGTCAGGAACACTTATGATAGTATTTACCGGAACAATATTACCGATTGAATGAACATCTTCAAGCATAAGTTCATCTCTATTTACGTTTCCAATTTGTGTGGCTGTATATATAACTGAAAAAGCAAAAAACATTAAAGCTATTCCCAGACTCACATTTCGTATAGTTGTAGAAACTCTAAGCATCAAATATCTTATGAAAGGCAAACAGAAACAGGCTATCGCAACAGCAAAAAAAGGAAAGGAAGGCATAAGATAAAAACCTCGCTGCACCCTTGTTATCATTATTGGCAATGATGCTGAAAAGCCTATCAGAATAAACAGCTTAAAATATTTATTACAATCATCGCACTGAACTAACGATTGCTTTCCCTTCTTAACTAAAAAAGCTATCATCGCTATGACTATTAATGGAGAAAGGTTTTCAAACAGTTTGAGTAAAATGTTAAAGTGAGAATCTACAGTTGCACTTTCGGAAATTCTCTGAAAAACTCTTTCGTACAAGTAAAAACATAGACTTTTGTGTGCTTCAGTCCATTGAAATAAAAGAAAAAACCAAATAAATGTCAGAACAATGAATGCTAAACTGTAAATAAAATAGAATTTAATACTTCTGTTTTTAAAAACCAAACCATAAACTGGAATGAAAACTAAGGGAAAGATTCCCGGAATACCTTTAGATAAAAATGCAGCAAGAACTGATAAAGAGCCTCCAGCGAAATAAATCAATTTATATCTATCATTATTTAAGAATTTTAATAAAAACAGCACTGCCAACAGATCAAAAACCACCATAGTGTTTTCCATCATATTGTTTTGATAACACCAGCTTGTGAGAGGTATCCATATCCAAAACAACACTGCAACCCACCAAAATTGGCGATATTCAGATTTTTGAGGGAAAATTATTTTCCAAATTCCAATTATTAGGATTAAAGCAATAATCAGAGTAAAAAGAGAATAAAAACGTTCTGTATAAATAGAATTCCCGAGGCACTTAAAAAAAATAGATTGTACTGCATATACTAAAGGAGGATGTTCCATAAAATTTGTAGAACCTGCTATCAACCATGTATCACTCAAATGCGGGAACCAAAAGCTGCCCTTTCCTTCAGCCATGTTTTTAGCTACACAGGCATACTGCTGACCATCAATAAACATTCCGTCCTGAATAAGTGTTGGCAATACAAAAAGAATAACGAATGTCAAACTTAATATTTTAAAAGGCACATGTTTGCTTATTTTCATTAACTAATTGATTTTCAATATATTAAATCAATATCATGTAAAATCGTCGGTAAAAGTATAAACTAATCTCCAATCTGCCAAGAAATATCAAGAACTGACATAAATTCAGAGTTCTAATTTTTGATTTCAAAAATACTTACAAAAAAAAGGATTAAGCTCATAAAGAACTTAATCCCGTTTTGTCGGGGTGAGAAGACTCGAACTTCCGACACCTGGTCCCCCAGACCAGTACTCTACCCAACTGAGCTACACCCCGTACTCTACCCAATCCTTAATACTATAATATTCTATTTCAAAAAACTTAATAATTTATCTCAGCTCTTTTTGATTTTTTCTAAAAATCGGAGCTGAGCTACACCCCGAATAATAAGTGGACAAAAATAAAAACAAAATTAACTCATAGCAAATATTTTTACCGTATTATTTTCACTATTTACCGATTCTTATAAAAAAGACATAAAATAAAAATCTATTTTCACCGCAAATTAAATATAATATATTTGTAATTTGTTTGTTTGTTGTTTATGAAGAAGTTTATTATCCTGATAATACTGATTTTAATCCCATTTGGATATTTTGCACAGAAAGTAACTCTAAGTGGTTATATTAAGGATAAGGACACCGGAGAAGAGCTTTTGGGAGCAAATGTTATAATTAAAAATACAAATACAGGAACTACAACAAACTCCTATGGTTTTTACACTTTATCTCTAACTCCGGGACAATATGAAATAGTGTTTTCTTTTATCGGATACAAAGAAAAAATTGAAACAATTGATCTTAAAACAAATAAATCAATAAATATATCACTGGAAAGTTCTGCTATAATGACTCAAGAAGTAGTTGTCAGCAGCGAAAAGAAGAGTAATGTTCAAGACAGTAAAATGAGCGTGATAAAGTTACCGGTCGAAACGGTAAAAGCTTTACCGGCATTTATGGGAGAAGTGGATATTCTTAAAACCATTCAGTTATTACCAGGCATTCAATCTTCCGGAGAGGGTAATTCGGGTTTTTATGTAAGAGGTGGCGGACCGGATCAGAATTTGATTTTACTTGATGAAGCGACAATTTATAATGCTGCACATCTATTCGGGTTTTTCTCTATTTTTAACGCTGATGCAATCAAAGACATGGAGATTTACAAAGGTGGTATGCCGGCTCAATATGGCGGAAGGGTTAGTTCCGTTCTTGACATTTCGATGAAAAACGGAAATATGAAAGACCTGGAAATAGATGGTGGAATTGGCACAATATCATCGAGACTTACAGTTCAGGGACCAATAAAAAAAGACACTTGTTCATATATGTTTTCTGTAAGAAGGACATATATTGATGTTTTAATTAAGCCATTTATCAAGAAAACGTCAGCTTTCAAAGCTTCGGGATACTATTTCTATGATTTTAATGCAAAACTGAATTACAGATTTTCCGATAAAGACAGATTGTATCTTAGTACATACTATGGTAAAGATGTATTTGATTTTGCCAGTTCAGAAGCGGGTTTTGAAATGAAAATCCCATGGGGGAACGGCATGGCAAGCCTTAGATGGAATCATTTGTTCAATAGCAAATTCTTTTCAAATACTACTCTGGTAGCATCTGACTACAAATTTAAAACAGATGTAACCATGAAAGATACTGAAGATGGCAGCACTCTGATGAGATTTATTCAGAATTCGGGAATCAGAGACTACTATTTAAAACAAGATTTTACATATATCCCAAATCCAAAACACACAATAAAATTTGGAGCAAATTACATTTACCATATTTTTTCTCCAAATTCAGTAAGTGCGGAATATTATGCAATGCAAATTGACGAATCGGATATTATGAAGCAATATGCACACGAAACGGCAATTTATCTTGGCGATGATTATAAGATTAGTGACAGATTTACTATTTATGCAGGAATTCGTGGAGCTATATATGCTCAGGTTGGACCATTTATCAGATATAAAAAAGACGATTTGCTAATGCATAATATAGATACTATAAATTATGCAAAAAACGAAACAGTTGCCTTTTACAATTCACTAGAACCGAGAGCATCAATTAAAATAGGCATTGACGACAATTCATCTATCAAAGCATCTTTTAATCAAAATAAGCAATTTGTCCATCTTGCATCTCTTTCAGCCTCAACTCTACCGACAGATTTGTGGGTACCTTGCAGTGATGTGGTTAAACCACAGGGAGCTAGGCAATATGCAGTAGGTTACTTTAGGAATTTCTATAATGATCATTTCGAGACTTCTCTTGAAATATATTACAAAGATTTGTTTAATCTCATTGAATACGCTGATGGTGCAATGCCTGGAGATGATGTGGGGAATAACGCTGATAATTACTTCATTTTTGGAAACGGCTACTCTTATGGTATGGAATTATTTATAAAGAAACAAACCGGAAGATTCACAGGATGGATTGGTTACACATTATCCAAAACAGAAAGAATTTTCGACGATGTTGATAACGGAGAAGCATTTCCTGCAAAATATGACAGAAGACACGATTTATCATTAACAGCTACATACAATATAAATGAAAAATGGACAGCATCAATGATATTTGTCTATGCTACCGGAAACACAACAACATTACCGGTAGGTGTTTTTATGACAGATGGAGACTTGGTCAGCGATTACGGAAAAAGAAACTCATACAGAATGGATCCTTATCACAGGCTTGATTTGTCCTTAAATTATTTGCATAAAAAAACAAACAAGTGGGAATCATCATGGAATTTTTCTGTTTATAATGTTTATAATCGTAAAAACCCGTATTTTATATATTTTTACCACGAAGGTTCAATATCTAATGGAGATTATACGGCTAAGGCAAAGCAAGTGTCTCTTTTCCCTATATTACCTTCAATTACTTGGAATTTTAAATTTTAAAAATGAAAATAGTATTTTATATATTGTACCTTGTTTTGTTTTCAATCTGCATTTTATCATGTGAAAAAGACATAACTGTTGATTTGCCAAAGGCTGAAGAAAAACTTGTAGTAGAAGGGACAATTGATTTAAATGAATACGCATTAGTTATTCTCACCAAAAATGCTTCTTACTTTGACGTATTGACAACAGAAGCTGTAAATAATTCAATTATACACGATAATCAGGCTACAGTAATTGTAAGCAATGGGAACACTTTTGACACTCTTCAACCTACAATAATTGACAAATGGCCAAATTATGCTTATATAGGTACAAAGATAAAAGGTGAAGTTAATATGGACTATTCTTTGAAAATTCTGTATGACGATAAAGAATACTTTGCTACAACAACAATACCTGACACTATAGGGATTGATTCTGTGTGGTTTGAAAAAATGAATGGATTTGATAGTTTGGGTTTTTTAGGTATGACATGGACAGATCCTCCTCAAATTGGGAACAACTATCTGGTTACAACTAAAAATCATGGAGAACAAAAATATTTTTTCAGACCATACTTTGGAATGCACATAATGGATGATATCCTATTTAATGGACAAAAAATGTCATACACACCAATCGTTAAGGGATTCGAACATAATGATTATTACAATGATTACTATGATCCGGATATTATAGATACTCCGGAAGAGGATTCTTTATATTTCGTTAATGCGTTTTTTTTCAAATATGGAGATACTGTCTCAATAAAGCTATCAAGTGTTGACGCAAATTCATACATTTTTTGGAGTTCTTGGTACAGGAATTATATGACTGAAGG
>DAOOPK010000115.1:0-8367 GCA_035388205.1 Bacteroidales bacterium
ACTCTTCAGTTTTTTCAGGCAATATTGAATTTAAAATGTAAAAATAAGTGTAGTTGTCTATCATAGGCATTTAATATTTTTATCTAAAACGCTGGAAATATTATTTTAGTATTTGATGACCGAAATATTTTTTAAATTCTAATATTGTTGCTATAAGAAGACGTGAAAACTATTGCCACGAAAGCACGAAAAAAATTAACCACGAAGGCACAGAGGACACAAAGAAGAAATTATTAGACACTAATTACACTAATTACACTAATTTTCACTAATTAAAGAAGATAAAAACATTGTGGTACTTAGTGTAGAACTTAGTGAGACTCTGTGTTACTTTTAGGTTCACAAAGTTGCACAAAGGGAACACGAAGTTACGCAAAGAAAATTATAACGCAGAGAACCACAAAGGAACGCAGAGAACCGCAGAGAGCCGCAGAGAAATAAAACCACGAAGGCACAGAGAGCACAAAGAACATTATAACACAAAGTTGCACAAAGGGAACACGAAGTTTCACGAAGAAAATAGACACTAATTTCACTAATTTTCACTAATCAACTCGCAAGCCATCAAGTTTACACGAATTTGATTATAAAACATTGTGTTACTTTGTGTAGAACTTAGTGAGACTCTGTGTTACTAACAGTTCACAAAGTTGCACTAATCTGTTGGGTAATTTAAGATAAAACCCTTCATTATTATCAGTACTTCTTCAGAAATTGTATTTTGGGTTCTGAAATATTCATCCACTGTACCCTTTTCAACCTTTTGGAAAAGATGATTTAAACCTTCTAATTTTCTGATTTCAAAATATCGGCATTTTCCATTACTTAAATATTTCTCAATAGCTTCAAGGTTCGAATCTGCATGTACTTGAATGTCTTTAGTTCCATTTATTGCTAAAACAGGGCATATGATTTTTTTAATATATTTTTCCGGAACAATGCTCAGGAAGTATTTCATCCATGGATTTGAAAATTGCATAACAGCAGTATTAATACCCTGATCATTAAGTCTGTATTCATTACGTTTTTCCTCACTAAATTTCTGCCCATACTCGCCGTATAGCTCTGTAAACAAAGCTCTCATTTCGGTTTGATTTTTAGCTTTTTCAGGAATATCTAATGCTCTTGCTTGCATCTCGCTTAGAATCTCCACAGTTTCGGGGTCAATACCTTGAGCCAAGCTAATGTCTTTCATTTGTTTTACCATAAGCTGTTTAATTGGCACACCAGGACCTGCCATACTTATAATAAAACTGATATCTTTAGGATATTTTGCTGCCAACATCATAGCTATTATTCCTCCTTCGCTATGTCCAATTACCCCAATCTTATCTGGAAAGATATTCTTAAAGTTTTTAAAATAATTTACAACTGCATAAGCATCGGTCATAAAATCTTCTGTTGTAGATATTGCAAGGTTTCCTTTCGATTTCGCATAACCTCTGTCATCATACCTAAAAACGGCGATACCATTCTTTGCAAAATAATCAGCAATTATTAAAAATGGTTTGTGTCCTGCTATTTCCTCATCCCGATTTTGAGCTCCCGAGCCCGTAATCATGATTACCAAAGGATATGTTCCTATAGTATCAGGTAAAGTCAGAGTTCCGGCTAATACGCTATTTCCCTTAGCATTCTCAACAGAAATCTCCCGAACAATATAATCAAATGGCTCCTTTGGAGTTTGAGGTCTGGCAATAAAATCAACATCAGTTTTTGAAACTAGTTTTAAATCTGTTGGAAAACTTTGATTGCCTTGTTTCCATAAACCTTTATAGCCCTGAACACTATCCGACCAAACAGCTTCATAATCAGCTAATCGAGGAAATCTAATTGTAATCGAATCTGAATTAAAAACCACTTTTGAAGATTTTAAATTATAAACGAATTGGTCAGGAATATACAATTCTGCAAAGAACTCTTCGTTTTCTGATCTTACAATAATTATAGTCTCTATATAATTTGGATCTGCATTTATTGTTCCCATCAAATATTTGTCAGGTAAATCCTGAGAAAACGATAAATGGGTACCTATCACCAAAAATAGAAATAGTGAAACATAAAATAATTTTTTCATATTTATAGTTTTTCTATATGAGTAAACGTCCAAGCTGAAAAATTGCAAATGATACTACCCAAGCCAATGCTGTTGTGTAAACAGCGGAAAAGATTGCCCATTTGAGACGAGATGATTCCTTCCATATTGCCGAAATAACTGCAATACAAGGGAAATATATCAAAACAAACATAATAAATGACAGAGCCACAAGTTTATCAAATACATTATTCCCCGCATTTGGTCCGGCAGTGTATTTTTCAGCTTTTAGTTTATCAGTCAATGCTCCTCCACTCCCATTTTCATCAGCTTGATACAATACTCCCATAGTACTTACAGTAATTTCTTTTCCGGCAATCCCTGCAAGAATGCTTACACTCATTTTCCAGTCAAATCCCAAAGGTTTCATAACAGGTTCAATAAACTGACCAATTTGACCTATATATGATTTTTGATGATGCTCAGAGTTTTTCTCAAGTTCCAGTTGTTTTACATCTGCTTCTGTTTTTGCAACTGCAATAAGAGAATCATAATCTTTCGTGTAATCAACATTTTTGGGGAAATATCCTAAAAGCCAGATAATTACAGCACCAATTAAAATAACACCGCCAATTTTTTTCAAATATTCTTTTCCCCTATCCCAAGTATAGTTTAATAACAACTTTGCAGTTGGTTTACGATATGGCATAAGTTCCATGATATATGGAATTTCGCGGGGTTTTAAAATTGTTTTACTAAAGAATTTAGACAATATCAAAGCCAACAAAATGCCAAACAAATAAATTCCAAATAGCATTAAAACTGGGTTTTCAGGGAAAAAAGCAGAAATCATTAGAATATAAACAGGCAATCTTGCAGAACAAGACATAAATGGGACAATCATCATTGTAAGAATTTTGTCACGTCTGTTTTCTAAGATACGTGTACTCATAACCGCCGGAACAGTACATCCAAAACCCATTATCATCGGAATAAACGACTTCCCGTGCAAGCCTATTTTATGCATATATTTATCCATAAGAAACGCAGCTCTTGACATATATCCTGTGTTTTCGAGAAAACCAATAAAAAAGAAAAGAATAAATATATTAGGTAAAAATACTAAAACACCGCCTACTCCATCAATAGCACCGTCAAGTAAAAGATCTTTCACAAAACCGGGTTTCAGAACTCCGTTTAAATAAGTTGTTAACCATACAACTCCCTTTTCAAGCCAATCCATCGGATATTTGCCAAGTTCAAAAGTTGCAAAAAATGTTAAAGCCATAAATGCAATAAAAATTGGGATTCCCCAAAACCTGTGAGTGAGAACTTTATCCAGCTTCTCTGTTGCAGTTTCAACCTTTGCCTCACCGGTTATTTCTGATATTGCACCGTTTACGTATGCTTTTCTTGCATTTTTTAGAATTGTAAAAATATGTTCATTATACAAATTCTCCAGCCTTGAAATTTGTTTTTTTGCTTTGTATTTTTTTCGATCACATATAGCACATGGCGGGTGCAACTTCAATACCAACGGGTCTTTTTCGAGCAAATTCAATGCAAGATATCTCGGAGCAATACTAAAATCCTGCTCCGGCAAATGCTTTAAATGACGAATAATCTTACTAATAGAACTTTCAACCTCTCTACCATAATTTACATGAACATGTCTTACATAAGGTTCAACATTTTGATGAGTCTTTATCAGTGTTCTTAATATCTTCTCCCGTGCTATCTGATTACATTCTCCTTCGCAATCCGGATATGATATTATTGGCACACCTATAAGCTTACTTAAAAGATCAAAGTCCACCTTCTTTTCTGATTTCTCAGGGTCATAATTCCGCAAGGCTATCACAATTTTGGCATCCATATCCATAAACTGTGTAACCAAGAAGAGATCAGATTCCAGATTCTCATAATCAACAATTCCTAGAAAAATATCAGGAAAATCAGTCAGTATCTTGTTCCTAAGCTTTTTGTTCTGATAATCATCTCCATAAATAGTTGAAACAGCAGGAAGGTTTGAAACTTTAAAATTAAAATCAGCAAATGAATAGTTTTCCTGATCCTCGAAAAGATTGATACAAGTGGTTATATCAGATCTAAAAACATCAACACTAACTGATGATAAATCTTCCTTAATAATCCTTTGAACTTCAGGATTTTCACAATCTATTAATTTGATATACTTAAGATAGGACTCAGGAATTCTTCGCTTACGTTTACAATTTTCGAACTTAAAACTGTAAGTATTTGATTTGCTTTTTCTATTAAATGTAAGTTTTCGTTCAGGTATTATCCCAAGTTCGTTAATTCGTCTCCTAAGTCCCCACCTACCTGTAAGCTTGGAAACTACATATTGTTTGTTAAATAGTATTTCCTGCATCGCTACCATAAAAACTATAGAAAAAATTTACACAAATTTATATTTAATCTAAATTAAAACAATACTTTTTAATTTTTTTTATCAACGTGAATTACAATTCATCAAGCAATGTTCGCAAGCAGAGAATTCGCCCCTTAATCTTGAATCAATTAGTTCGGCGACACGCTCACGTAAAGGAAAAATATTAATTTTTCTCAGAATATCATTAGCAAATGCAAACATAAGCATAAGCTTTGCTTCTTTCGAATCAATACCTCTTTGTCTTAAATAAAATAAAGCAGTATCGTCTAATTGCCCAACTGTTGCACCATGACTACATTTAACATCATCGGCATAAATCTCCAATTGTGGTTTTGTTCTCATTTTAGCCTCAGGCGTAAGGCAAATATTTCTATTTGTTTGATATGCAAGCGTTTTCTGCGCATTTGGTTTTACAATTATTCTACCCATAAAAGAGCCTTTTGCCTGCTCGTCCAGAATGCCTTTATAAAGCTCATTACTTGAACAGTTAGGGACAAGGTGCTCAATCAAAGTATAATTATCTATACGTTGCTCACGGTCGGTAAGGTTTAATCCGTATAAATTCGCTTCAGAGTATTCTCCGGCAAGTTCAACAAACAGATTATTCCTGATAATACCACCATGAAAAGATAATATATAAGAGTCAAATTTTGAATATTTATCAAGTCTTACATAATGTGAATTAACAACACCTGTTTTATCAGGTTCTTTCTGTAGATTATGATAAGTATACTTTGCATTTTCACCAACAACAGATTCGGTAACATCAACGACAAAGTTATTGCTATTATTTAAAGTATGGTCACAGATTACTAAAGAGAGTTCGGAGTTTTTCCCAACAACTATCAGATTTCTTTTAAAAATGTTTTTATTTCCGAAACCATGTATCAGATTTACCAGTTGAATAGTTTTATCAAGTTTCGTATTCTCAGGGATATAAATGAACAAGCCATCATTTGCGAACATCGTATTAAGTGCTGTAAATCCCTCGTTTGAGTCTTGTGCATTTCTGTTATAATAAGTTTCAATAAGTTTCGGATATTTGCTTACAGCTTCCTTTAATCCACAAATAATAACGCCTTTACAAAGGTTTTCGATTGATTTATTATTTTGATAATATTCTCCATTTGAAAGTAACACTATATGAGTGTCTAGGTCTTTAATTTCACATTGAAAATATTCATTTAGATCCACCAAAGCACTTCTCGAATCGAGCGAAAACTCATAATCCCGGGAACAGACTTCGCTAATTCCTGCATATTTATAATTTTCGTCATTATGATCAGGTATGCCGATTTTTTTAAATTTCTCAAAAGCTGATCTTTTAATTTCAGACAAAAATTTTGGATTTTGTTTTTCAATTTCTGAAAAACTTTCATCAAAAATACCTATATATTTATCAAATGTCTTTTGAATATCCATAATTCTATTTTATTCACCTATTTCATTCTTAATCCAGTTATAACCCTTTTCTTCCAGTTCAAATGCAAGTTCTTTACCGGCAGATTTCACAATTTTGCCATCATACAAGATATGGACAACATCAGGGACTATATATTCAAGCAATCTTTGATAGTGAGTAATAACGATAACAGCATTTTCCTTTGTCTTAATCTTATTAACTCCGTTGGCAACAATTCTTAATGCATCAATATCCAAACCCGAGTCTGTTTCGTCCAGAATTGCCAATTTAGGTTTGAGCATCGCCATTTGAAAGATTTCGTTACGTTTTTTTTCTCCGCCTGAAAACCCTTCATTGACAGAACGATTTGCAAGATCAGATTTCAGTTCGACCAGTTCTTTCATTTCACGCATATATTTTAAGAATTCTCCGGAAGTCAAAGGTGGTAAAGATCGATATTTTCTCTGTTCATTTACAGCAGTTTTCATAAAATTTATCATGCTAACACCAGGAATTTCAACCGGATATTGAAAACTAAGAAAGATACCTTCTTTAGCTCTTTGTTCAACATTTAAGTCAAACAGATTTCTTCCCTGATAATAAATTTCCCCATCAGTAACGATAAAATCCTCTTTACCTGCCAAGACTGCTGATAGAGTTGATTTTCCCGAGCCATTAGGTCCCATGATTGCATGAATTTCTCCGGGTTTTACTTCAAGATTTAATCCTTTTAGGATTTTCTTTCCATTTATTTCTGCATGCAGGTTTTTAATAACTAACATATTAATATTTATTTAATTTTAGTATCAATTTTTTAATCTCAATTCCATTCCGTTTCTTATCCCTGGCGACAGAAAGTCCTTAATATTATCAAAGATAATTTTAATTTCTTCTTTCAGTTCGGGATAGTTATCCGCCAGTTTCATCATAAATCTAAAGCACACAGCCCTAACAGAAGACTGGCGTTTATTACTCTGAATAAGTTGGTAACAAATATCAAATATCTCACCGTCCTGTTCTTCTGTCAAATTCAGATTTGTAAGAATATTAATAATTTCGCGGATATGACCATCCCGTTCAAGTTTTGGTAATATTTCAATATATTTTTGAGCATATTTCTCAATTTGCTGAGGGTGTTTGTCCGAAAAATGATGTATTACCCAAGCTGCTCTCCATGCAAATTCATGTTCTGACAATGAGAATTCGGCATATGCATCAACCAGAGCCGAATCTTTTTCAAGTTGAGTGAGCATTTTATCTGGACCAATACCCAGTTCACTCACATAAGGCAATATGTCGTATTTATTTGCCATTATCCAACGCTTCCCTCAAGACTTATTTGCAGAAGTTTTTGGGCTTCGACAGCAAACTCCATTGGCAATTTATTTATTACTTCTTTTGCATATCCATTAACAATCAAACTTATTGCATCTTCGGTAGAAATTCCTCTTTGATTGCAATAAAAAATCTGATCTTCACTAATCTTTGATGTAGTAGCCTCATGTTCGACAACTGCGGTTTCATTTTCAACTTCAATATACGGGAAAGTGTGAGCGCCACATTTATCGCCAAGCAGTAATGAATCGCATTGTGAGAAATTTCTGGCATTTTCTGCATTTTTCATAACTTTCACCAGTCCTCTGTATGAGTTATTGGATTTTCCTGCCGAAATACCTTTCGAAACAATTGTGCTTGATGTATTTTTTCCTATATGTATCATTTTTGAGCCTGTATCTGCCTGCTGGTAATTATTAGTTACAGCAACAGAATAGAATTCAGAAACAGAATTATCGCCTTTGAGAATTGTTGAAGGATATTTCCATGTTATTGCCGAGCCTGTTTCGACTTGTGCCCATGACACCTTTGAATTATCACCCTTGCACAAGGCTCTTTTTGTAACAAAATTATAAATGCCTCCCTTACCCTCTTTATTTCCGGGATACCAATTTTGCACAGTAGAATATTTTACTTCTGCATTTTTATATGCAATAATCTCCACAATAGCAGCATGAAGCTGATTTTCATCACGTTGAGGTGCAGTGCAGCCTTCCATATAGCTAACGTAAGAATCTTCATCAGCAACAATAAGAGTTCTTTCGAATTGTCCGGTATTTATTGCATTTATCCTGAAATATGTTGACAATTCCATCGGACATCTAACGCCCTTTGGAATATAACAAAAAGAGCCATCGCTAAAAACTGCTGAATTTAATGCTGCAAAAAAATTATCCCCGTAAGGGACAACGCTACCCAAATATTTTTTTACCAGATCGGGATGTTCCTGCACAGCTTCGGAAAACGAACAGAAAATAATTCCTTTTTCAGCCAATGTTTCCTGAAAAGTAGTTTTAATTGAAACAGAGTCCATTACTGCGTCCATTGCTACTCCGGAAAGACGTTTTTGCTCATCAAGTGGAATGCCCAGTTTATCGAAAGTTGCTTTTATTTCAGGGTCAATTTCATCAATACTCTGATACTTTGCCTGTTGTTTAGGAGCAGAATAATAAATAATATCCT
>DAOOPK010000116.1:0-8354 GCA_035388205.1 Bacteroidales bacterium
GAAGTATAGAATTATACGATACTTACGAAAGCATCAGGGTTTTATATGTCAAAAATCTTGTCAGAAAATTTAAACTGGGAAAATTAAGTGAAATAAACAAATTCAAAGCTGATAAAATCACTATTAAAGCTCTCGAAACTTTTGAACAGAGTAATTCTGAAGAAATGCAGAAAATAAAAGAAAAAGTTCGCGAATACGAAGATCTCAAGGTTAAATATTATCTCTCAAATCAATCTATTGAGAAACGGTCTTTGGGGATATTCCAACTAGTGGTTAATTCGTTAATAATTATTTTGTGCCTTCCCGCTTTTATATACGGTCTTATCAATAACCTCTTTGCATATTTTATCCCAAAGATGCTTGTACTTAAGATAAAAGACAAACAATTCCACAGCTCGATTAAATTTGGCTGGGCTGTTTTTGTTATTCCTCTGATTTATGCGATTCAAATTTTAATTGTTGCTCTATTATTCCCAAAATTATGGATTATAATAGCATATGCAGTTTCACTGCCTGTTTTCGGATTAATTGCAAGAGTAATTTCAGAATGGATTAACATTTTATTCGACGATTGGAAATTACTGAGTATGAGAAATCTTTATAATTCTGATTATCATAAATTAAAGAATCTTCATAAAGACCTTATACAGGAACTCGATTTGATTATTACACATTGGAACAGAAAACCTTAAGAAGTTAAGTCAATTATTACACTACCGAAATAGTCTTTTTCTTTTTTAGAACAGTAAAAACAATCATTAATAAAGCAGCAGAAAAAGCCATAATAGAGCCAAAATAAAACGGAGCACCAGAATTTACATTATCATATAGCCAACCTGCTATTAAACTTGCTGGCAGTAATGAAATCCCCATCACAGCATGATAGATTCCAAATGCTGTGCCTTTCAACTCTTTACCGGTAATATCAGAAATCAAAGCTTTTTGACTGCCATCTGTTAAAGCACTATAAATACCATATAGGATAAAGAGAATAATAAATATATTTATGCTATTAAATCTCCCAAACATAAAATAAACAATAGAATAAATCAAGAATCCAATAATAATAAATATTTCACGACCTTTCTTATCAGACATTCTTCCAAAAGGAATAGCCAAAAATACAGAAACGGTATTAAAAATCATATAAATAAAAGGAATATAGAAATCATGTATCCCTGTTTCACTTGTTTTAACCAACAATAATGCATCTGTAGAATTTCCCAGTGCGAAAACGAATACTACAATCATAAATAAATAGAATCTTTTAGGCAAAGATTTCAATCTCACTTTATTCTTTTCTGATTTTTGTTGAATAGAATTTTCTTTTACAAAAATAATAATTGATAAAACTCCTAGAATAGCAGGAATAGTAGCAATAATAAAAATACTATGATAATTAATAGGAAAGAAATACAAGATAGCAAAAGCTATCAGAGGGCCTAAGATAGCGCCACTATTATCCATAGCTTTATGAAAACCAAAACTTTTACCAACTTCCTCTTTATTAACAGATCCACTTATAAGACTATCTCTCGGTGCAGTACGAATTCCCTTCCCTACTCTCTCAATAAACCTCAGATATAAAACATGAACAGGATAACCGACAAAGACATATAAAGGAGTTATTATAGCAGTTATACCATAACCGATAATCATAAATGGTTTCTTCTTTCCTATTTTATCACTCCAAAAACCTGATAAGGCTTTCAGTAAAGAGGCTGTACTTTCTGCAATGCCCTCTATCAAAGATATTACAGTTTTTGATGCTCCGATTGACATTAAAAACAGAGGCATAATGCTATATATCATCTTCACGGAAACATCAGTAAAAAAACTTGTTGCTCCTATGAAAAAGACGTTTTTATCAAAACCAAATATCCTTATTTTCTTTGATTCTTTCATAATTGAGAAATATTTTTCAAATCAAGTATTACTATTGAGTTATTATCAATTTAACTGTTTCAACAGAATCTACACTATAAATTTTTAACAGATATACACCAGCAGATTTAAAATCGGTTTGTAATTCAACAATATTTTTTTCTCCAGCAATGACTTCTTTCACCAACTGACCCGTCATATTCTCAATTTTTATTTTAGATATTGGTTTTGCAGATGAAATATAAACACTGTTTCCGGAAGATGGATTTGGATAGACAGTAACATTATTCGATGTTACATAAATAGATGATGACAAATCAATGATTTCTGTAACAGTAGTATTTGTAATTACCGGGACATTATAGTCGAAATAGATTGCTGCAGAATTTTCAATGACATCACCAACAATAAGAGTTGGCAAAGGTTTAATTACAAATTTTACAAAACCATGGCTTAATTCTTCATTCATCAGGCTGTCCACAAGATTTATTTGATTAAAACGGAACCAGAGAACATTGTCATACAAATTAACAACGACATCATGACTTGAGCTAATCAAGCGAAAGCTTGATAAATCAAGATTTGCACTTAATGTATCGATAAGAATTACTGTAAAAGCTGTATCTGTTCCAGTGTTCTGAAAATTAATTACATATTCAAGTTCTTCGCTGTCAGTTATAAATTCAGGAAAAATATCCCCACGTGGGAATACCTCCTTTGAATTAGGGTCCCAAGAGCCTGTTATTATTTGAGTCATTGTAATAGAATTATTCTCGATAGTTAAGTCTAATACATCAGGTGCGCTAGCAATTGCAACAACTTCAGTTTCAAATTCGGCTAAAACAGATGTTTGGAAAATTATTTGATAAACAATTTCTTGTGAGGGATAAAGATCGTAGTTCAATTCAGCATAATTACTCTCCATCAAAGATGCTGCAGGTACAGAAGACACCAAATCTATTTCGGGATGAGTTAAGCTAAATTCGAGAACCCCCGTTTTGTGGGTTGTTCCAATATTTCTTAATGTAACAAATACATTTCCTGTAAATCCAGGTCGTGCAGCACCAACATGCATATCAACAACTAAATCGTTTTGGTCAGGAATTGGCTGAAAAACAAAATCATTGTACTCACTTATTTGCCCATACAATGAGCCAAAATTCACATTATAGGTCTCTGCATTTACATTATAATACAATGGAGCGTTTAGTAATTCAAGGTCATAAATCCCTGTTCCAACTCCAATATTAAATACACCATCAACTATTATATTGAATTCCGAATCGTCACTGGTTAAATTTAACATTGAATTATACTCAAACTCTTCTGGATCAAAAGAATAATTTGAATTAAAATCATAGAAAGAGGAACCAGAAATAATATTGTTGTTTTCAGAAAATATGCTGACATAATTTGCAGAATTAATTTGAACTGGATCAATAACATAATATCCGAAGCATGCAGAGTCGGTAGCATTTCCAGTCATGTATAAATTGCCGTCAAAAAAGCTCATTTCTTCGGTATTATGAGTGTCGAATCCGAAACTTGTTACTGCGCCATTCACAACACTTCCGTCTGCACCAAGTTTTAAAAGATAATTCATTGCATAACCCTGATTAGCCTCGGGCATTGTATTGCTATAAACCAATTCATAAGAATCAAAAGTATTGGATGGAAATGAAGCAGTTGTTTTTCCTGTAATATAAAATCCATCGTCCGATTTACAAGCGATGAAGAAATTTGCTTCAGACTCACCGTATTTTTTTGCCCAAATGTAGTTTCCATCATTATCAATTTTTACTCCGTAGCCAGAATAATAAGTAGGGCCTAGATCAAAATCTCCAAATGACACTTCGCCGCCAAAACTTCCAAAAACAACAGCATCGTTACCATCACATACAACATCAGATTTCCACCACGAAGATGCTTCAAATAACCTTGACCATTCAAAATTTCCTTCGGAGTCAGATTTAAACACACAATCCTGTGGTGATGATCCAAGAACAGAAAGAATACCCGCAGTTCCTAAATCTATCGTGCCTTTAAAATTTGCAGTGTAGAAAATATCGTCGTTGTCGGCATAATCAAATTCTATTGATAAATAAGTATTGTCAACACCTGAAAGCAAATTGACAAATTGCCAGTCACCAGCCGAACTCAATCCAGCAAAAAAGTACTCTCCGTTATCTGTCGAGATTGTAGTTCCGCCAATAGTTTGTTCTCCAACATTCATAAAAGGTGAAGAAATCAAAATTTTATCGGTTCCATTACCTTCAACTTTAAACGCATCTGAATAAAAATCACCACCAGAAAGGCCAACTTTAGCAGATCTGCTCCAGAGAACTTCACCGTTTGGTGCATATTTTATTACGAAGAGATGTATTCCAGCTTCTGCAGATATTTCAAAAGGCTCACAGTTTAACTCTGAGGCTGCCGATGTATGTCCGAAAAATCCGCATACATAAATATTTGAATAATCATCGCTAAAAATATCACCTACATAAGTATTCCCTCCGCAACTCAGACTTTTTGCCCAAATCAAATCATGGTTTGCATCTCTTTTTACTAAAATAGAACTAATTGTCCCATTGAGTGGAAAAATTGTTCCATCTATATTAATAGGACTATTTGTATAAGTGGTTGAATTAATTACGTTCCCGAAATTATCGGTAGTAACACGATTTAACGAACCAGTGTATGTCGAACCATCATTGTCCGAATAAACTGCCGTAAAACTCTGTAAAAATGCTGAGTTTATTAAAATCAGCGAAAGAGCAAATAGAGTAAATAACTTTTTCATAAGTAATAGATTTATTTAACGACTAAATTAAAACGAATTTTATACAAAAGGTTGCCTTTATATTTATGCTTTTTCATATAGAAAACCGAATAAAAATATAATAATTTAATCCAAAATGGCTACTTCAAATCTCCCAATTGAGCGAGCATTACTTTGAGTTTTTCGACCTGTTGTATATTTCCCAAAACAAAATAGCTTATCATTTGACTTTATCTCCATGTCGGGTGATGGGTTCAAAACATAATCGCCATTTGCATGTCTGAGACCAATATTATTTACGCCTGATGAATCTCTAACGCCAAGTTCTCTGATTGTTTTACCCGTAAACAATGAACCTGAGCCAGCGAAAGAAATTTCGCAAATACTAACATCACTTTTTTGTTGTATAAGGACATGATCCAAAAACTCCACAACATCGGGTTCGGCAATAAGTCTAGCCATTCTATGTCCACCAAGTTTGTCCGACATAATAATATTTTTTGCTCCAGCCCGTCTAAGCTTCTTATTGGAGTTTTCATCTGCTGCACGGCTTATAATTTTCAAGTCTGGATTCATTTCCTTGGCACTTAAAACAACGAATAAATTATCGGCATCGTTAGGTAAAGTAGTTATTAATGCACAAGCTAACTCGGGTTTTGCCAATAATAACACATCGTCACTTGTTGAATCACCTTGAATATACATAAGTTTTGAATCTTCAAGATATTGCTTAACAATAGATTCGTTTTTTTCAATTATCAAGACTTCGAATCCATATTGTTTTGCTTCCATTGCAGCCTGTCTACCGTTTCGGCCATATCCACAAATTATAACATGGTCTTTTACTCTTTCTATTCTTCTTTTCACTTTGTTTGTTTTAAAATAGTTTCGGAAAACTCAATCAATCAAATATCTCGTTAAAGTTGATACGGCATAAGCAAAAATCCCGAAACTAAAAACAATCAATATGATGGTGAATATTTTACCGTTATCACTTAGGGGCTGGACTTCCTTATATCCAACAGTCGAAATAGTTATAATTGTCATAAATATTGCATTTATGAAACTATATCCTTCAATCAAAGAATAACCTGAAATGCCAATTACAATCATTGACAACAAAAAAACTATCGCCAGAATAATTGACTTTTGGGTACTCGAATTTCTCTTAACAGTAAGCATTCTAATCTAGGGACAATAATTTGTGCAATGTACTTATTTTTTGCTAAATGTAATTAAATGCAATATAATTAATGTATTTTTTCAAACTCTTCTATCGATGTTTTTAGAATGTTATCAGCAGTCTGTTTTTCCTCAAATCCCACCACCTCAATCTTTCCAGGTCCTTTATAATTTGCAAACCAAATACTAATAATTTCGCTTACTCCAATGAATTTTTCATCAAGTTCTGCAATAGAATTTATATCATAAAATGGGGAATCCTTTTTTACCGCAATAAGTTTATCGTCCTGTTCACCTCGATCAAACATAACTAAAACACCAATTACTTTACATTGAATTACAGAACCACGTGGTGAAGAATCTCCTAAAACGATTACATCTAGAGGATCGCCATCTCCGCCCAGTTCTTTAGGTAATAATGTTTGAGGAATCATACCATAATTTCCTGGATATGCCAGATACTGCACAATTCGTGGTTTTTCGTCAACGAATTCAAGTTTCATATTCCCTTCTTTTTTGTCTACTTCCCATTTCTCTAAAGTGCCTGCTGGGATTTCGACAACTACATTTATATCACCGTTCTCACACAATGGTTCATATTCTTTTAAAAAGTGTTTTTCGCCTGACAAAACATAAATTGATTGGTTTTGTGTTGTATCTTGGACGCTAACAATATTAGCAGGACTCTCATTGCAATTGCACCCTGAAATAAGCAAAACAATCGAAACCAAACCCAATGCTAATAAAATCTTTTTCATCTGATTTTTTTAGCAAATGTATTTCAAATTAGTGAATGTTGCAAAAATTCATAAGCATAAGTTGATAAACATATTATACAAAATATGTAATTAATAGCGATAAAAATTGCATTTCACATTTTTTTATTATTTTTGCAGGCATAAGCGGGAGTAGCTCAGTGGTAGAGCATTAGCTTCCCAAGCTAAGGGTCGCGGGTTCGATCCCCGTTTCCCGCTCTTTTTCCTCAAAGACCTATCTAAATACCAAAAAAACAAATCCTGTTAAGCCAACCAATAAAATTATCAATACAAGGGATCTTACGGTTTCTAACTTCTTTATCGTTAAGCGGTCTAATCCTTCCCTGTTTTCTGTTTTTTTCTTCAATTTTTTCTCCAATTAACATTCCGATAATAACTCCAACAAGTGGACCTATACCTACAAGAGCTTGTATATCAAGAATAATTCCCAGTGGAACACATATTGCACTTAAAATGCCAGTCGAGATAAGCATCCACATTGTTTTAAAGTATGATTCTGGATATTTTTTTCTGTATTCATATACATAGTTTTTACAAATATAATTTTTATTGTCAAATTTTGTATCTTTACAAAAATTTAAGACTATGTTGAAAAAACTGATTTTCTTAATTTTAACAATTTCTGCTATCGGGCTTTTTGCTCAGGAAAACAATATATATTTTGGTAACGAAGCGTATCTGGATAGTGACAGTACTTCAAATAACAATACTCAAACCTTCATAAAAAAAGATAACAAATTACACGCAGCTTTTTCTGCCGGCTCAATGTTTAGCAATTATTACGGTAACAGCTTTCTCTCAAATTACCTTGCTCCTGAAATACGTTATGACTTTTCAGATAAATTCTCAATTTCAGCCGGTACAATGATGACCTACTCTTATGCACCATCTTTCATTTATGGCAGTAATGAAAACACTCAGGAGATTAATCAAAATACTATGAATTATTATATGTTTATGAAAGGTAGCTATCTGATAAATGATAAATTAAGAGTTCATGGATCTGCAATTTTTGATTTATCCCCTAAGTCTTCATCAGGGCAAAATGCATTTAACTCATTCGGATTTGATTATAAAATTGGTGAAAATACTTATGTTAGTGCCGAGGTTTCTTTTAGCAATTTGGATAATAATAATCCATTTATAAACTATCATAATCATAGTCTATTTGATAATCATGCTAATAGACCATATAATAATTCTCTATTTTCCGAACCTTTTCCGTCTTGGTAGATAATGGCAGAATTTGTTTCATTAAAAAATTTTCCAACAACAGCAAAAGAGTTAAAAGCCCTAGAATGGGATTGTGCTGATATTATCCTTATTTCCGGCGATGCTTATATTGACCATCCCTCATTCGGTACAGCAGTTATTGCAAGAGTGCTGGAACATGCCGGATATCGAGTCGCAATTGTACCTCAGCCAAATTGGCGTGACGATTTGCGTGACTTTAAGAAACTTGGGAAACCTCGTCTTTTCTTTGGTGTGACTGCAGGAAATATGGATTCGATGCTAAATCATTATACTGCAAACAAAAGATTACGGTCACAGGATGCATATACTCCAGGAGGTCAAACAGGACAAAGACCTGATTATGCAACAGATGTTTATTCTAATATCCTTAAAAATCTATATCCCGAAGTTCCTGTTGTTATCGGAGGCATAGAAGCATCTATGAGGCGTTACGTTCATTATGATTATTGGCAAAACAAGCTTAAAAGCTCAGTTCTGGA
>DAOOPK010000117.1:0-7415 GCA_035388205.1 Bacteroidales bacterium
AGAATCAAGTGACGTATAATCGGAAATGCTTCAAGATCAAAAACAATTTTAAAATAATCAATTGAAACGCTAATAATGCTATAAATTCCGTAAATAGCTACGACAGCCGCTGATAATAAAAAGATTAACCTGAAATGTTTTTTAAAGAAACCTTCTGATTCAACAAATTCTACAGGTTTTGAGGTAAAAATTGAGAGTAGTTTTTCCATAGTTTTATAGTTTTATATTATTGATTTTGTAAAGGTAATAATTTTTTACCAAATTTAGCATAATTTTTAATTAGTTGATCTTAAATGATTGATTTAATTGATAATGTGATTACCAATTTGAGTTAGGGTTATCATCACTATAACAGTTATCTATTTGTTGAATTGGGCTATTTTTTATCAAACTCTGCGACAACCGGAAAATGATCTGACAAGTACTCCTGTATTATTTTATGTGATTTGCATTTAAACTGTTTGTCATACAAAATATAATCAATTCTTTGCTTAATCCCGAAATTATCCCAGGTATATCCGGGAAATTTACCTCGTTTAGAGAATGAATCCCGAAGTCCTTTCGAAACAGTAAAATAAGTATAAGTCAAAGGGCCATCATTGAAATCGCCACATACAAAAACTGGATAAGTACATGAATCTATTGATGCTCTCACAATGTCAGCTTGTGTACTACGCTTAATCAATGATTTCAGATATTTTTTCAAAACAATTTTCATTTTTACATTTTCTTCAGCTTCGGCAATATCTTCAATAACAGTATAATCATTCTGATTTAGCAGAATTGATTGCAGATGACAATTATATATTCTGACAGTATCTTCATTGATAAGAATATCATTATATATAAAACCATTGCGGGAGTCATCAAACTTCAACGAAAATGAATTTAATATCTGATATCTGGAAATTGTTGCAAGTCCATAATTCTGCCCGCCCACAGTATGTGATGTAGCAAATCTAAAATCATAATCTGCATCTAAAACTATCTTTATTGAATCAAGTGTTATAAAACTCCTGTCAGAGCCATTCCAGTAAACTTCCTGAAGACATATAATATCAGGGTTTTCTTCCTCTATCAGTTTAATTATATCGGCTTTGATTCTTGTATTGTTTTGCCAATCATATAGCCCAAAAACCCTGACATTATATGTCATTATTTTTAAATCACCTGTATCTGATCCTGCAAATAATGACAACACAGGATAAATAAGTCCCAAAAACTTAATCCCTATAACTATTGATAATGCCGAAATTAACGAGTATTTCCAGTTGATGAATAACCATAAAACAACAAATAATGCATTAGCTATCAATAATCCTGAATATATAAACGGTAATAAAGCCACCGCTAATGTTTTTGACGGCGAGATATAAACAGAAAAATAGCAAGCAATTAACATTGCTACAATAACAATATTTGTTATAAGTAATATTCGCTTAAATGTTTTCACTTTCTACTTTTTATTACTTGCCTTAAAAAGTCTTTCTTTCTCTGCCGGAGACAAACTTCCGTAACCGGACTTTGCGATTTTATCCAGTATTTTGTCTATTTCGTCCTGATCTGCTTTTTTTCTTGCATTATATTCCATATCTGTTTCAGGAGCATTTGATTTCTTGTTTTTATTGCGATATTTTACTTTTAGTTCTCTATCGGGTATAAAAAGCTCCTTAATTCCATACAAAAATCTTGATAACCAAATAGTAATATCCGTTCCTTTTTTGTAATAACGTACAAATACAAACCCCAGAAAAGCACCTCCCAGATGAGCGATATGACCTCCTGCATTATCTAAAGGGATACTTATCAGGTCAATAATAACAATAAAAATCGCCAGATATTTTAGTTTAACTCTGCCAAAAAACAGCATATACACATCCTGATTTGGCACAAGAGTAACAACAGAAAACACAATTGCCATTACCGAAGCCGAAGCTCCCAGTGCAACTGAAAAATATCTTATAAACGAAAATGCAGGAATGGTATTAAAAGCAACTATGTAAAACAATGCACCTGCAATACCTCCCATCAAATAGATGCAAAGCAGCTGTCTTTGTGAAAGATATTGCAAAAACAGTTTTCCAAACCAGTAAAAGACTAAAAGATTAAAAAGAATATGTAAAAAACTTTCATGAGTAAACATATAAGTTACAATTGTCCATGGTCTGTGCAAAAGATTAGAAGTTCCTGCCGGAACAGCAAGCCATTCAATTGCTTCAAAACCATACAATTCAAACAGTTGAATAATGATCTTACTTACGAGAATTGATACAAAAACAATTAAGTTAATGTAAATAAGAATATTAAAATTATTCTTAATCTTAAAACTATACTTTATTTCATCAATAAATCTCATTTATTGCCAACGATTGAATTTCCACTTATTCCATATAAGAACGAAAACCAGACCGAATAACATTCCCCCTAAGTGTGCAAAGTGTGCAATATTATCTCCGCTACGATTAAGATATCCCATAAACAATTCAATTGCAACAAGAATTATTACAAGATATTTAGCCCTTATTGGTATTGCGGCGTAGATATATAATAAAGCGTTGGGGAAAAGCATTGCAAAAGCCAGCAATAAACCATAAATTGCTCCCGATGCGCCTACTGTGGGTGTGTTAATCATCAAATTCAAATCTCGCATGTCAACATCAATATAATTCTTGCCTTGTAGCAAGACATTAGCCCCATCTTTCAATACCATTTGAACTTGTTCGTAATCCATTTGTGAAATCAGAGAATTAATTTCGAAGTTAATTACCAACAAATGTAACACTGCAGCCCCCAATCCGGTAAAGAAATAATAAATCAAAAAACGTTTCGGCCCCCAAACATCTTCAAGGATTTTTCCAAACATATAAAGAGCAAACATATTAAAGAAAAGATGCCAGAAATCGCCATGCATAAACATGTGGGTAATCAGCTGGTAGGGCTCAAACAAATCTGATTTATAGCTAAATATTGCGAGCTTCATTGAGATTGAAGGAACTATCATCTTAATCACAAACAAAGCAATATTAATTATAAGTAAGGTTTTTACTACCGGTGGTAAATCAAAAATTCCCTTTCTTTGAAAATCCATAATTCGTTAATTTAATTTCTTTTCAATCTCATCAATATTAATTATTTCCATAACTTTTTTACCCTCAATGGTATAATTATGGTTTGAGCAAGACATCAATTTATAGAACAGATCCTGCATTTCTTCTTCTTTGAGCACTTTTCCAATTTTAAAAGCAGCGGTTTTAGCAAGAGAAAGAGCAATTTTTTCATTTAAGACCATTTCAGCAGAAGCAGAAACCTCACCTAAGACATACACCATCTGTTCAATAGTCTTTAGTGGGTCAACATCAGTCAGGTCGCCAGGAACTCCTCGAATTTCGAAACGGCTTTTCCCAATCAGAACTATTTCGAAGCCAATGTTATTCAACTCGGTCAATATTTCCATTAATACAGCTCTGTCTTCGGGACCGGGTTCATAAATAACAGGGAACAACGATTTTTGTATCACTCCTTTACGTGTTTCTAGCAAGTTCATAAATTTTTCGAATAGGATTCTTTCATGTGCTCTTTTCTGATCAATGACTATCATGCCTGATTTACCTGAAGTCAGGATATATTTGTTTTTCAGTTGAAAGAATACATTTTTTGATTGCTCTGCAAATTGCTTCTGCACCGGTATAAGCTGATTATCTTCAGTGGAAACATTTTGTGGCGGCAAATAAAAATCATCCGGAGTCTTTGTATGACTATCTGTATACAGGTTTTGCCAATTCTTTGGAGGCGTTACTCCTCTTTCTGATTTTGATTCAAATGGATTATAATCCGGATTTACAGTTATTACCGGAGGCTTTACAGTCGTTTTTGATGTCAAATGTATGTCCCTAGTGATATCCTCTTCAAAATCAAGTCCCGGGATGATATTAAATTTCCCTAAAGCTTCTTTTACTGCGGCATTCAATATCTGAAAAATTGCCTGTTCATCTTCAAATTTAATCTCTGTTTTGGTAGGATGAATATTAATATCTATACTGGAAGGACTTGTTTCAAAATAGAGAAAGAAACAAGGATGCTCCCCTTCGGCAACCAATTTGTCATAAGCCATTGCCACAGATTTCCTAAAATATGGATGCAACATATATCTGTTGTTGACAAAGAAAAATTGTTCAGATGTGCTTTTTCGTGATCTTTCAGGTTTTGCTATAAAGCCGTTTATAGTAATTAGTGATGTTATCAAGTTTACATGTATCAGATTCTGGTTAAGCGATTTCCCAAAAACATTTACAATTCTTTGTCTTAGATTTTCGGGGCTTAGTTTTAGTACGGTTTTGTTATCAATTACTAATAAAAATGATAATTCGAAATGAGCAAGAACAATTCGATAGGCTTCTGATACAATATTTCTATTTTCAATGTTATCAGATTTTAAAAATTTTCTTCTGGCAGGAACATTGAAAAAAAGATTTTTAACCATAAAATTTGAGCCTTTGGCACAAGTTTCAGGTTCTTGCGAAACAACCTCGGAACCACTAATGACGATTTTGGTACCCACATCATCAGTTTCCCTTTTGGTTTTAAGTTCCACTGTTGAAACTGCTGCAATTGAAGCCAAAGCTTCACCACGAAAACCCATTGTTCTGATTGCAAACAAATCTTTAGCCTCAGATATTTTAGAAGTTGCGTGGCGTTCAAAAGCCATGCGGGCATCCACAGGAGACATCCCATTTCCATTATCAATGACCTGAATAAGTGTTTTGCCAGCATCTTTAATGATTATCTGTATCTCTTTTGCTCCCGCATCAACGGCATTTTCCACCAATTCTTTTACAACGGAAGCCGGACGTTGTATGACCTCGCCTGCTGCAATCTGGTTTGCAACGGAATCTGATAGTAACCTAATAATATCTGTCATTACTTACCTAAAAATTTTACAACAGAACTAAAATCCGAATTAAGAATAAGGTAAGAAAGAAACAATAAAACTGCAATTATCAACACTAATCTTATCGTTGAACTCCTGCTCCTGAAAGATGTCCTTCTCATCTTAGGTCTGAAACTTCCCTTTATTGAACTTCCGGGCTTAACAATTTCATCAGCATCCAAAGGTTTTTTACCTAAAGATTTCCGCAAATCATTAAGCTTTTCTTTTCTTTCTTCTTTTTGCGGATCGTAAAACCTTGGTTTATAATCAAACACATTATATTGAGGCAATTTGAAAAAACTTCCTATTCCCATATTACTTTTTTGACAAAATTACGTTTTTTTTCTGATTTTTGAACAAGACGGACATTATAATATAAGTCTTAAGAGATATTTATTGTTTTTTTATCTTAAACATTTTCAGAACTCTTAAAACCAATAAATTATATTCTTCCGAATAACCTGTAAAATAAAGTGGGATTCCAAACAGGACACATAGCAATCCTGAACGAATGATTATATCTACAACAAAATTCCCTACCTGAGGTAATAATAAAGAAATAAAGTATGAGCTTGCACTCATCAATATTATTATCAAATGCTTCCAATCGAAAGGTTGAAATCCAAATTTGATTTTAATATAAATAAACCTGAGTATAAAATATATAAAGAATGAAATCGCCGATGCTATTCCTGCACCGATTATTCCCCAGATAGGTAACATTATTATATTCAGACAAATTATTGAAATGATTAATACTATCATAATTACGACATGCTGCCTATAATATTTGCTGAATTGTATTATTTCCCCGCTAACACTGGCAACCATCTGTAATACATGTGCTAAAGCAATACATAAGATTACATATTTACCTTGGGAGAACTCTTCCGGCAACAATTGGAGTATATTATTAACATTCCCCCAAATTAATATAAAAAGCATTAGTCCAATAATCGTAAGACTTGTCGTACTTTTACGATAAATCAAGTCAACCTTTTTATTATCATTATTCTTAAATGCTTCTGCGATTAGTGATCCTGAAATACGGATTAGAGAACGCCCCGGTAACAGAATTACACTACCAAAAAAGAACACGGTTGAATAAATTCCTGTCGCACTTAAATCGCAATAATGATTTATCAGATACCTGTCAAGTTGCATTATAACCATACCGCTAAATCCGGAAATTGATCCAAATGCAGCAACGCTTATTATTTCTCGTAAAAATGAAGGCTTTAAAATTGAAAATGAAGGCTTTAATTTAAACTGGTGCTTATACATCAGCAATAAGCATATCAGCATTACCGGAATCCCATAAGATATTGTATAAAAAATAATAAAATCATGAAAATCAAAAACTCCAAAATAAAACAACAATATTCCGAAAAGATTAAGTATTCGCAGAAGAAACTCTTTGACAAACAGTCCAAACGATGCATTGAATAAAACGCGGTTATAAGTATCAATCAACAGATGAAAGATTGTAATAAAAATGAGTGGAATTAACAAATACACATACTCGGCAAAAAGGGGCGACTTATCTACATTTTCGGCTATCAGACTCGGTTTAAGTATGTAATAAGCCCCCGAACAAAGCAGAAACCCAAGAGTTCCTACTGCCAACAAGAAAAATAGAAACCCATTATGATTGTTTTTCTCATCCCTGAAATATGGGAATTGACGTAGAGTTACATTTATAAAACCAAGACTACCAAATTGTCCAAAAATTGCCGAAACTGCAACCAAAAGATTTGTCAATCCTATTTCGGCTGTTGAAAATATTTGAGGCATAATTAGCCCGACATTTATAAAGCCTATAAAAGCCCCCAGATAAGAATATATCGAACCTTTTATTGTTTGTCTCGCAATTATTCCCATTTTTTATCTGTTAGAATAATAGTTTTTCTCTCGATTTCAAATTTCCGGGATTAAGTCTAAACACTGCTGAAATGCTATTTATTGCTTTTAATTTGTTAATCAAATCATCAATAAACCCTAAATTTTCATAATCGTAAATCAGAATAAAGTAATCTATATTTTTTAACTCATCAATCAAAAAGCCTCCTTTAGCTTTATTCGAAACTATTCTAATATTTTCATTTTCGATATGGTCAACAATTTCATAAATGCTAAAGAATAAGAATTCCGAAAACCTCGAATCTCTGATTTCAAGGTCATCACATCTAACAAATTCTTTCAATAGAACTTCACTTAAATGCCAAGATAATTTATAATCATCATCGCTTGAGGATATCCCGACAAGAGCAAAATTAAACTCAGGTGTATATTTTAGCTTTTTAGTTTTCATTACTACAAATGTAAATAATAAAATAAGAAAATCGGTATTTGAATTACATTATTTACATAGTGATATGTTTAAAAACTATTTATTCGATATCATGAAAATCGTTATTTTTCAATGCTTTTAGAGCATAATGAGAAGCTTTTTGTTCAGCTTCTTTCTTTGACCATGCTTTACCTTCAG
>DAOOPK010000117.1:7425-8328 GCA_035388205.1 Bacteroidales bacterium
ACAAAAGTGGATATTTTTCTCATTCGACTCACAATTTTCATAAGTGTTGAAAACAATATCAAGTTTATACTTCTGCATAAATTGGAGCAATTTAGATTTATAATCTTTAGTTTGTTTAAGAAGATTTCTCAGATCGAAATGCTTAGATATAATCCCTTTAATGAATGTTTTACAGGACTTATAACCTCTGTCAAAATATAATGCCCCTAATAATGCTTCAAAAGAATTTCCTGCAAGGTTTTTCATAGGAGAATTACCCGTATTACGATATATCACTAAATCGTCAAGATGCAAATCTTCTGCAATTTTGTTCAGACTTTGTCTATTAACAATTAATGATCTTAATACAGACAATTTACCTTCACTAGCTTTAGGAAACTCAATATAAAGTATATCGCTGACAATAGCGTTCAAAATTGAATCTCCGACAAATTCAAGTCTTTCGTTATTGTATAATTTGCCATTATGAAGAATTGCTGCAGATGAATGTCTTAATGCAGTTTTAAACAATTCAAGATTCTTTATCCTGAATCCTGTAATTTTCTTTAGAATATCGGATAATTCTTTTTCTTCTTTTGTTTTTCTTTTAAAAAGAAAAATATTCATTTAAGCTATTCTGCTTTTTTGAAAATCACACAAGTATTATGACCTCCAAAACCAAAAGTATTGCTCATCGCATACTTCACATTTCTTTTTTGAGCTTTGTGAAGAGTCAGATTTAATTTCGGATCAATATTCTCATCAACTTTTTGATGATTAATAGTTGGAGGTATTATTTGGTCAACAATAGACATAATTGCAAAAGAAGCTTCCATTGCTCCGGCAGCACCGAGAAGATGTCCTACAATAGACTTTGTAGAACTGATATTCAGTTTATAGGCATGTTCACCGAAAACTGCTTTC
>DAOOPK010000118.1:0-8325 GCA_035388205.1 Bacteroidales bacterium
AAAACTGCTATTTTATTCTCACTGGAAGGTTTTATTTTCATTTTCTTCTATATAAGATTATCTTCTAATACAAAAAAAATTAGTACATATTCACCTTTAATATTGGGTTTGGGAAACACATTATTGTTTTTGTTTTACCTGCTTTTGGGCTTGTTTATGTTATCTGCAAAACCTTTATCTGAACTACAGAATGATTATAGTTTTTTGCGGATTATGGGTATAATTCTGATATTTTTAGGAAATATCATGTTTATTTATCAGATATTTAAGCAGGTAGTTATTGAAAAGGGCGATGAATAGCCAATAAAGAAAAATTAATTTTGTTTTTTCAAAACATTAGATTACTTTTGCTGCCTTAAATTTTAATTAATAAATAATAAGTGATGAAAAGTTATTTAGATTCAGAAAAGAAGAAAGAAATCTTCACAGAACACGGGAAGTCTAATAGTGATACCGGCTCACCAGAGCCTCAGATAGCACTATTTTCCTACCGTATCAATCACTTAACAGAGTATCTGAAAACTAATAAAAAAGATTTTGGTACTCAAAGGGCATTGATAGGTTTGGTAGGAAAGAGAAGAAGATTGTTGGACTATTTAAAAGACAACGACATCGAAAGATACAGAGCGATTGTAAAGAAGTTGGGTTTGCGTCGCTAAGACTCCCAAAAAGCAAGACATTGAGTTTTGCTTTTTTTTTATAAAGTAATTTAAACTATAGATAAAAATGTACAATGAAATTAAAAAAGTCGTCAAATTAAGTGACGGCAGAGAAATTGAGATTTCCACCGGCAAACTGGCCAAGCAAGCAACAGGTTCAGTTGTGGTGAAGATGGGTAAAACCATGTTATTGGCAACAGTAGTTGTTGCAGATGAGGCAAAAGAAGATGTTGATTTTATGCCTTTATCAGTTGAATATAAAGAGAAATACGCCTCAGTAGGTAGGTTTCCCGGAGGCTTTAATAAACGCGAAGGACGACCATCAGATTATGAAATTCTGATTTCAAGACTTGTTGATAGAGCATTGCGTCCATTATTCCCAGATGATTTTCATGCAGAAACATTTGTTAATGTTTTATTGATGTCCGCAGATAAAAATGATATGCCTGATGCTTTAGCTGGTCTTGCAGCATCTGCAGCAATTGCAGTTTCGGATATCCCCTTTAATGGTCCTATTTCTGAAGTAAGGGTTTCCAGAATTGACGGGAACTTTGTTATAAATCCATCTTTTGAAGATAATAAAAGGGCTGATATTGATTTAATTGTGGCTGCAACTATCGAAAATATTATGATGGTTGAAGGCGAGATGAATGAAGTGTCAGAAAAAGAAATGCTGGAGGCAATTAAATTTGCTCATGAAGCAATAAAAATACAATGTAAAGCACAGCTTGAATTAAGAGAAGCATGTGGTATTAAAGGATTTAAAGAATATTGTCATGAAACTAATGACGAAGATTTGAGAAAAAAAGTCTGGGACGAAACTTATGATAAGGCTTATGCTGCTGCTTTCACCCAAACTGCTGACAAACATGAAAGGCAAAGACTTTTTGCTACGGTAAAAGAAGAATTCTTAAGTCAATATTCTGAAGAAGAGCGTGAAATAGTTACCAAATATGTTGACAGGTATTATCATGTAGTTGAAAAAGAAGCTGTTCGTCAGATGGTTCTGAATGAAAAAGTTAGACTTGATGGTAGAAAAACAAATCAAATTCGTCCTATATGGTCAGAAGTTGATTGTTTACCAGCTGCTCATGGCTCTGCAATTTTTACACGAGGCGAAACCCAATCAATTACAACTGTGACTTTAGGTAACAAACTTGATGAACAAATGATTGATGGAGTTATGATTGCTGGATATTCACCTTTTGTTTTGCATTATAATTTCCCAGCATTTTCAACAGGAGAAGCTAAACCATACAGAGGAGTAGGACGTCGTGAAGTAGGTCATGGTAATCTAGCTCACAGAGCTTTGTCAAAGGTAATTCCTGTGAAAGGTGAAAAATTCCCTTATACGGTTAGAGTAGTATCAGATATTTTGGAATCGAACGGCTCATCATCAATGGCAACGGTTTGTGCCGGATGTTTGGCTTTGATGGACGCAGGTGTTCCCATTTCAAAACCTGTCAGTGGGATAGCTATGGGACTGATTTCTGATCCAAAGACAAAAAAATATGCAATTCTTAGCGACATTTTAGGTGACGAAGACCATTTGGGAGATATGGATTTTAAAGTTTGTGGTACTCCTGACGGAATAACTGCTACACAAATGGACATTAAGGTTGACGGATTGTCTTATGATGTACTTGAACAAGCTCTGAATCAGGCAAAAGAAGGTAGAGCTCATATTTTGGGTGAAATGCTAAAAACTATACCAGAACCTCGTTCAAATTACAAAGATCATGCTCCACGCATCGAGACTATAGTAATCCCTAAAGACATGATTGGAGCTGTTATCGGTCCGGGTGGAAAGATTATTCAGGAAATTCAGGCTTTGACGAATACTATTATTTCAATTACAGAAGTTGAAGATAAAGGTTATGTAGAGATATCCGCATTAAGTGGTCCGGATATGTTAGCTGCAAGAGAAAGAGTTATGAATATTGTTAAAGTACCTGAAATAAACGAAATTTACAAGGGGAAGGTTAAAGGAATTACTACTTTTGGTGCTTTCGTCGAGATTCTTCCAAATACACAAGGCTTGCTACATATTTCTGAAATTGACTGGAAACGTATCAAATCTGTTGAGGAAGTCCTTAAAGAAGGTATGGAAATAGAAGTCAAATTAATAGATATTGACCAAAAATCAGGAAAATTAAAATTAAGCCGTAAAGCACTTTTACCTAGACCTCCAAAAGAAGATAATCCTGAACAAAAAACTCAGGAATAATATTAAAAAGGTCTGATTTTTCAGACCTTTTTTTGTTTTATAGCAAGAGAGGTTTTTAAGTCATTTTAAGTAATCAATCATAACATCCATTTTCTCTTCCATACTTAAATTTCCGTCAATCCAATTAATTTTAGTTCCTTCTTTTTCCATTTTTCTGAACCATGTCATTTGACGTTTTGAGAATTGATGAATAGCAGAATTTAGCTGTAAAAACAGTTCGTCATAATTTATTTTTCCTGACAGATACCATGAAAGAAATTTGTATTCCAGACCATAATATTCTAAATCTTCGTATGTAATTCCAGAATCAATCAATTTTTTTGCTTCTTCAATCATACCGTTTTCGAGCCTATATTTAAGACGTTCGGTAATTCTATTTCTGCGTTCTTCGCGGTTATATAAAATACCAAATATAATTGGTCCAATCTTTGGCTTTTTATCATTTATTATTTCATTTCGTGAATTAAAATCGGCTATCTCAATAGCTCTGATTGCACGTTTTGTAGTATCTAAATCGCTACGGTTATGGAGTTTTTTATAAGTTATCAATATATTTTCAAGTTCTTCAATCGAAAGATTTTTTAGTTCTTCCCTAAGTTTATCATTTACAGGAACTTTTAGTAATTGATAATCTTTTATTACCGAGTCAATATATAATCCTGTTCCACCGCAAAGAATCGGAATTTTATTACGATAAGTAATTTCTGAATAAACCTTAAAAAAGTCTTTTCGGTATTCGAAAACATTATATTTTGTTCCTGCTTCTACTATGTTTATTAAATGATATGGGATTTGTACGCCATTAATATTATAATCATCTAGATCTTTTCCGGTGCCAATATCCATACCTCTATAAACCTGACGACTGTCTGCACTTATTATTTCTCCGTCTATTTTCAATGCGAGATTCGCAGCAACTGAAGTCTTTCCACCTGCTGTGGCTCCTGTTATTACAATAAGATTATATTTTGTTAGCATCTTTACTGTTTTTACAGACATAAAAATACAAAAAATAAACTAATTTTGTAAACATTAAAATTATTATGACTACAAAAGAGATTATAAACAAGTTTCTGAAAATTCTTTATAATCCGGTATTGGGCTGGCTAAGATATGATTCTGATAAAATCAGTTTTAAAGATATTATCAGTCCGTTTTTAGTTATGACGCTTATAACATTGTTTATTTCACGGTTTGTTGGAAAAACTCTGGCTTATTTGTCCGTTACTGATGCAAAATATATCATTCTATACGCTGTTGTAAATCTTGTAATAGATATTTTGTATTTTTTCATAATAGTATTTTCTGTTAATGGATTGTTGCCTTATTTTAATATTAAGAAATCAAAATCAAAAGTTGCTGCACTGACTTTTGTGAGTTTAATTCCATTTTATCTGGGGATTGCTCTTATAAGTTTGTTCCCGGGCTTATTCTTCCTCGGAATTATATCTTTATATACATTTTTTGTTTTGTATTGGGCTGTAGTAAATTTATTAAAACCGGCTAAATCTGATATAATTGTGATTTATTCAGTGATTTCTTTACTTTTTATTGGGGTTTATCTGGTACTGAATTTTGCTTTGGTTTATCCTTTTTTCGATTTTGTGTTTTAATGTATGGCTGAAAAAATTATATTTTATAAAAACAAGAAAGCATATTTCAAATATGAGTTTATTGAGAAATATACTGCAGGTATAGTTTTATTGGGAACAGAGATAAAGTCAATACGAGAAGGTAAAATAAATTTTTCTGATTCTTTTTGTGTATTTAAAGATTCGGAGTTGTGGGTAACAGGAATTCATATTGCAGAATATGTCTTAGGAACTTGTAACAATCACGAACCAAAAAGAGACAGGAAATTGCTTTTAAATCGAAGGGAACTGAATAAATTGCAAAAAAAAGTTACAGAAAAAGGCTTAACAATAGTCCCGATAGGGTTGACAATCAACGAAAAAGGACTTGCAAAATTGGAAATTGCTTTGGCAAAAGGGAAAAAAATTCATGATAAACGTGAAGATATAAAGACAAAGGATTCAAAACGTGATATGGAAAGGTCGAATAAATATTGAAATGGGAAGTTGAAAGTTCGGAGTTCGGCACTTCGACTGTGCTCAGTGACCTCACAGTTCGAAGTTACTGATCACCAATTCGGCTACTGAGCAGCCCTGAGCGACAGCCAGTGGGTGTCTAAGTACCGATTACCGATTACCGATTACTGATTACCGACTTTTTCCCTTATCATGACAGTTTTATTAAAATATTTAAAAAATGTATTCATATATAATACTTTTTACAATAGTTTCGTATCTTATAGGGTCTTTTAGTTCGGCTGTATGGTTTGGGAAATGGTTCTTTAAGGTTGATGTGCGTGAACATGGCAGTAAAAATGCGGGGGCTACAAACACATTAAGAGTACTTGGTTATAAAGCGGCTATTCCTGTTTTTATTGCAGATATTGTAAAGAGTTTTATAGCTGTTCAATTAATCGTGTTTGTTCCTGAAATTACAAATGGAACTGAATTTTATTATCAAATAAAACTTTTGTTTGGGATTTCGGCAGTAATTGGTCATATTTTCCCTCTTTATACCGGATTCAGAGGGGGTAAGGGAGTTGCTTCGATGTTGGGGTTGGTGCTTGCTTTATATCCGTTAGTGGCAGGAATAACTTTCGGAGTTTTTGTTGTGGTATTTTTAATCTCTCGTATCGTTTCTGTATCTTCAATTTCAGCAGCATTATCATTCCCTATAATAATGTATCTTATCACTGGAGGAGAATCTTTGACTCTTACTATTTTTTCTGTAATTGCGTCAATTTTAATAGTGATTACACATAAGAAAAATATTAAAAGATTGTTAAAGGGTGAGGAGAAAAGGATAAGTTTCAGAAAAAACAGTTAATATTGTGAAAACTGAAATTTTAATTACGAATTACGAATAGTCAATTACGAATTCTAAATTGAAACATTTTAATTATTAAACTTAGGAATGATGAACAGAAAGATTCTTTTTTTATCAGTCGCAGTGATTTGTATTATTTTTTATTCTTGTAATCCTAAAACTCAAAAAATGGAACAAAAGGAAATTAAAGCTATTAATTTATCAGACTTGGATACAACTATAAGTCCAACTGAAGATTTTTATCAATATGCTACCGGAGGGTGGCAAAAGAATAATCCATTACCTGACGAAGAAAGTAGATTTGGAGCTTTTGACCTATTGGCAAAAGAAACAAATCAGAAAGTCAACGATCTAATTACTGGTCTGTCGGAAAAAGAAAACCCAGTGAATTCAATTGAATGGAAAATTGAAACTTTCTACAGATTGGGTATGGATACTGTAAAAATTGAAAGCGATAAATTGACTCCTATAGAGGGGCTAATTGATGAAATAAATAAAATTTCGACCAAAGAAGATGTAATTGAACAAATTGCAAAACTCCATAAAATAGGCATTTCATCCTCTTTTGCAATATTTGGTGCTGCTGACACAGAAGACAGTAATATGGAAATCGCATACCTTTATCAGGGAGGACTGGGCTTGCCAAACAGAGATTATTATACTTCTGATGATGCGAGATCTGTTGAGATTCGTAATGAATATTTAAAGCATGTGGCAAAAATGTTCGTGATTGCAGGCTATAAAGAAAATGAAGCAGAAAATGCGGCAAAGAAAATATTCGATTTTGAATATAAACTTGCTAATAAATCAATGACAAATCTTGAACTGAGAGATCCATTCGCTACTACCAATAGAATGACTTTGAAAGAATTAGATATGATTTCTCCCGATTTTGACTTTCAAACTTATTTTAATATAATTGGGTTGCCGGTACTAGGAACAATTAATGTAAGTCAGCCCGAGTTTTTCAAAGAGTTTTCAAAAGTTTTTAAAACCACAGATATCGAAACATGGAAATTGTATTTCACCTGGAATGTAATAAACTATTCGGCACAATATTTACATTCTGAAATATGTGATGCTGACTGGGAATTTTACGGAAAATTTCTTACAGGAGCCTTGGTACAGCAACCAAGATGGAGAAGAGTTGTAAATAAGACGAATTCATGTTTGGGAGAAGCTGTGGGACAGATATTTGTTAAAGAATATTTTCCTCCAGAAGCAAAACAGAGAATGATTGATCTCGTTGAAAACCTGAGGTTTGCATTCGGTGAAAGGTTAAAGAAACTTGACTGGATGAGTGAGGAAACAAAAGTTAAAGCTCTCGAAAAACTTGCAGCAATAAATGTAAAAATCGGATATCCTGACAAATGGAGAGATTATGAAAATCTGAATATTATTGAGGATTATTATTTGAGTAATATATTCAGGGCTAATGAATTCGAATTTGATGATATGATTTCAAAAATCGGAAAACCTGTTGACAGAGCGCAATGGTTTATGACTCCTCAAACGGTTAATGCTTATTATAGTGCAAGTATGAATGAAATATGTTTTCCTGCAGGTATATTACAACCACCGTTTTTCTATCTTGAGGCAGATGATGCAGTTAATTATGGTGCAATCGGGGTAGTAATTGGTCACGAAATGACACACGGTTTCGATGATAAAGGAAGAAACTATGATAAAGACGGCAATCTTAAAGATTGGTGGACAGAAGAAGATGCAAAAAGATTTGACGAAAAATCAAAAATTCTGGTAGAAAGATACGATAATATTTTGGTTTTGCCGGATTTGAATGCAGATGGAAAATTGTCTCTGGGTGAAAATATAGCTGATTACGGAGGATTGAAAATATCTTATGATGCTTTAATGATTGCTTTAGGAGATACTAGACCTGAAAAAATTGATGGCTTTACTGCAGAACAGAGATTTTATTTATCGTATGCAAAAATTTGGGGGCAAAATATCCGCGAAACCGAAATAAGACGCAGAACAAAAGAAGATGTCCATTCCCTTGGAGAATGGCGTGTTAACGGACAATTACCCGGCATTAAAGAATTTCACGAAGCATTTGGTATTAAAGAGGGAGATAAAATGTATCTGCCACCTGAAAAATGGGCTAGTATCTGGTAAAAATTAGTTAAATAAGATAACTATTGTCCGGTAAAAACAAATTTTACCACAGTTTCACAGATTAGATTTTAAAATAGCTTATTTCGTAATTATTTAGCTGGTAGAAGAAAATTTATAATAATAGTGAGCATTTCCAAAAAGGCATGGTGCAAGGTGCATAGAGCTATCATTACTGTAAATAAAGATTATTTTTCTTGATTTAAAAATCCATAAAGTCTATTTATAACTTTTATCTCAGGCAAAATACCCTGTGCTCCATGCTCTATGCCCCATGCTTTTTAACTATCGCTAGCTCAAAAATTGGTATTTAATTAAACACCCACCTAAATAAATACCTTATTTCTTTATTATTCCTGACTTCATACGCTCCTATAAATTAGTGCGGTAATAAAATTTCAACTTGTT
>DAOOPK010000119.1:0-8208 GCA_035388205.1 Bacteroidales bacterium
AATTGTAGGAAGTCCAATTATGGCAGCTATTTTTTGAGTGTAAGTACAAATTTCTTTCAGGTTTTCATAACATTTATCAATAAAAACTTTACTTTCGAGCATGTCTAAAGGGCTATAGCCACAAATACATAATTCCGAAAAAACAATCAAGTCAACACTATTTTGTTCCGCAGTTTTAATACAATCAATAATTTTCCCACTATTGAATTCTAGATTTCCAATATGATAATTTAACTGTGCTAAAGCAATTTTCATAATAAAGAGAATTAAAAAGCCCGACAGAATAAACGGCCGGGCGTGTATTCAAGAACGTAATTATTAAAATAAAATACCAACTTTTAAATGTATATCACTTAGGGTTACTTTTGGATTAGTTTCAGCTGTATGTCCTTCATTAGAATAGACAGTAGTCTTGTCAACGTCGAATAATCCTCCGGTGTACATTATTTCGAATAAAATTCTGGTATTACCCGAAAGCGAATATTCAGCACCCCCGCCTATGTGCCAACCCATATTGAATAAATTTATTTCGTCTAATAATACATCTTCCAAAGTTCCTATTGTTCCTAAGGTTTTTATATTAATTAATGGTGTAACACCTGCTTTAAGGAAATATGTCAAATATCCGATTTCGTTGGTTTTCCCTTTAAACCCGAAAGGTATTGCCAGATAATTCAGATTATAGCTTGTTTTACCCGCATTCAGCACGGTGTCTCCTTCTGAAGTAATTATTTTGTTGGCAGTATAAACATAGTTTAAATTTCCACCTAATTTGTTAAACTGAATACCTGTAGAAATTGCAAAATTGTCAATTAAATTCAAGTCAATTAAAGCTCCAAAATTGTATCCGAATTTCATTCCGTCAGGATCAATGGTTTTACTGTCTGTTCCCATCCATGACATAGTCGGACCAAAAAATAATCCTCCTGAAACTTTTTGTGCAAAAATACTTCCGCTTAAAACTGTTGCGATTATGCAAACGATTATTTTTTTCATATCTTTAAGGTTTTAAATTTTAATATTGATAACACAAAAATAATAATTTTTTTGTTATGACAAAAATTAAGAAGAATTTAATTTATGTAGTTATAATTACGCTTTTAGTAGTAATTGGAGTATTTGTTATAAGACATTTTGTGAATAGGAATCCTTTGGATGTTGATGTTTCCGACATAGATATAGAAGTCAGGGTAGAAAGATTTGATAAGGAACTTGATGCAGTTTTGGATGGAGATCCTTATAAAAAAATCAATAAATTAAGTGAAAAATATACTGATTTTTTTGAGATTTATAATTATGATATAATTAGCATTGGTGGAACTGAAAATCAGTCATATCTTACTTATTTGCAGACATTTTTAAGTGATTATTCCGTTACTGAGGCAACTAAAGAGGTGAATAGAGTTTTTACTGATATGAGTTCAATAGATGATGAGCTAACTGAAGGTTTTAAGCATCTGGTTTATTATTATCCAAAGCTTAAAGTTCCTCGAATCGTAAGTTTTATTGCAGGGTTTAATCATTCTGTAATTGTAACCGAAAATTTTATTGGTATTGGTCTTGATAAGTATTTGGGTAGTGATTGCGAATTATATAATCTATTAGATATACCTGATTTTGCTAGGACAGAAATGGTAAAAGAACAAATCCCAATAGATGTAATGTCGGCTTATTATGAGGCTCAATACCCTTTTATGCCCAAGTCTGAAAACCTGTTGGAATATATAATCTATAATGGTCGTAAGCTGTACTTTCTGGATGCAATGTATCCTGATTTTGATGAAGCGAGAAAGAATAAATATACCGAAAAGCAATTGGGCTTTTGTAAACAATATGAAAGAGAAATGTGGACAAATATTATTGAAGAGAAACTATTGTTTGTGACAGATTATCTGACAATCCGAAAGTTTGTTGAAAACGCTCCATTCACATATCAGTTTGGTCCCGACAGTCCTCCTCGTGCTGCAAACTGGTTGGGATTACAAATAGTCAAATCATATATGAAAAACAATAATGTTTCAGTACCTGAGCTGATGGAGGAAACAGATTATCAAAAAATATTGAATTTGTCGGGATATGATCCGAAGTATAAGTAGTTTAAGAAGTGCCTAAAGTGCCTAAAGTGCCTACCCTTCGACTATGCCAGGGTAAAAAGTGTCTAAAGTGTGTTGAGTACAATTCTGTTTATACAGTCTATCTAGGGGTTTATTTATTGTTCAAGTTTAGTTTTTCTAACTTCGACTAATTACATTTCTCGTTTTCGGAAATGCAAAGCAAGATGTGCCATTAAATTGCTGAAGGTTTGCATTGCTTGCATAGTGTCTTCAGAGAAGTCTTTTCCTATTAATCTTAGTAATAATAAGCTATATAGTGCATCAAGGCATACTTTTATATCGTTTGCTTGTTCCTGTTTTGATAATTTTCTGTATTCTTCAATATTTGGTTTTGCCCAACGGTACAATTCAGAATGTTTGTATTCATTTGAATCATTAAGCAAATTAATATGCAAATCATTTATTTTATCAATAAGATCTTCCAGTCTTTTAGTGTCACCGACCTCTTCTTTTTTTTCTGTTTTTAAATCCAGAATAATATCTGAGTACCACTGTCTCATATCAGATTTTACGCTATCATCGACCTTAAAATCATTAATGATAGTTTTGTCAATTATTTCAATATCAAAATCCGAAGCTCTAATTATATCCTGAATTTGACGCATATACAAGATATATTCAATAATATTTTCTTTACGTTTTTGTTTTGCAATAATCATTATATGTCAGTTTTAAATTTATCAATTTGTCTTCTATCTTTTTTTGTTGGTCTTCCCGTGCCTTTTTCCTGCTTAACAAAAGCCATTCGTTGGATGTTTTTATGCATTTCTAATTTATTATATTCATCTGCAGGTGTAATGTCATTTATGTATTGTTTAGCTAGGACAGCAGAAACCCTTTTTTCAATAAGACCTAAAACAGCAAATGATTTCAGTATCGGATGCATTTTTATTTGAATAAGATCATTAACTTTTATAGCATGAGATGGCTTAACAGGAAAACTATTTACTAAAACATGAGATTTTTTACATTCTTCACTGGCCATATTCCGTGACTTAAAGACTCTTACGGACCATAAATATTTATCTATTCGTATAGTTGTGAGCATAGTTACAACTTATATTCTTAAAAAACTAAATTATTTTTTTATAATTAAATATAATTATCTATTTTTAGGCAAAAATAATATTAACTAAATATATTATCATACATGAATAAGTTTATTATTTTCCTAATAGTCGGATTGTACGCATTTGCAATAGATGTGCAAGCACAAAAGGTATTTATGAATGGGGATGTTTATAGCACTGATCCTATTAATCCGGAGGCATTTAACGAAAATTTATTTCAGGAAGTAATGCTTTATAAAGTGAATTATTATATGGATTCGTTGGGTTTGGAAGGTTTTGAAGCTCATGACTTTTTTATTGATCCTGCGACTCAACACGCACTTTATATGGCAGAAACTCAGGATGCCAGTTTAGATGGCAAAGGTGCGTTTAAAACAGTAAGGACAAGGCTTATTGCCGCAGGTGGAAGCGGAGTAGGGGCAGAGCTTGTCGCCAGAATTACAATAAGGGTGTCGAATGAATTTATTACATATGAATCGTTGGCTGATCAGGTGCTTGATAGATGGAAGACAGGTAAGTTTGCAAATGATTTGTTCTCACAAAAGTATTTCTTCGCAGGAATTAGTGCTAAAATTGATGAAACAGGCAAAAAGATTTTTGTTTCTATGTACATTGGAAATTATGCCTCATTAGGCTCGAATTATTATGCAGATGGAGGGATTCTTGTTCCTGTTACAACAAAAAAATATGGTCTTAAACCATCTAATGAAAAGTTATGCAAGAAAGCTACAGGTAAAATGCCTGATCTTGTTGATCTCCAAAGTGGACTGTCTATCAATGATAACGGAGAGATAGTATTTAAATATAATGACCTCAAAAGATTTAAACGTTTTATTAAAGGCAAGAAAGATGCATTAGCTGTTGATGTTATTCAAAAGGAACAGTATAACAATTGCAACGGTGAAAATGTGGCTGATTTCTCAAGACCTAATATCGGATTTATGACAAAACGTATATGGTCGAAAAAATTGTATAAAAATAATCTGGCTGAAGCCGAAGGTGCGGGTAAGAAAACAAAGGTGACAAAATTGGAAGTAATATTAGGAGAATTGCCTCTGGAATTAAGACCTGAAGATGTGGAACTGAATCTTATGATAATTAAAAACAAATCTGTTTGTGCCAATATCCCACAATCTTATGTTGACAAGAAGATTTATGACTTTGTTCCAAAAATCGGATTATTACCGGATACTGTTTTACCTGCAGGAGTCCCTGAGTATTTGCCTACAGAAACATCTGCTCAACTTAACTTCAGAATTCCTTTCGAACAAGGTAAATATACCTACAATCCGGAAGATATGGTTCCTGTTATTGCAGCTCTAAATGAACCTGACTTCATTATTGACAAAATTTTTATTTCGGCATTTTCGTCATTAGAAGGGACAAATAATGAAAATACCATTTTGCAAAAAAAGAGAGCAGAAAGCATTGTAAAAGCTTTGGAAGAAAATCAAAATGCAAGTATTATAGATTCTATTGTTACAGCACCAAATTTAAAAGATTTGCAAGCAGATGCAAAAGGAACTATATATGATGAAGTCTGTACTATGAATCTTGAAGAGGCTATTGCTTATGTAAATGCACACAGAAAAGAAATGGAATTTCTTCTGGAAAATCACCGTTATGCCGATGTTACAATGTGGATTACTTATGATATTGCCGGAGAAAAAGAACAAAGATATGTGATTGACCAGTTTAATAAAGCAGTTGAGGCAAACAAACTTGATTACGCATTATCAATTCAGAAATACATAATGAAACAGGTAATTAACGGTCATTATTCGGATAAAGCCGTATCTGATATGAGAATCCCTCAGGGTAAGGAATATGTGGGTTTGAATATGAATAAAATCTGGCTGACACAGTATGTATTTATGGATGTATTGGATGAAGACTATCTGACAAAAATTGATGATTTGAATAAGCTTGATAATAATAATATCTATGTGGAATTTAATGATATTCTATGTGAGATTGTAGTTACTGATCTTAATGATTCAAAATCTACAGATATATTACAAACAAGAATTGATGGAATTTATAATACTCCAATAAAAACCGACCTGGTTGATTTGTTGAATATAGAATTGCAGTATCAGATAATGGATATTGTAAAAGATTCGCTTGGCTTTGATCACCCGACTGTGGTCAAAAGTATGAATAAGATTAAAGAGATTATTAAATTCAATGAACTTACATGGGAAAATTCACTTAAGCTTGCAAGCGTATTTATTAATCATGCTGATTATGAGTATGCCATCAGATTACTTGAGCCTTACATTTTTGATGAGCATGTGCCATTTGTATTCTTGACAACTTATGTAACTGTATGTTCTAAAGTAGAAAACAAAGTCCATTCAAATAGCTTCTATTACGCCCTTGAAAGGATTAAACAACAGGATAAAAACTTCTTCTGCGGTTTGTTCTCTCCGGATAAATTATCTTTACAAACTTTTGTTAATACTAAAGTAAAGAATTTATACTGCGAGACATGTAATAAATAAAAAATATGGTTTCAATATAAAAGGCTGCAAATTGAAAATATTATTTTGCAGCCTTTTACTTTTAATTATTATGTTTATTTTTGATTTTTATTAAATTCATCAATATGCGATTTGTCTTAATATTCTTATTGTTGTTGACTGTTGGAGAAATCTTCGGACAGTATTCTTTAAAAGGGGTAATCGGAAATTACAATAGGCGGGATATAAGCATTTGTTCCCAGTTTGGCGATGAGAGTAAACTTATTGAAGCAGTAAGTACAGATCAGAATGGTGAATTTGAATTTGCATATAGCGACCAGCCTGTTGGTCTGTATAGACTTTATCTAGATACCCAAGATTATTTCGACCTAATCTTTAATAAAGAAAATATAGAGATAAAGACAAAAATAGAAAACCCTCAGTACAATATGGAAATAATGCAGTCTGATGAAAATACACAACTTTATTCGTATATTATTGCCAATTATATCTCACAATATAAAATAGATATACTCAGTGAATTATTGAATATTTACCCTGACGGAAAATTTAGAAATAAAGTAGAATCAGAATTAAGTAAAGAGTTAAAACATAAAAACAAAAACCTAGAAAAAGTTATTAAACAAGACGCTGAGAGTTTCGCCGGAAGATATTTGAATTCTTTCAGAGAGATATCCATACCGAGTAAATTCAATGATTACGAAAAATCTGAGTATCTTAAGAAAAATTATCTTGAGCTGTATGAATTTAATGATCTATCTTTATTGAACTCGAACGCATATACTATGATAGTGCTGAATTATTTTAAATTGTTCAGGAGTAATGATCCGGAAGTTTACTATACAGCAGGGCATGAAGTATTAGATTATATTTTCTTTGAAGACCCAAAGATATTTAATTTCATTTTTGAGTATATATTATCAGGTTTTGAGTCGTTGGGACTTGATGAGCAGGCTGCAAAACTTAGCGTTGAGTTTGGAGATTTATGTAGTGATGGTAATGATAATCTGAAAATGCGTATTAGAAGTAATACCGAGCTTTCTGTTGGTAAGAAGGCTCCTGATTTTACGGCAATAACTGTTTCGGGGGAACAATATACTTTGTCAGAAATGAAATCTGATTATACATTGATAGTATTTTGGGCTACATGGTGCGAACATTGTAAAATAACCATGCCAAGGTTAGCAGCGGCATCAAATATCTTTAATGAATCGAATATGGAGATAGTGGCAGTAAGTATAGACTCGGATGAAGATGTTTTAAGAAATTTTCTTAAGGAAAACGAGATGCCTTGGGATGTTATTTGCGAATATAAAGGCTGGGATGGAGAAATTGTCATTGATTATGCTGTTTTTGCAACGCCTTCAATGTACATAATTGATAAAAATATGAACATTGTAGCAAAACCATATAATGAAGAAAGATTATATAATGAATTAGAAAAAATATTAACAGATAAAAGCTCGAATGATAATAAATAATGCTAAATATTTAATGTCATCGGTTGATTACAGAAAATGTCCCGAAGATGACATGCCCGAAATAGCATTTATCGGCAGATCTAATGTTGGCAAATCTTCTCTGATAAATATGATTACAAATGTTAAGGGTTTAGCGAAGACTTCATCAGTGCCGGGGAAAACAATAAAAATAAATCATTTTATTATTAATGAAAGCTGGTATCTGGTTGACCTACCGGGGTATGGCTATGCGAAAATCTCTAAAAAGATGCGAGAGTCAATTTCTAGCATGATAAAATCGTACATATTAAAACGAAAAAACCTTGTTTGTCTGTTTGTATTGATTGACAGTAGGATACCAGCACAACAAGCGGATATTGATTTTATGTATTGGTTAGGAATTAATTCTGTTCCGTTCAGTATAGTATTTACTAAGTCTGATAAAATATCCACAAGAGTATTGAATTCCAATTTTGAGAATTTTTGTAAAGTATTATCGGAGACATGGGAGAAACTTCCGTCTGTAATTATAACTTCTTCACATAATAGAAAAGGTAAAGATACTATATTGGAATATATTGGGACATTGGTTAATCCTAAATAAAAAACCGATATAAATCGGTTTTACTTATGATAACAAATTTAAAGACTAGAAGAATGAGCGGCTTCTACGTACATTTTCACCTATGTTCATTCCAAAAACTATTTCCTGAGAACCAAATGTGTATGCAGACAAATCGCTGAATGTAAAGTCGTAAGCATAGCCGAAATAATATTGATTATGTTTGAACCCTATAGTTGTAACAAATGAATCACCTGGACGTATTGAAATACCAAACCAGTAATCTTTGTCATAAAACATTTTGACATTAATATCAAACTGTGGAGGTGTTATTTCAGTTAATTTAATAAGTGCAGAAGGTTCTATTTCGAGTTGAGGAGCATTCTGGAAACTGAATTTATATCCACCCATAATGAAATAATGCCTTACCATTTTATTTTCTTCAAGATTGCGATTTATTTTCAGTTTAGATTGAAAAAGATATGAAGCGGTAATACCTCCGTAATATCTTTTGCCATA
>DAOOPK010000120.1:0-8112 GCA_035388205.1 Bacteroidales bacterium
CCATTCATAAGTTGTTCCGTTTTCGGATTCGTTAATAAATGTTACTGTCAATCCATCTACAGTGTATGAAAATTCAGCATTCGGCATTACATCGCAGTCATAAATACTGATCATATCAATAGCGACACCTTCTGTTTCAGTAATTGCAAATTCACCATTGTTGAAAACAAAACGCAATTTGACACTACTTGCACCTATAACTTCAGGGATATTAGTTTCAACAGTGATCCAGCCAGTAGAAGAACCACTCCATGTACCCATAGGAATCATACCTGTTCCGTACCAATTAACTGATGCACTTCCTGCATTTACAGTATCCCATGTCGCTCCATCCAATGAATATTCAAGATAGAAATTTGACAAGAAATTGGTAGTCTCATATTGAACCATAGCCGAAAATTTAGGATTTACAAATCCTGTAAAATCGAAACATGGTGATTCAAGGTATGATAATTCTGCCATGTCGTTATAACCAGTGGCATTAGTAACCCATGAAAAATCGCCATCACCTGCACTATTAATTAAAGTATAGGCTGGTGTTGCAAGTTCCATTGTTGAATTTGTGCCATAAGCAAACCATCCTGCTGGGCCTGATTCGAATGATTCAACATAATCATTTGCATCAATAGTGTTTTGTGAAACTATAATTTTTTCAAATTCATCGTTTGTATTATCTTCATCGTCAGGTTGTATGGTTTTTGCAACAAATTGATAATCTCCTGCTACAGTCATATCAACAGTAGTTCCAAAAGTAAACAAATAAGTTCCACCTGGTTGAATTGCATCTGTAATAGTTTCAGGACTTGTAAGCCATGTAACACCACCATCAATAGAATAATCAACTGGCACATTACTTTGTGGCTGTACTCCGTAATTTGTAACAACTATACTTACATTTTCATCTGCTAGCATACCGCAACTGCTTGTTGGAAATAAAATATCAGTAACTCCAAGATCATTAAGAACAGATTCTTTAATTGTAAAATCGTCAATTCCAATCCCGTTTGCAACAAGTGCTCCTCCTGAATAATTTATACGGAATTTAACATCAGTCATTGATGCAAGATCAGGCATTTGAGCTGAAATTATTTGCCAACCTGTTGTGCTGGCTAATTCAGCAACAGAAATTGTCCAAGTAGCACCACCGTCTGTTGAAGCTTGAATGTCGCCTGTATTACCATACATTGAAAAATTAACCCAAACTGCAACTTCAAGAGTTGGCATATATAAAGATGATAAATCAAAACAAGGACTTTCAATATATGAAACTTCGTTTGTGTTTGTATTCCCCTCAAGATTAGTTACCCAGCAATTATCACCTGAAGCAGCAGAGTTTATTACCAGTTCTGCAATAAGTTCATCAGGATTACCATATTCCCATGATGTAGCTGTACCACCTGTTACCCAATATCCATTTCCAGTTTCAAAGTCTTCGGTTAAAGGGAATGTGTTATATATTGGTAAATTAACAAAATCATACGAAAACTCATCATTAGTATTATCTTCATCACCTATGTGAGATGTTTTTACGAGCAAATCGTGTTCTCCAACGAGACTAAAATCACCTGTGGTAGTAAATTGATAGAGGTAAGTTTCGCCAGGCAATATAGTAACAGCTGCAGTTTCGGGAGAAGCAAGCCATGTAACGCCACCATCAGTTGACAAATCAACAACAATATCTGTCTGTTCCTGAGCACCAAAATTAGCGATTTCTGCAATAATAATTTCATCAGCACCTAAACCACATTTGCTTATAGGAGCAGTAAGAGCAGAAATTCCGACATCGTTCAATACAGATTCTTTAATAGTAAAGTTGTCTATACCAATACCATTTGCAACTAAAGCTCCGCCAGTATAGTTAATTCTAAATCTTACTTCTGTAATGCCAACAAGGTCGGGCATCTGCACTGAAATTTTTTGCCAACCTGTATTAGCAGATAATTCAGCAACTGTAATGTCCCATGTTGTACCTCCATCAATTGATGCTACAATATTTCCGCTATTGCCAAAAGCTGAAAAATCTACCCAAACATATACTTCAAGTGTAGGTAAAAATAAAGAACTTAGGTCAAAACAAGGACTCTCAAGATAAGAAGTTTCATTAGTATTTGTATTTCCTTCAAGATTTGTTACCCAGATATTGTCACCAGAATATGTTGAATTTATTACAAGCTCGGGTAAAAGTTCATCTGGATTACCATATTCCCATGAAGATGCTGTTCCACCTGTAAACCAGTAACCATTATTAGTTTCAAAATCTTCTGTTGCAGGGAATATACTATAAGTAGGAGAGTTGAGAATATTCTCAGTTAAAATATTATTTTCAGTATGTTCATCACCTGTTAAAACAGCAGAAACTTCTATAGTGTGATTGCCGATTGTAGAGACATCTGCAGGTGTTGTAAATTCAAAATATACAGAAGTCCCTGGTGTAATTATATCGATGTATGTTGTTGTCTGCAGAGGAACTCCGTCAACTGAATATGATACTTCAAAATTCGTAGCATCGTTAAGTCCCAGATTATCAATATAGCAACCAATTGTTAATTCAGTCAAACCACAACCATTTGCCAAGCCTTCAATTGAAGTAAGAGCAATATCATCATTCGCATTTTTTGTGATTTCAATATCAAAATTAACATTTGTAGGATCAGTCAGAAATGTGTTTGCAGAACTTACAATAATGTAATATGTCATTCCTGAAGTAAGATCAATGTTGTTTAAAACAGGGTTAGACTGAACGTTATCAACATAAGCAACGCAGTTTGCCAAAGGATCATCAGGGCAAGCATCGGTTATAAATAATCCAATATTTGCAAAAGGAATAATACTCTCGGTTACAATTGCAGTATTAAGCAGTGCAATATTTATCTGCATATTTGCTGCTGCGGTAAAAGAAAAAACATAATCTTCATTTTCCATAGCTGCTGAGCCACAAGCATCGTCAGAGCCATAGTCGTTGACTGTTCCAACCGTAGTCAGACCCGTTGCCGAATAAGGGAGTGAAGTTATGCCCACAGCAGTAGAACAGTCATTTTGACAATAAGCTGTTGCTGTAAAGACTAAGAAAGTCAAAAGTAAAGTAAAAACTGATTTTAAATTTTCCATAGTTATTTATTTTAAAGTTATTTTAAAAGTTCAAATTTATAAAACATATTAAAAAAGCCACCTAAAAAAGTGGCTTTTTATTAACAAAAATGTTAAAATTATTTAGCAATTCTTTGGAGCCATTTTAACATGCCGAACATTACACCCATCGAAACCAAACATACAACTAAGAAAACTGTCCAGCACTGCCAAATAGGTATCTTATTATACATTAAAGGACCAATCCATAATAAAAGATTACCAATAGCTGTAGCACCAAGCCATAAACCTTGACATAAACCCTGTAAATGTTTAGGGGCTACTTTAGATACAAAAGATAATCCGAGTGGAGATATAAACAATTCTGCAACTGTCAAGAAGAAATAAAGTACTATTAGAACCCATGGTGCAGCTCTCATACCTTCTTTAACAGAATCTGAAAGTAATTTAAATTCTCCTGCCGGTGGATAATTTTGTAGGTAAGAAAATATTGCTAGAAATAGATATGCCATTCCAGCAATTCCCATACCTATACCAATTTTTTTTGGTGTAGAAATATATTTACCGCGTTTGCTCAATGCCCCAAATATTAACATTATAATTGGAGTTAGAACAATTACAAAGAATGGATTAACAGCTTGCCAAACTTCCGGTGGAATGAGAGAAGTATTAACAAAATCTCTGGCAAAAAGCGACAATGATGCGCCGTTCTGATGAAATGAGAACCAAAAGAAAACAACTATACCAAGAACTGCAAATAGAGCATACATTCTTTTTTTGATTTCTTTAGCCATTTCAGCTTTTTCTTCTGCTGTATAATTAACAACAGTTTGTTCTGATTTTTTTGCAGGATTTGGAAATCTCTTTTTGGTTGCTATAAAAATTACTAATGAAATAAGCATCGCAACAACAGATGCAATAAATGAATAATGAATCCCTGTATTAAAAACATCCAAATACTGTGTAGTAAATGCAGTCATGTCAACTGATGCAGAACCGCCAACTTTAACAACTAATTCATTCAGGTTTTGCATTTTTTCTGCTCCAATATTAACGCCATCTTTTAAATATTGGTGACACAATGATGGAAGATCTGAGTTGTAAATAAGTCCATGTACTTTTAACCACCAACTCCTTAATAAAGGTGCAACAAAAGGAGCTATCAGACCGCCAACATTAATAAATACATAAAATATCTGGAATCCTGAATCTCTTTTTGTTTTTGCAATTTTAAGTGCTTCCGGACCTTTTTTCTCTGCTTCTTTTTCATAGTTGTCGTACATTTGTCCAACTATTGCTTGCAAATTTCCTTTAAATAACCCGTTGCCAAAAGCAATGAAAAACAAAGCAACACAAGTTAATGGCAATAACCAATTAATATTTTGAGCTGTTGACAAAATTGGAATTGAAAGTACTACGTAACCAAGTGCCATAATAACTAAACCGGTCATTATCGTACCTTTGTAATTTTCTCTCTTGTCAGCTATTAAACCTCCGACTAAACTAAGGATGTAAATACCTGCGTAGAAGAACGAATAAATCAAGGATCCGGTCTCATCGCTCAATCCAAATTTTGATACAAGAAATAACGTTAAAACAGCATTCATTATATAATAACCAAATCTTTCCCCCATGTTGCTTAATGCTGCTGCTAATAACCCTCTTGGATGGTTTTTAAACATAATATCTTTTTTTAATGTTAATACTATAAATTTATTTATCGCTTGGCAAATATAGAAATCTTTTTTTAATTCAAGCTGATTTATCAAATTTTAACTATAATTTTGTGAGAAAAACAAAATGACAAAAATATTTACTTCATCACAAGTCAGAGCTATAGACAAATATTCTATTGATAATGAGCCTGTTGAATCAATAGATCTTATGGAACGTGCAGCAAAGGAATTATTTTTAAGCATTTATGATAATATAGGATTCGAGGATAGAAAATTTGTTATTGTTGCAGGTTGTGGCAATAATGGCGGTGATGGATTGGCAATTGCCAGATTATTGTATCAGCAAGCTGTTGATGTTGAAGCATATTTCTGTGATTTTTCTGAAAATATAAGCAACAATTGTAAGGTAAATCTTGAGAGACTAAAAAATCTTTGCCCTAAAAATATTAAAATTCTAACTAAACCAAATGATTTAATAATTCCTGAAAATGTAATTATTCTTGATTGTTTGTTTGGCAGTGGACTAAGCAAACCTGTAGGTGGTAAGTTCGCAGAAATTATACACAAAATAAATAAATCGGAGAATACTGTAATTGCAATTGATATACCTTCAGGGCTTTTTGGCGAGGATAATTCATATAATGACGGTGAAATAATTGAAGCAGATTATACTTTTACAATCCAGTTTCCACCGATTTCTTCGATGTTTGGTGAAAATGATAAGTATTATGGTAAGATGTTCATTGTACCAATTGGATTAAGTCATATTGCAATTGAGAATACTGAAACTGATTACTTTATTCCTGATATTGACTATATAAGACAAACTGTCAAGAAAAGAAAACGGTTTGATCATAAAGGCAATTTTGGTCATGCATTGCTCATTGCCGGGAAATATTGTTCCGCAGGTGCAGCTGTATTAGCATCTAAATCGTGCATAAGAAGCGGAGTAGGTTTGCTTACGGTACATGTACCTAAAAATCTTGTGGATATATTACAAATATCTGTGCCTGAAGCAATGATTGAAAAAGATCAAGATGATAATATTTTTACGGGTACAAATCTTCAATCAAAATGTACAGCTGTTGGATTAGGACCTGGCATTGGAACTGATAAAGAAACAATCATAGGATTGAAAAAACTTCTTAAAAATACTGATTTACCAATAGTAATAGATGCAGATGGATTAAATATTCTTTCGAGAATTAAAAACTTTATGACATTGCTGAAATCTGGAACAATTTTAACTCCACATCCAAAGGAATTTGAAAGATTGTTCGGAAAATTTGATAATTCATTCCAAAAAATGAAATTTATGCAAGATTTTTCGTTCAAAACTGGAGTTATAATCGTATTAAAAGGGGGAATTTCTATTATTTCATTACCTGATAAGAGAATATTTTTCAATACCGGAGGAAATCCCGGCATGGCAACAGGAGGGAGCGGAGATGTACTTACTGGAATTATTACATCTTTTCTTGCCCAATCATATAAACCTGAAGATGCTGCACTTGTATCTGTTTATGTGCATTCAAAATCCGGTGATTGTGCTGCTGAAAAATATAGACAGATTTCAATGATAGCATCAGATATTATTGAATGTCTTCCTGAAGTTTTCAAGTTTTAGATTTATATTTTTATCATCACTAATTATTTATTATTTTCGCAGAAAAAAAACATGAAAAGAATTTTAGGATCATTACTTTTATTGCTTTTTTTATTAAGTTCAGCAATAGCACAGATAAATGTCGTTCCCTTAAAGGATTCTGAATTACAAATAAAAAAGAATTCTTTGATTTATTCTTTGCCAAGAGTTACAATTAATATTAATATAATTGTTGAAACTGAGTATTTTTTTCCTGGACCATATCAAAAATATGCTGATAAATATTTGACAATTAAAAACACATCATCTGATCTTGATATTAAATCAAAAATTGTTGATATTAGAATTAACTCGGTTACCGAACCTGATCCTAATGCAACTTTTCTCGTTATATTTAAGAAAAACGAATTCTTGTTAAACTATTGTTCTTCCAGTATTATTAAGTCTTATGGCATGGAAGGTGGGTTAGAAAAATCGGATGAATTTGATACTAATCTAAGTATTCCATCATTTAATGATTATGATGTTATTTTCACGGATATGTCAGTTAAGAGGAATTTTATTGATGTAACTGACACTACATATAGAGTTATTCAAGTTGATTCTATTTTTCAGAAAATTCCGATTTATAATAAGGTTATAACAAGCAAAGAATTTGAGCAAAAAGCAGAAGAAGCTGCAAATTATCTTATTAAAATAAGAAAACGTAAATTCAAATTAATGACAGGACAATTTGAAACAGAAACACCACCATCAGATGTAAATAGTATGATTGCAGAATTAGAAGAACTTGAACAGGAGTATTTATCTTTGTTTATTGGTAAAACAATTAAAGTTGAAAACTCATTTAATTTTAAATATACTCCTGAAGGTAATGTAAAGGAGAAAAAAATTGTTTTATTCCATCTGTCTGATGAATTTGGTATTGTTGAAGAGGAGAGGTCAGATTCGCAACCAGTTTACTTGTTGTTAACTAACAATAGCATTACATCTGAAATAGATTCTTTTTATAACCGCCAGACAGAATTAAAGAAAAAAGACAAGAATAAAGGATTGTTCTACCGAATTCCAGGTTATGCATCTGTAAAAGTAATTTATGATGATATGCAATATGTCGAACAGGTTGTGATGGTGCCTCAATATGGGGTTTTAAATTACTTGCCGGCTAATATGTTCAAAAGTAAATCATTAAAAATACTATTTGACGAAAATTCCGGTTCTGTTAAGACTATATCAAATGAATGACAAAGTTTTATAAATATCTGTTAGTTTTTTTTGGTTTAATTTTTTCAGTTTCTTATTGTGCTGCCCAGACTCTTGATATATACGTAAAGATAACCTCCTCAAATGAATACCTTCTTAAAGAAAAAATTAAATATTCAGATTCTATCGAATTAAATAATATCCTTCAACAAAACAAATTATCTGACATCGCACAGGCTTATGTTCTGGCAGGCTATGATAGTATAATATATGATGATATAAATGTAAAAGCATATTACAACAAAGGAACAAAATATGTCTGGGAAAAATTTTCATGTAATGACACCTTGCTAACTAAACATAAATTACCTAAAGTATCTGATAATTTTGACCCAGATATGTTGTATAAAGAACTGAACAAACTTCTATATACTTATGCTGATAATGGTTTTCCTTTTGCCGTAATAAAAATGGATTCATTAAGCTTTGTTGAAAACAAGGTCATCGGTAAAATAAAAATAGAGCAAGGAAATAAATACT
>DAOOPK010000121.1:0-8068 GCA_035388205.1 Bacteroidales bacterium
AACAGCATCTTCTTCTGATTTGGAAACGGCAGCCTGATCTCCTTTTAACAATTCTGATTGTATTAATGAAGTGTAATATTGAATTACAGGGTCATCTGGTGTAACATAACATGCTAATAATTCTCGATTGTCAGTCATATCACTATAACTTATTAATTCATCTTTATCAATAGAAGTATGAGCAAAATCATTAACACTTAACATGTCAAAAGTGAAACTTTTTTCAATTATCTCATTTTCATTTAACCCATCCCAGCTAATCTGAATATTAACACTTTCAACAGATTGAGTTGTCTTTTTAACAATTGATGGGTCAAATTTCGGAAAACATGCTAATGAAACATCCTGCCCTGCAGATAATTTCCCTATACAACATAACTCTGTCCATTCAATATAACCAGGGATGTTATATTTAACAACAACATTTTTTAGAGTCTTTTTGAATTCATTGTGTAGTAACATCTTAAACAAATAATACTTCCCGTCTAAGACTGCACTATTTGAATGCACTTTATATGTTGCTGGCATTACAAATTGATTACTATCAATTTCACAAACTAATTGCCCCTTATTTATCTTAATGAAATGAATAATAATAAAAATAATTCCAATAAACACTAAAACAGCGGGAATTAAAAATGAAAACCATCTTTTATTTCTCATATTATATTACAGCATTAAATTATAATAAGCACAAATATAATTAAACAATTTCAATTACAAAATAATTTCAATTGTAATTTTAATAGCTTATTACAAATAAGAAACCTGATATTCAACATTCTTCTTATTATCATTTTCAATTCAAAATTGTGAATTAATTTTCATTAAATAATTTTAACTATTTTTGTAATCAAAAAAACGATGGGCTTACATTGCGGAATAATAGGAATAGCAAATTGTGGAAAAACGACTTTGTTTAACTGCATGTCAAATACAAAAGCAGAAACCACAAGTTTTGCCTTTTCAAGTAACAAGTCAAATATCGGAGTAATAAATGTTCCTGATGCAAGATTGAAAATACTTGAAAAATTTCAAAAAACGGAAAAATTGGTTCCAGCAACCGTTGACATTATTGATATTCCCGGTTTAACAAAAGGCTCAAGTTCCGGAGAAGGCGTTGGCAATCAGTTTCTGGCTGACATACGAAATGCTGATGCCCTTATTCATGTTTTGCGTTGTTTCGATGACGACAAATTAACTCATATTGACGGCTCTGTTAATCCTGTTCGCGATATAGAAACTATTGATCTGGAATTACAGGTTAAAGATTTGGAATCAATTACCAAGAAAATTACCAGACTGGAAAAATTAGTTAAAGTCGGAGACAAAGATGCTAAATCAGCAATCGAGGTTTTGAAGATTTATGCCAATCATCTTGAAAACATGGAGAACGCCAGAACAGCACAGGTTAAAGAAGAAGATAAAAAACATATTGCTGATCTTTCATTATTGACAGCAAAACCTGTTATGTTTGTTTGTAATATTGACGAAGCTTCTGTTAATACTGAAAATAAATATGTTACTGCAGTTAAAGAATATCTAAAAGACCAAAATGTTAAAATGTTAACTGTAGCTGCGGCTTTAGAGTCAGATATTGCAGAACTGGAAACTGATGAAGAAAAACTGGAATTCCTCGAAGGCTATGGATTATCAGAACCAAGTGTAAATAAAATAATCCGCGAAGCCTATGATTTGTTGAATCTACATTCGTTCTTTACTGTTGGACCAAAAGAGATAAAAGCCTGGACGATAAAAAAAGGGATGACAGCTCCAGAGGCATCAGGAGTTATACATAGCGACTTGCAGAGAGGTTTTATACGTGCAGAAGTAATGAAATACGAAGATTTTATTAGCTTAGGTTCGGAAAATGCTGTAAAAAATGCCGGTAAGTTTCATGTCGAAGGTAAAAACTATGTAGTTCAGGACGGAGATATTATGCATATAAGATTTAATGTTTAAAAAATGGCACAACAAACATCAATACCAAAAGGCACACGCGATTTCGGTCCGGCTGAAATGCTAAAAAGAAAATATATTTTCGACTGTATTGAATCGGTATTTATTAAATACGGCTACTCACCTATTGAAACTCCGGCAATGGAAAATTTGTCCACACTTTTAGGCAAATACGGAGATGAAGGAGACAAACTTCTGTTTAAAATTCTGAATTCAGGTAATTTTCTAAATAATATCCCAACATCAGAATTTACTGTCGAAAATTTACATAAAATAACAAACTCAATTTCTGAAAAAGGATTAAGATATGATCTCACTGTTCCTTTTGCCAGATTTGTTGTTCAGCACCGTAACGAAATTAACTTTCCTTTTAAAAGATATCAGATTCAACCTGTTTGGCGTGCCGACAAACCACAAAAAGGAAGATATCGTGAATTTTACCAATGCGATGTGGATGTTATCGGATCGCGAACAATGCTCAACGAATTTGAACTTTTACAAATAATTGACGAAGTATTCGGAACTCTCAAAATAAATACAACAATAAAAATAAATAACCGCAAGATTCTATGTGGAATTGCAGAAGCAATTGGTGAGGAAGATAAATTTATCGCGATAACCATAGCCATTGATAAAATAGATAAAGTCGGTATTGATAAAGTATGTGAAGAATTACGTGAAAACAATCTTTCAGAACAAGCTATAACAAAGTTGATACCAGTACTTGAAAACAAAAGAGATAACAAAGAAAGCATTAAATTCCTCGAAAAATTGCTTCAAAACAACGAAATCGGCTTAAAAGGAATTGAAGAAATAAAAATTCTTTTCGATTATCTGAAATTAAACCCGCTTAATTCAAATGTACAGCTCGATCTAAGCCTTGCCCGTGGATTAAATTATTATACTGGAGCCATAATCGAAGTAAAAGCAAACGATGTTGAGATTGGAAGTATTTGCGGTGGAGGTCGTTATGATAATCTGACTGAAATTTTTGGATTAAAAGACATTTCGGGCGTGGGGATATCTTTTGGTGCAGACAGAATATATGATGTTATGGAGCAATTAAATGTATTTCCCGATAAAACTGCCAAATCGAGTGATGTTTTGTTTGTAAACTTTGGTGAAAGAGAAGAATCCGTTTGCCTTAAACTCGCAAAAACCTTACGTCAAAACGGAATTAGTTGTGAAGTATATCCCGAAAAATCAAAACTTGACAAGCAGTTCAAATATGCTAATAACAAAAACATAAGTTATGTTGCGATAATAGGGGAAAATGAAATTGCAGATTCTAGTGTTACGATAAAAAACATGAGTAATGGCAAACAAGAAACAATACTTGCCAAGAAAATCAGCAACTACTTTGTTAAATAATTCAATCAATCTTTTGGATTAAAATCAACTCCTCTGCCGCGAGGCTAATCATTTGGTTCGATATGCACATGAACATGACAACGTGGAATTTCTGATTGGATTTTATTTTCGATCATTGTTGCAATGTCGTGCGACTGCCTAATATCCATATCAGGCTTAACATGAATGTTTATCTCTGCAAATATTTCCGCTCCACTAGCTCGCACTTTAAGATCGTGGTATTGTTCAATCTCTGTAATACCATCGAGGACCTTCCTAATTTTATCATAAGTCTCAGTAGGAACGGTATCTAACAAAACATTTATTGCACGTTTTCCGAGTTTGTAGCAAACATATATAACTATAAGTGCAACCACTAGTGCAGCAATACTATCTGCAACAAAAATTCCAAAATTAGCGCAAATCAAACCACCAAGCACTACAAATGAACTCCAAACATCTGTCGAGAAGTGTAAAGCATCAGCTTCGAGAGCCTGACTGTTGTATTTTTTTGCAACTTTCATAAGCGCACGTGATCGAGTGATATCAATAAGTATAGCTGCTATTACAACAACATAACTCCAAACAGTTATCTCAATATGAGTATTTCCAGTTGTAAGCCTATTAATAGCCTCATAAATAATCCACACACAAGTAATAAGCAAGAGTAAGGTTTCGACCAAAGCAGAGAGATTTTCAATTTTTCCATGACCGAACTGATGTTCCTCATCAGCTGGTTTGTCAGAAACTCTTACAGCTATCCAGGTTATCGCAGCGGCAACAAGGTCTAAAGCTGAGTGTAATGCTTCGGACAAAATCCCTAAACTACCTGTAAGAACTCCAATGACTAACTTGAATCCAGTTAAAAAAATTGCAGCTACAACAGATACTCCCGCTACCCTATTCTTTTCTTTGTTCGCTTTATCCATATTACAGTTTTTGAAAATCTCTCAATTTATTCGGTAATTTTCAGTTGCCGATTCTATCATTATATAATTTTATTTGTATTGAGTTCTTTGGTTTGAAAAAACCAATTACCGCATTTTTTCATGCTGAACTTCGAGCCAAAAATATAAAATAAAAAAATCTGAGTACAATTTTGAAAAGAAGAGTTATTACCAGTTATTACCGGGCAAATTTTTATGAATGGCGGCGATTTTGATCAAATTTAACGACTCAACTGCCTGCCAAATGCTATTTATTAAACAAAACTTTATCGAGGTTAACAACAAATTCTTCGTTTGTTTTTGTATTCACCCAAACTGCCGAAAGATACATTCCATCCGCTAGATGACAGCAGCCTTCCGAATATTCATTAAAAAAGTAAAAATAGAATATTCCAGTAACTTTATTATTGACTGTTTCTGTAAGTTTTATTCTGCTATCTTCATAAGCTCCAGTGAGCGATATATGTTTTTTCTGACTATGATAAAAATAATACCCTCTGGCAATATTTTCTGCTTTTGACAATTCCAGACCCATGCTGAACTGATATCTGCCATCAATTCTACCCTGAATGAAATAATATGGAGGGATGTCAGCCGATTTTTCCATTCCGAACAATTGTTTTTCGAGCTGAGTAAAATTCTGATAACCAGATTCAAAAATCAAGTACCGACCAAAATCATTTAAATATGGTTTTAACGAGTCAGTTTTCACATTCATAATATAACCGCCTGGATCGCAGGCCTGAGCATAATGAGGCATGCAATCACCTGTTAAGACAAAATCGACACTGTTGTCATTTACTAAAAACTCAAGATCATAGCAATCGCAGTATATAGCTTCGAGTTCTGCACAGTCTTGAGCTTCCAAAACTGCTTTTTCGCAATTAGGAAGGCAAAACTTATTCATAAAATCAAAGAAAGAATCCAATGCAAAAAGCGAGTTATATTTCATCGTTTTATCATTGACCAAAACTCCAGATTTTAAGTCAAAATAAAGTTCGGCAAAAACTGGCTCAATATGTGGTCCCCTATACTCACCTGTAATACTAATTAAAAGATAATCAGACTTTATTTCAAAAGTGTATCTCATTGACCACCATCCAAAATCTTCAGCTTCAGATGGGATAAAACTTTCTAACATAAAGAAATCTAGAATTGACTGATTAATTTCGAGTACTGCATCTTCATTTTTACCACTAACATCAATTACATAAGGAATATGCGAAACATTTTCTTCATATCTTTCGGTGTCAAAGTACACTGTTTCTATCTTTATTTCCTGAGCAAAAACCACTATGCAAGAAAATAAAAATACTGTTAAAAAAGTAGTTTTCATATTAAAGTTATTTAGGTTAAATTCGAGTATAAAATTGCACGTACAAAAAGCAAATATTACAGACCAGCCTTTCTCATAGCAGCCTCTCTATCTGTTTTATTATCTTCAAATATCTTCTTAATTTCAGGTTTCTCAATTTCTAATATTGTAAAAACCCCCAAAACTGTTCCCAGAGGTGCATTAAAACATGCTAAAGCAGCCATCACCATACAAAATATCCTGTTGCGTCTTTGTTTCAAATATTTCCCGCATAAAAGACTTAATACTCCAAGAGCAACAACGAGCAGAAAGGTAAAAAAACCAAAGATGATAAATATCCAACCTGATAGTTGCATCTCAAACTCACCAACGTTTATTCCGGCTAAAACCATTACTATCCCGATGATAACATAAATTAATACAATTAAAGATGCAAACAGCTTTAATCCTCCCCAAACATAATGAAATGTGGAAAGTAATTCTAAGTTATTCTTTTGTTCCATTTCTTTCAAATCTATCGGGTTGGTCTCTATCAAAATTTATGCCCTCATCTGGCATTTCGGCATGGGTTTCAACAATATCTAATGGGCTCTCGGGATAAACTTCTGGGTTTTGCACAAGGGTTCTTGGATCAACTTTCAACTTTGCCAAACGATTGATTCTTCTAAATCCAAAAATATACATCAAAATTAAGAATGGTATGAAAGCTAAAAGCAGCCAGTTGTATCCTACCATTATAATAGCATCGTAAACCCCATGAATTAACCATGCCGACACAAATGCCATAATCAGATAAAGAACTTTTCTATTCGGCGTAAATTTTGCCAAGCCAATGTAATATCCCATTGCAATAGCAAAGATCCCATGCGCTGGAACTGCAGTAAAAAAGCGTAAAACTCCAGTACCAAAACCATATCCAGTTACATAAAGAAAGTTCTCAACTAGGGCAAAACCCATAGAAACATAAACAGAGTATATTATTCCGTCGAACTTTTCATCGAAATGCTTACTCCACCAAACAATTAGCAATACAACAACGAACTTGAAGAATTCTTCAACAAAGCCAGCTCGAAAAAATGCAGAGTAAAGAGGCCCAGCTATACCTTGAAAATAAGGAAGAAGAAGCTCGGTAAAACGTCCAACAAACAACACCGGTAAAACCGACAAACATCCACCAAGAAAGGTTAATAACAAAAGCCAGATTGGTTCCTTGTTAAATTTATCCCTCACATACAGATAAATTAAAATGATAATTACCGGTACAGTTATCAGATATAAATAAATCAGTGGCATATTTATGAATTTTTGTTAGTACTAAAAACAAAGATATAATAAATTAATTAGAATATGTTGAGTGGTTAAACAAAATTGCTTTGATAAGTGCCTAAAGTTCGGAGTGCCTAAAGTGCCTAGAGTTGAAAGCGGAATTTTCTCATTAATTTTAACACAAAAATAAAACTCAAGATTTATTATTTAACCAGTCCAAACAATGCAGTGAGCCAAGCCGAACTGTACTTTAGGCACTTTTACTAATTAAACCTTATAGAATCTGCAGGGCTTATTCTCGAAATTATCATTGATGGAACAGTAAGCATCAACAAGGTTACGATCATAGTCCCCACATTCAGTATGATAATATGTACAACATTGAGATTTATTGGTACTGTGGAAACATAATAAGATTCGGGATCAAGAGTTATAACTCCTGTATACATTTGTATCAAACACAATCCTATGCCTATAATATTACCAAATAACAGACCTCTGCCTATCAGAAAGCCTGCAACATAAATAAATACCTTTTCTATACGAATGTTTTCTGCCCCAAGGCTTTTCAAAATACCAATCATATTTACTTTTTCGAGAATAATTACAAGCAATCCTGAAACCATATTGAATCCAGCAACACTTACCATTAATATTAATATCACCCAGACATTTATATCAAGTAAAGAAAGCCAGTCGAAAATTCCCGGATAATCTTCCTGTATATTTTTGACTTTGAGCATACTGCCATCAGGACTAAAATTATTTCCCACAATTCTGTTGACGGCAATTTCGTATTCAAGAATTTTTGAAAAATCATCAACATTTATTTCAAAACCAGTAATTTGATCGTCTTCCCAGTCGTTTAGCTTACGTAGATGTTTAATATCAACGAAAACGAATATTTTATCAAGGTCTTCGAGCTGAGTGTTATAAATCCCAAGAACATTGAATTTTCGCATACGTGGCGGGTCCTGTATAAAATAGGCTGCAAAGCTATCTCCTACTTTCAGTTTCAAAGCTTTTGCAATATACTGCGAAATCACAACATTGTTAGACTTTACCGAATCAGCAATTACTAAAGTATCGCCCTCAACCATATACTGATTGAAAAATTTCCAGTTAAAATCAGTATCAATACCTTTAAATACAACTCCATGCAAATATTCATCTGTTTTCAGAATACCTGCTTTTACAATGAATTTATTTACACTTTCGATGCCGGGTATTT
>DAOOPK010000122.1:0-8034 GCA_035388205.1 Bacteroidales bacterium
ATGACTGAAATTACTGATACAATTGTTATTATTGTATCCGAACAAACAGGGAAAATTTCAGTTGCTAAAATGGGGAAAATATATAAACTATCTCAACAGGAAAGACTTTTAAAGGTTGTTACTGGATTTCTCAGGAAAAACGAAGAATAAATTTACAAATCTAAACCTTCTTCCCTTAAGTCATATAGTAAACTATAAAGTTTAAAAAAAACATTGTTGTCCGAAATAAATTCTACAGAAAAGTCAAATACATTGTCCACATACATAAATACAGAAATGTTTAAAAATTGTGCTTATTAAAACCAAGTTTTTATTTTTAAGCCACAGATTCACAGATTTTATTGATGATTTTAACAAATTGCCACCCCTAAAAATTAAAACAGATTATCCACAGAAAGATTTTTATCTTCGATAAAAATACTTTTTCTGAGCTAATTGCTTTTTGTAATCAAGTAAGGGGATGTAATTCTATATATAGTTGTGTTAAAATGATTTCTGAGCTTCTATGGGATGATTTTCACTATGTTCATATGTCAAACAAATCTATTTCAATAGTTTAATCTGTGAATCTGTAGCATAAATAATTTTTACCGGACAATAGTGAAAAAAAATCATAAATATTTTCTTATTTTTAATCTTATCTTAAAAAAAAGGCTAACTTTGTTAGTAAATAATCTGAATTCAGATTGTCTATATTGTTGATTGCCAAAGGATATTGATTTCAATAATATTTGATAATCTATAGTAAATTAGATTTAAAATGAGAATAATAATGTTAAACTAAAAATATAAAACATGAAAGATTATATCTGTCCTAAATGTCGCGGACATCTTAGCATTGACAACGAAATTATATTCCTAACAAAAAACAACAAAGGGGATTCTGCAATAGTGCTATTAAGTGCTGAGTTAGGAAATTACAGTTTTAGAAAAAACCCCAAAGTTGATTTTCAATCTGGAGACCATGTAAATTTTATTTGTCCAATTTGTTATGAAAATCTCAACGCCGAAGAATATGATGATAATCTTGCAAAAATCATTATGGTTGATGACAATGGAAAAGAGTCAAATATTATTTTTTCAAAAATTCTAGGAGAAAAATGCACTTACTCCGTTGATGACAAGGGCATTGAAGCATTTGGCAAGGATAAGGATAATTACTTGAAAAAATTATAATTAGTATTACATATAGGTATAAAAAAAGCGGAAATCACCGCTTTTTTTATGCAATTATTTCAACAAATTCATTATTTGTACATTTCAGTAAAATACTTATAAAATAAAGGAATAGTTTTAATACCATTAATAAAATTCTCAACCGGATAATTTTCATTTGGAGAATGAATAGCATCTGATTCAAGTCCAAATCCCATCAAGACTGACTTTATTCCAAGAATTTCTTCGAATGCAGCTACAATTGGAATACTTCCTCCACTGCGAACAGGTACAGGAATTTTACCGAACACATCATTGTAAGCTTTCTCTGCTGCTTTATAAGCAGGCAAGTCAATTGGGCAAACATAACCCTGACCACCATGTAAAGGAGTTACAACAACTTTTACATATTCTGGGGCAACAGATTCAAAGTAATTTTTAAATAAAAGTGAAATTTTCTGATTGTCCTGATTTGGCACTAAACGAGTCGAAACTTTAGCCGAAGCTTTTGACGGCAACACAGTTTTTGCTCCTTCGCCTGTATAACCACCCCAAATTCCACACAAATCAAAACTCGGTCTTATTCCTGTTCTTTCGGTTGTTGTATATCCCTTCTCTCCTTTCAATGCTTTTACATCAATTGCTTTTTTGTATTCTTCGTCATCATGAGGTTTTTTATTAAGCATTTCTCTCTCCTGAGTGGAGACTTCAATAACATCATCATAAAAACCCGGGATTGTAATTCTGCCATTCTCATCCTGCATATCTGCAATCATTTTGCAAAGAATATTAATTGGGTTAGCAACGGCACCACCAAACAATCCGCTATGAAGATCTTTATTTGGTCCTGTAACTTCGACCTCCCAATAAGAAAGACCTCTCAAACCGGTTGTAATACTGGGAATGTCAGAAGCAATCATTCCGGTATCGGAAACAAGAATAATGTCGCCTTTAAGCATTTCTTTATGTTCAGCACACCATTTTCCAAGACTAGGTGAACCAATTTCCTCTTCGCCTTCAATCATAAATTTTACATTACAAGGTAAAGTATTAGTTTTTACCATTAATTCAAATGCTTTGGCATGCATAAAACTCTGTCCTTTATCGTCATCTGCACCACGAGCCCAAATTTTACCGTCCTTAATAACAGGTTCAAAAGGTTTAGTATTCCATTTCTCTATAGGATCTACAGGCATTACATCATAATGTGCATAAACGATAACAGTAGGTAAAGCGGAATTAATAATCTTTTCGCCATAAACAACAGGATTTCCATCTGTTGGCATAACTTCGGCTTTATCTGCACCAACCTGCAAAATCATGTCACGCCAATATTCTGCACATTTTATCATGTCAGGCTTATGGTCTTTAATTGAACTAATAGAAGGAATTCGGATTAAACCGAACAACTCCTGAAAAAATCTCTCTTTGTTTTCTTCAATGTAATTTTTAATGTAATTCATTTTATTTTGCTTTAATTATTAATATTCCATTACAAATGCATTTGAAAAATATAAATGCAACTGTACTCCGACAACCTGATATCGTTTATTGAAACTTCCGTAGAGTGAGCAACCAATTCCCATATCATAAAAATACTTGAAAGTAAACTGTAACTCTGTATGCGCTCCCAACTGATTATTTATTTGCGACAAATTTTCATTCATTGGCAGCCATGTTGTTGCAAATGATGGTCCTATAAAAAATCCAAAATTATACCATCTCCCTTCAAATCTCAAACCTGCTCCTGCATGAATATCATTTAATTTTTCCATGGGACGACTTCTGAAGAACTCAGGACTTGAAAAATGCCAGCCTAAATTGAAGTACATCGCACGATAACGATGATGATATGCCATTGAAAAATTCTGATTATAAACATCTTTGTTGGTATGCCATCCTGCTCCATAACCCACTGTAAACCAATTACTACCGGTTTTGTATATTTTATCGTTATACTTCACCTGCGGAAACATTTTTTCCCACTTTGTCAAAGGTCTTGTTGATCCCGGATTATTTTGTGAAAACAACAAATTCCCCGAAAATCCCGTCAGAAAAAATATCACTAGTATTTTTAATCTCACAATTCTCTATAATAAATGAACAAATATAAGATTTTAAACTAATAAAACTAAAAGAAATTATTATTGAAATTGATTTTGAAAAATTTATTTATTTGTTATGCCCCGAAGCGTTGCGCTGAGAGAAGTCAAAGTGGCACTAGACACAAAAAAATGGTGCACAAAGTTACGCAAAGAAAGAAACTACAAAGACACAGAGGACACAAAGAAAAAGTTTTCACAAAGTTACCCAAAGGGATCTCAAAGTTACATGAAATCGTATCACATTTTGTATTTATTTGAATAGCTTGATTATGTTGTAAATCATTAAAGTATTTTACTGAGTAATGGAATAGTTTATTAAATTTGCTTCGGAAAAACATATAATTAATAAAAAATAAAATTATGAGAAAGCACATTTTTAACGCAGGACCTTGTAAATTATCAGACAGAACTTTGGAAAACACAGCTAAAGCAATCCTCGAGTTTAACAACTCTGGACAGTCAATTATGGAAGTATCACATCGAGGCAAAGATTTTCAAGCAGTTATGGACGACACTGTTGTCCTTATGAAAGAAATTCTAAACATCCCTGACAATTATTCAGTAATATTCCTAGGTGGTGGTGCCAGTATGCAATTCTGCATGATACCTTACAATTTTTTAACAACCAAAGCATTTTACTTAAACACAGGTACTTGGTCAACAAAAGCTATTAAAGAAGCTAAATTATGGGGCGAAGTCATTGAAGTATCATCCAAAGATAAGGACTTCACATATATACCAAAGAATTTTAATGTTCCGGATGACGTTGATTATGTACATATCACTACCAATAATACTATCCGTGGTTCCGAAATTCATGAAGACTGGTCATTTAAAGCTCCATTAATTGCAGATATGTCTTCAGATATATTAAGCCGTCCCGTTGACGTTAAGAAATATGCAATGATTTATGGTGGCGCTCAGAAAAACATGGGACCTGCAGGTGTTACTTTCTGTATAATTCGCAATGATTTTCTTGAAAGAGTTGTTGACAGACCAATTCCTACAATGTTAAAATACACGACACATATAGAAGAAGGATCTATGTATAATACTCCTCCATGCGTAAATATTTTTGCACTACGCGAAACATTATACTGGGTTAAAGAAATGGGCGGATTGAAGGCTATGGATAAACTCGCAAACGACAGAGCTAATATGCTTTACGGTGCAATAGACGGAAGCAAGATGTTCAAAGGAACTGTTGCTAAGGAAGACCGTTCAAGAATGAACATAGTATTTATTTTTGAAGATAAATACAAACACTTAGAAGAAGATTTCGTAAAATTTGCTTCATCAAAGAATTGTGTCGGTATTAAAGGACACCGTTCGGTAGGTGGTTTCAGAGCTTCAACATACAATGCTTGTACATTAGAAGACGTTAAAGCACTTGTTAATGCAATGAAAGAATTCGAAAAAGCAAATGCTTAATAGATTTTAATTCAAATAAAAATAACCTGTCTAGATGGCAGGTTTTTTTATTTAACGGAATCATACATTAAAACAACACAGGTATTTATTTACTAATTTAAATAAATACATTTATATTTGCATAATAATAATAATCATATAGAATATGGTATTAAAAATTGTTTTATTACTTACTATAATATTCCAGATAATTGCGGCAATAGTTTCATTAAAGCTGACTAAAAAAACTAAATACAATTTATCATGGGTTTTTATAAGTCTTGGTTTTGCAGCTTTGTTAATGCGTATGATACTCGAAGCACTTCCAGTTTATTTTGAAGTGGAGCCAAAAGATTACAGATTATTATATCTATGGTTGGGTGTAGCTTCGGCAATATTTTTCGCAATTGGATTAATCCTCATTCGTAAGATTTTTATTTATATGGCAAAAATGGAACGTGAAAAACGTGCCAGCGAAAAGAAATATTTGTCAGTAATGATACAAGCAGAAGACAATGAAAGAAAAAGACTCGCAAAAGATCTGCACGATGGATTAGGTCCATTACTGTCAACAATAAAAATGTCTCTGTCTGCATTAAAAAAACAAAAAAGCACTCCACAATATACTGAGATATTGAATAATCTGGACAATGTCATTCTTGAATCTATTAAGAGTATCAGGGATATATCCAACAATCTTAACCCACATGTGCTTGACAATTTTGGTCTGGATAAAGCAATTAATAACTTCCTGCAAAAGATTTCCACAACAGGTGGAATATCAATTGATTATAGAAGTAATCTTAAAGACTTGAGACTTGAACAAAATACAGAATCTGTTTTGTATAGGGTTTTATGTGAGTTGATAAATAATACTTTGAAACATGCAAATGCAAAAAAAATCAGTATAAATTTGTATTATGATATTTATTCGATTACTTTGAACTACAAAGATGATGGTAAAGGATTTGAGGTGGATAATTTATTCAAACCTCAGGAAAAAGGAACAGGTTTATACAATATTTACAGCAGAATCAATTCCTTAAAAGGTAAGATTGACATTCAAAGTTCGCATGGAAGTGGGACAGATGTAGAAATAAAAATACCTTTCGGCAATGACGACAAAGAATAGTGGAATATATAAAGTAATGATAGTTGACGATCATGCATTATTCCGTAACGGATTAAAGCTGCTGTTAAATTCTTTCCCAGAATTTAAAGTGATTGCCGAAGCTGCAAATGGTATAGAATTCCTTAACTCAATTGATATTCTTCCTGTTGATTTAGTTCTTCTTGATATTGACATGCCCGAAATGGACGGTATTGAAGCTGCCCAACAAGCACTAAAAAAATATCCTGATTTAAAAATAATAACTTTATCAATGTTTGGTGATGAAGATTATTATTACAAAATGGTTGAAGCAGGTGTTTGCGGTTTCTTACTTAAAGATTCTGACATTGATGAAGTATATTCTGCGATGTGTTCAGTTGTTGAAGGTAGAAATTATTTTAGTCAGGAATTACTGCAAAATCTTTTGAAAAATATTAAAAATCCTGAAGAAAGTCTTGCTGATTTTCTGGATTTATCTGCCAGAGAAATTGAAATTATATCATTGATTTGTCAGGGATTATCAAATATTGAAATAGGAGAGAAATTATTCCTAAGTAAACGTACAGTCGAAAAACATAGAGCCAATATTCTTGAAAAAACAGACACAAAAAACACTGCAAGTTTGGTTATGTTTGCGATTAAGAATAAGATTGTGGCGGTTTAAAAATTGAAAGGTTTACTTATTTCGGGTTTCGCACTTCGAGTCGCACAGGCTAACGCTAAGGCTCCTCAGTGCAAGGGTTTCGGGTTGCGAGTTTCGTTTACTGATTACAGTTTATTGTTTTTCAACTTTCTTTACAGCGACATAATCGCCTGAGATAATCTTAACTACATACATAGCTGGTGGTAGGCCTGTCATATCATAACGTGTAAAAGCAATTCCAGATGTTGTTTGTACTTCAGTCTGCCAAATTAAAGATCCAATGATATTAAAAATGCTAATACTTGCATCTTCACCTGGCAAATTTTCTGCAGAAATATTTATCATATCCTTTGTTGGATTTGGATACACATCAAAAGAAGGTGGTAATAATTCAATGTCGGAACAAGAGGCAACGACAATAGCGGAATACTCAAAACTTCCGTCAATATCAACCTGTTTCAATCTGTAATAATTATCACCATCAGAAGCATAGGTATCAATAAAAGAGTAAGATAAAATATTGTTGCTATTTCCTGACCCCTGCACATAACCAATTTGGTAAAAACTTTCAAAATCGGTTGATTTTTCAATAACAAAGCCTGCATTACTCATTTCCGAAGCCGTTTGCCAGACCAAATCTACCTGATCACCCGAACAATTTGCTGATAAAAACAACATCTCAACAGGCAAAGGATTTGCATCCTTTAATGAACCGTAAGTAATAAAAGTACTAGATTTTGCACCGAAAGGAACAGCGCTAGTCGAAGTAAGGTTTCCATCATCATGATTACCAGCAAATGTTCCACCAATATCAACCCACATAGAGCCATTCCAATAAGCTACTGTAAGGTCTCCTGAACTAAAAGTTGCCTCATCACCAAAATCAAAACCATGAATACAAGGACCGTCTGGTGAAGGATGATCATTATCGTTCCAGTAAAGAGTTGTATTACTAAAATTTTGAGTAGAAGAAACCAACCAATATTCACGATCACTTACATGATGCAATGTTTCATCCATATTACCGCCATGTTCCCACCAGTCTGGCATTCCGACATTATCATATAAGTACTTTACATTTACAGTGGTTGCCCCAACAGGATTAACCTTTAAGGGCGACCAAACTTTATAAGTAATCGTTCCGGCACCAATATCTCTTGGATTTACGTCACCTGTAGGAAAAGTAAACGATAGACCTGTACTACAAATCTTATCCATTTCGCCATCCACAAAGCTAAGGCTGTTCCCTGATGTAGAAGGATTAGCTCCACTCTGAAAAACAAGCTTATTTGTTCCGGTATAAACAATTCCTTGAGTCAAATTCAATTTAGTTTCAATATACATGTTATCAGACAAGACTATTGCCTGATTATTACCAGAGGTATTATTTATTGTTAAATCACCAAAATCATGACTACTGCTTTTAACAGTTTGTTGAGTTGTACCATTTAATGTAACAGTTCCTGTTGCACCATGTTGAAATGCTGCCGGAGAATCATTTATCCAATTACCGGGAAGAGATAAAGCTGTATTATAATTAAATTCACCTCCCGATCCCATATTATGTAATGTATGAAACATTACACGAGTACCGCTTTTAATATCAACTT
>DAOOPK010000123.1:0-7902 GCA_035388205.1 Bacteroidales bacterium
TCTTACTAAATATTCTGTTGTAGGCAAATCATCAGTAAGAAACTCTCTTCTTTCTCTAAGGTCAAGTCCGTAAACATCAACATAGCCTTCTGGATATGTGCCATTGAGATAAATATTATTTCTGTCTATACCCTTAGAAACTAAATAATTAGTAATAGATTCAGCTCTCAACTTGTCCATATCAGGTTTTGCACCAACAATAGGTAGATTTATATTAACTATCATTTTAGCTGCATTTGCTTCCCATTCTTTGTTCTTTAATAATACTCTGTTCAACACTGATACAGCTTCATCGTCAAGTCTTGTATCGTTTTCGTCAAAATAAACGAAGTTATGCATCAAATATGCCTGTAATAGAACTGGGTCAAGCTCGATAGGTAGGAAATTTGAGGAAAAAGTCTTAACATCTTCTTTTGAAGGAGTAAATTCAATTGAATGTAACAGATATCCATCAGCTTCGTATGATATTTCGTAACTGTTTTCAGGTAATAACACAATCAGATATCTTCCATCTTTTTTATTTGGTCTATAGATACCAACGAATTCTTCTGTTTTAACATCTCTGACAGCGATAATAAGTCCATCGGGGATGTTGTTATTAATGTCGGAAACAATCCCATCATACACTATTAGGTTATTGTCATAAATACCTGTCTGCAAAATTTCGTACAAGTCGAGATCGCCGAATCCATCATCCTGAACAGTAGCGATATAACCTCTTCTTCCGTCCATATTCATAACATAAGAAACGTCATCATCAGGAGTATTGATAGGATACCCAAGGTTAACCGGTTCGGTAAATGAGCCGTCTTTACCCATAATTGAATAGAAAACATCATATCCGCCCATAGTTGCGTGTCCTTTAGAGCTAAAGAACAAAGTTACACCATCAGGATGAACAAATGGAGATTCTTCGTCATAGGGACTATTTACATTCTCGGGTAGGATTTGAGGTCTGCTCCATTTACCGTCGGGCAATTTTCTAAGCACATAAATATCTGAGCCGCCATAACCGCCTTTTCTGTTACTCGTGAAAAAAATTGCATTGCCATCAGGAGTTATTGTCGCATGCGTCTCTCTGTATTTCGTATTTATATCCTGACTTAATAATTTAGGTTTAGACCAGTTGTAAATATCTTCTGAGGTTGTAGTATATACGTTACCGGTATTATTTATCCCGGATTGAAAGAAAAACATTTGCGTTCCATCAATTGAAATCCCAATGGCAGCCTCATTATTCTCTTCAGTATTTACAGGTAATCCCAAACGTTCAGGTTCAGACCATCTGTAGTTATTGCTTTTGGCTACAAATACATCTTCGTCCTGATTTTCTGCTTCCTGACCTTCACGTGGTCGTTTCGATGTAAAAATAAGCGTAGTTTCATTTAAATCAACAATCGGAGAGTGATCAGCATAGGGGGAGTTTATTTGTGCTCCCAGATTTCTTAAGTGTGCTTCAACCGGATTATTGTAATAATATATCGCATTATTTGTAATGTATTCTTCATTTGTAACTATATCCAGCAGCATTTTATCAAGAGAGTTCGAAGGGTTTAGTTTTTTTCTAAGATCAGCAAATGTCTCAAGACTGGACTCGAAATCATAATTCATTCTGTAGGCAATACCAAGGTATAAATACGATTCTAAAGGGGTACTCCTTTCTCTGTGACTATTTGAATTATAATTTGGATTTGCATATTCAATTGCTTTCTCGAGATAAGATTGGGCTTTAGTTTTATATAATCTAGTATTTAAGTAACAGAAACCGATTTTATACCAGATATTGGGATTGTCGGGATCCATTTCTTCAAGTTTCAAAAGTAAATCCAGAGCAGCTTCGTAGTTTTCCTCATACATATATGCTTCGGAATCATAGAAATAATTTACAAAAGTACGGTCAGGCGTTAACTGCTGCCCTAAGGTGACTTGAGTCATTATTATTCCTAAAAGCAATAGATAGTACTTCTTCATGCTCTGCTTTTGTTTTTAACGCCTTAAAAATATGAATTATTATTAACAATTAGTCAACACTTTACAAATTTTTTTAACATCATCGAGTATTTTGTCGAAATTATAGCCACAATCTTCGTATAATTCTTCCTGAGTGCCATGAGGAATAAACCTGTCAGGGATGCCATAGCGTTTAAATTTTACCGAATAATCATTGTCTGAAATATACTCAAGAATCGAAGTTCCAAATCCTCCGGCTATACTGTTGTCTTCAATGCTAATTACATATTTATGATTTGAAAGAACCTCATGCAACAATGAATAATCCAATGGCTTAGCAAATATCATATCATATACTGAAATATTAATATTTTCTTTAGCTAGCTCTCCTGCTATTTTTAAAGCCGAAATACCCATTATCCCTATTGTTACAATTGCAAGATTTTCTCCTTTCAACAGACATCTTCCTTTGCCTATTTCCAATTCTTCGAAAATAATTTCAGATTTTGGTTTTGATGATTTACCTCTAGGATATCTAATAACAAATGGGAAGGCATTTTTATCTAGTTGAGCAGTAAACATCAGATTACGCAATTGAAATTCATCCATAGGTGCTGCGATGACCAAATTAGGAATGCATCTTAAATATGATATGTCAAATGCTCCGTGATGTGTTGCACCATCTTTTCCGACAAGTCCTGCTCTGTCAAGACAAAGTACTACATGTAAATTCTGAAGTGCGACATCATGAACAATCTGGTCGTAAGCTCTTTGAGCAAAAGATGAATAAATGTTGCAAAATGGTATTATTCCGTTTTTTGCCAGACCTGCTGCAAAAGTTACAGCGTGTTGTTCGGCAATACCAACATCAAAGCAACGATCCGGAAACTCTTTCGACATTTTAATCAGAGAACAGCCACTTAACATGGCAGGGGTAATTCCTACAATCTTTTTGTTATCGCTTGCCAATTTTACAATTGCATCCCCAAATACATCCTGAAATTTTTGTGGTTCATCTGAATTTTCTTTGCATTCCAGCAGCTTGCCTGTCCGAACATCAAATTTCCCCGGAGCAGCATGCCATAGAGTCTGATTTTGTTCAGCCTGTTTAAATCCTTTTCCTTTTGTCGTTATAATATGCAAAAGTTTCGGACCCGGAATATCTTTTATGTCATCAAGTAGTTTTGTTAAGAGTACAACATCATGACCATCAATAGGACCAAAATATCTGATATTAAGTGATTCAAACAGATTGCTGTTTCTCATCACAATTGATTTAATAGCATTATCAATACGTTGTGTAAATCCCTGAACATCAGCACCCAAACGATTTAAACGACCCAAGAAATGCCAGACATCATCCTTAACTCTGTTATATGTTTTTGAGGTTGCAATATCTGTCAGATATTCTTTTAATGCTCCCGAATTTTCGTCAATTGCGATTTTATTATCGTTGAGAATTATTAAAACATCATTTTTAAATGCTGACATATTGTTAAGTCCTTCAAAAGCCATCCCGGCACTCATTGCGCCGTCACCTATGACAGCTACGGTTTTAAAGGTTTCATTTTTTAATCTCGAAGCTATACTAATTCCTTGAGCTGCCGAAATGCTGGTTGAAGAATGCCCTACTCCAAAACTGTCATACTCACTTTCAAAAGGATTGGGAAATCCACTTATTCCTTTGTATTTCCTGTTAGTATGAAATCTGTCCCTTCTGCCTGTTAATATTTTATGTGCATAGGCCTGATGACCAACGTCCCATATTATCTTGTCTTTCGGGGTGTTTAGCGAATAATGTAAGGCAACAGTAAGCTCAACGACTCCTAAACTTGCTCCGAAATGTCCGGGGTTTTTAGATGCCGCTTCAATGATAAATGATCTTAATTCTTCACAAACAGTAATTAAATCGCGTAAATCAATTTTTTTTAAGTCTGCCGGAGAATTAATATCATTCAGAAATTTATATTTTCTTTCATCGGTCATAATTATTAGCAAAATTACAATATTTAATTGTTTTATCAGATAAAAAAATTAACAGTCAGTTGTAAATAAAAACTAGTTTTAAAAAATAAAGATGTCATTTCCTTGTTTACTTTTGTTAAAAATTATAAATATTTTGCCATGAAAACAAAATCTGTGTTTAGTGTAGTAATAGTGTTTATCGCTACTTTAATTGTTTTTGCATGTGTTCCTGCACGCCAGTTCGAAGACGTCAAAGCTAAAAAGGAAGAATGTGAAACAGAGAGAAATCAGTTGAAAAAGGATAATGAAACTTTAACAACGCAAAATAATGAATTAAAGACTTTTGTAGATAAATATAAATTGGATTTAAATTCATTAGTTGTTGATACGGCTATAAAGGGAAATGCATACAGAACTCTTACGGTACAATACGATAAGATTAATGATCTTTATGCTAAGTTATTAGAAAATCAGGAAAAACTAAGGCAGGGAGCAGATGCGGATGCTCAAAAAGCTATGGCGATGTTGCAACAAACCAGAGAAGAACTGCAACTTAAAGAGGATGAATTAAGAGCTTTGGAGGCCAGATTGAATCAGGAACGTGCTAATGTTGAAGCCATGAGAATACAAAATGAGCTTAAAGAAAAGGAATTAGCCGAAAAGAATGCAAAAGTTCAGGAGTTGCAGGCAAAACTCGATGCACAGGACTCTGTTATGAATGCACTTCGTAAAAAGGTTTCCGATGCTTTGGTCGGTTTTGAAGGTAATGGACTGACAGTTACTTTAAAAGATGGAAAGGTTTATGTGTCGCTTGATGAACAACTTCTATTTAAATCAGGGAAGTGGGATGTTGATCCAAAAGGCGTTCAGGCTTTAAAAAACTTAGCTGTTGTCCTTGAAACCAATCCTGATATTAATATTATGATTGAAGGTCATACAGATGAATTAAATTTCAGCGGAAACGGAAGCATCGAAGATAATTGGGACCTTAGCGTTAAACGTGCAACAGCTATAGTTAAAATATTATTAGGTAATTCTAAAATTGATCCGAAACGACTTACTGCTGCCGGAAGAAGTTCATATTTGCCGGTTGATCCAGCTAAAACCCCTGAGGCAAGAGCAAAAAATCGTAGAACCGAAATTATTCTCACTCCAAATCTCGACGAATTGTATAAACTTATGAATCCATAATATTCATTTTATTATATTGAGAACGACCGGAATTTGCCGGTCGTTTTTTTTTGTAAACTGTTTTTATTTATAATTCAACTGTTTTTGTTTCAATAAATCATTTAATCTAATATATTGATATTCAGGCATAAAAAAGCGTATAAACGACAACAAACGAATATTAAACGAAACCAAACATTTAAAAACCGACTCCTGATTTTTCCTTGCTGCATCTTTGCATCGAAATTGTCAACGGCATAATCCGAAGATGGACAAACCAAGGCAAAAATGTTAAACAATTAAATTTAAAAATTATGAATTTAAGAAATCGTGTACAATTGATTGGGAATTTGGGATCAGACCCGAAAGTGAGAGTGTTTGAAACTGGGAAGAAAATGGCACGTTTTTCTGTTGCCACCACAGATGTGATTAAGAAAGACGGAAAATTTGAAAAGGCTGTGAGCTGGCATAATGTTACCGCCTGGGGCAATAATGCAGAAATTGCAGAGAAAAATCTCGTTACGGGCACAGAAGTAATTATCGAAGGTCGTCTAATTAGTAGTCAATACAACGACAAATCGGGCAATCCACGTAGAATTTCTGAAATAATTGCTGAAAGTTTGATGTACAGAAATATCAAACATGCAATAAGCAAAAACAATAGTGATAAAGATCAAATCAGAGCCTAAGTATTACAGTTTAATTAAAAATAGTTATAAATCATTAAAATTTAAAGTTATGAATTTAAGAAACAATGTTCAGTTAATCGGAAATCTCGGAAGTGATCCGAAAGTAAAAGAAGTGTCAAAAGGTAGAAAAGTTGCTAATTTTTCGATAGCTACTACCGAGTATGTAAAAGTAAAAGATGAGTATCAGCCCAAAACCTACTGGCATAATATTGTTGCATGGGGTAAAGATGCTGAAGCTGTTGAGAAGAAGTGCGTAAAGGGTAGTGAAGTCGTTTTAAGCGGTAAACTTGTCAGCAGGGCATACGAGGACAGCAAGGGTGAAAAAAGGTATGTTACCGAAGTTGTGGTAAATGAGATTATTTGTAGAAACAAAGCTGCTTAGTGTAGCATAAATTATAAACGAAGACAAGAGCAGGAAATTGTTTTCCTGTCTTTTGTCTTCGTTTTATGAAAGGGAATATTATGAATTTGAATAATCGTGTACAACTTATCGGAAAAATTGTTAGTGAACCAATAATAAAAGAATTCGGAACCGGAAAAAAACTTGCCAGATTTTCAATGTTGACGATAGACGTTTTTAAGAAGAACGAAGAGTTTATTAAAGAAAGCCAATATCATACAATCGTAGCCTGGGAAAAAACAGCAGAGATTATTGAATCCAAATTACGCAATGGGATGGAGGTAGTTATTGATGGAAGACTAAGTAAAAGAAGCTATAATGATAAAAATGGAGTTCTTCAATATATTACAGAAGTAGTTGCGAATACTATAATTTTCAGTCCTCAAACTGATAATTCTTCTAAAGGAATAGATATTCGACAAAGTGCATAGCATTAATTAAAAAAAGCAGCTACAAATTATACCAAATATAATTAATTGTAAGTCCGATATTTTCATGAGTTATAAAATTTATTACCCTGCACTGGTATAATGCCGATGATAAAATTGTATAGTCAAATCGAGCATAGCGAGATTGGACTATTACAAGTTTACAATCGGTATTAGCTGCTTTTTTTGTCTGGATTTTTATTAAAACTTATACTCATTTTCTTCAATAATATAATCTGCAATTCTTCTTCTTGCATCTTTAACATTAACGCCTTCAACACAGACGAGTTTCTTAATGTACTGATACAATTCAACTCCTTTGTCGCCTTCTTCAGTTGAACAAACAGCATCAATAGCATTTTTGGCAACAATTCCGGCAGCATCGTAAACATAAACAGCTAGCATATCTTTATAGATGTCAAGATTCTGTTTTAGTCCATTATCACTGATTTTTTTAATTCTTAATGCAAGCGATTCAGAAGTATAGGTCTGTATCATAATATTGCTGATATTATTTATAACTTCTTGTTCTCTGAGCATATCCTTACCGAATTTTTGCTGTACTGCATGAATAAGAATTAAAGCAGCTTTTTTGAAGTTGCCTATATATCTCAGTTGTTGTTCGAAAAATGTTTCTCTATCTTTTTTGTTCGTGCGGCAATTCTTAAAATCATTATAATACGATTCAGCAACACTTGCCAAATCAAAATCGCCTTTCATACCACGTTTGATGGCAGTTTCAACTAACAAGAGGCGGTTGATTTCATTTGTTCCTTCAAAAATTCTGTTTATTCTTGAGTCGCGATAACCTCTTTCGACAGCCATTTCAGCGGAATATCCCATACCACCATGGATCTGAACAGCTTCATCTGTAACATAATCAAGAACTTCCGAACCAAACACTTTAAGCAGGGCAGCCTCTACAGCATAATGACTTATAGCTTCGATTGATGCCAGTCCTTTATCCATTCCGCTTTCTTTATATTCTTTCATCAGATCGTCAATATCATTGCTTGCTCTATAGATGGATGATTCCAAAGCAAATGTCCGGATAGCCTGTTCGGCTAACTTAAACTTTATAGCACCGAAACTCGAAATCAAAACGCCAAATTGTTTACGCTCGTTTGCATATTTTACTGAATCGCTAACCGTCTTTTTTGCTGCACCAATAACGTTAGCACCTAACTTAATACGACCCATGTGCAGAATGCTCAAAGCTATTCTAAAGCCCATTCCCGGTTTCCCAATAAGATTTTCCACTGGAACTTTTACATCATTATAATATATCTGGGCTGTTGAG
>DAOOPK010000124.1:0-7770 GCA_035388205.1 Bacteroidales bacterium
TTGGTATGAGTCTGGCTGATCTTGAACAACTAAATGGTTCACCTATAGGATTTTATGGTTTAGGATGGGACTTCGGAGGCTATGTTTCTGATAAAGACGAGAAATTCAGTAATTATACGATTGCATTATACTTGCCCGATTCTTATATTGCCACTCCCGAGGGAACAGAAGCTTATCTGAACCTCGCAGGAGACCATGAATACAAAAGTGATAACGAGGCAGTGAAAGAAAAGCCTTTCGAAATTTGTAGAATTAGTTATAAGAGGAAATAATTCGAAAATTGAGTAATGATATTATTTCCCATAGATATATCACATCATAAGATTACAACTATTGCGGATTTGCAACCCATGTCATCGAATTGCAAGCACTCGGTTATAATTCCAAGCTCCAATTTTTCACATAATAATTACTAAATTCTATTAAAATGAAAAAACTACATTTATTATCAATTTCAATTTTAGCAGTATCATTATTTCTTTATTCATGCAATGGCGAAGGACCCAAAAAAACTGACACAGTTCCCGAGGAAAAAGATGAATTGGAAATTAAAAATCTTGAGGATTTTGCTCAGTTCGAATGTCATGAAGATCTTGAGAAGTATTTTGGTGTGGAAAATGTTGACTCTACAGTGTATTATGAAGCTGAAGGAACAGAACAGTTTTTGGTTAGTATTGTTAATCCTGACTCAAAGAACAAGGTTATTGTTTACTGGAAGCAAAAATCTGGCGAATGGAGTGATTTCGAGACAGCAGAAGCTGTTTATTCATCATATGATTCCGAATGGGAAATTACAAGCGAAGAAGGAGATATTTACTCGATTGAGTGTGGCTTACATTGCGGAAGTTCACTTGAGGATTTTGAAAAAGAAAACGAAGCTCCATTTGGATTTTATGGTTTTGGTTGGGACTTTGGAGGATATGTTTGTGATTTGCGAGAAAAATTTGACAATTATATTTTTGTTGTTGGTTGTCCCGAAATGGATACAGCAGAAGAATTAAGTGAAGAATATAGTAATCTGCTCGGTGACATCAAATTCTCAAGTGATGACCAAGCCGCAAAACTTTGCGACATTAGAATAGTTTCGATTAAATACCTTGGTGAAGATTAATTTGAGATAGTTGGTAATAGGTGTAGCCCCACAGGGAATTCCTTCGTCAAAAGCTCAGGATAAACTTCAATTCCTGTTTTTTCTGCGAAAAAAAAGTCACTAACGTGACTTTGTATTGATACTTTGCAGCCCCACCAGGAATCGGACCTGGATCTACAGTTTAGGAAACTGCTATTCTATCCGTTGAACTATGAGGCCGGAATTGTGACTGCAAAAATAAAATATTTTTCTTTTATAGGAAAATTAAAAATAAAATGACAAATTTACAGTTTAAATATTATATAAAAATAGTGTTTATGCGTATTCAAATCCTCTTTAGTCTTGTTTTTATTTTTGCTTTGTCAATGAAGCTTATGTCCCAAAATGTTGATACTGTAAATCTGTATTTTCAGATTGACGCTTACGAAATTTCGAATGAAAATATCGGCATCTTAGATGAGCTAATTAAAAATCAGAATATAAGCGATATAAAGATTTTTGGTTATACAGACTTCCTTGGTACTTATGACCATAATCAACAATTGTCTAAGAAAAGAGCCGAATCGGTAAAAAATTATTTGGTTACGAAAGGTATAGCCAATAAAGAGATTATTGAAGTTAAAGGTCTTGGAATACATCAGTTCAGCAGCTATGAAAACAGAAGAAATCCCAATGACCGTGGTATCAGAGAGCATCGAAAGGTTGAAGTGATATTTACAGTTAATTCAAATGATTCAAAGGATATTTCTCTGAATGTTGAAACTGAGGATGTTAGGGAGATTAATGAGGAAATAGAACCTGCAATTGATATTGATCTGAGCACAATATCAGAAGAAGACCTCGTAGAAGGGAATAAAATTCGGTTGAAAAATATAAACTTTGTGGGTGGAACGCCAAAATTTCTACCTGAATCTGACGAAGCCCTTAAGGAATTGCTGGCTATTATGAAGAAATTTCCCAAGCTTAAAATTGAAATACAGGGTCATATTTGTTGCCAGACAGTAGAGGAGGGTGACGGTTACGATTATATAAATGATAACCATACATTGAGTTTTAACCGAGCAAGAGCGGTTTTTGAATATCTGCGTGATAACGGCATAAACGGAGACAGAATGACTTATGTTGGATTTGCATCGAAATATAAATTATATCCTTTGGAAAGAGACGAGTATGAACAGTCTCAAAACAGAAGGGTAGAAATTAAAATAATTGAAAATTAGAAAATATCTGATATTGATAAATTAGTACCCACTATTGTCAATAAGTCTCATTCCTATCCCAAATTCAATGTAATCAGCAGATGTTGTATGTGTTTTAAGTAAAATATTTGCAAAATATCTGTCTGCAAAAGTATATCTGATACCGATTTTACTATAGACAAGAAATTTTTTATTTTCAGTATAGTAATTATATACATAAGTTCCTAAATGCAACATCATAGACAGATCATCTGTCAGATATAATTCTTGCATGGCATGTATTCCGATTCTGAAAATATTATGCACTCCTTTGTAATCATCTGCCAACAAAGGTTTTAATGAGGGGTCGGCAATTATGTTTATTCCTCCACCAAGACTGCGTTTTATTGATACTCTTGAGGAAACATCACAAACAATCGAGTTGATGAAGTATTTTTTGTTTTCATAAGTAGAATTTTCTTTAAAAGATGCTGCATAATAACATGATAATTCCAATTCTTTATTATATAAATATGGAATAGTTCTTTTCGGTAGTGAATATTTATAATCAGAATAAATGTATTTCAAACCTAAGTTTGTAGTAACCTGATTAAGTCCTAAATTAGGTGTTTCGATTGCACCATTTGAAAAATGATTATAAGAAAACCCACCGGAAATATATAAAGGGAAATCAAAAGGTTTATAATCAAGTAATAATGAAAAGTGCAAATGAGCATTTAAATATGAACCGATTGCAATATTATAATAATTGGCTCTCCTGTCAAATTTTTCACTAATAAAAGCAAGACCTGTTCCTATTCTGTATTTAAAGAGTAATCTCTCAGTTTCAATGATTGGGACGCCATAGAAAAAAAATACTGATTGTGAGAATCCTAAAACATTTATGTTGCCAAGTCCACCCATGAGATAACCGACACCAAGTTCCGGAAAACGCCATGTGTGTTGCCAGGTTTTTGCTCCGTCTGTCTTTATCGAATAATTGATCTCCCCGATTATGATATTACTTTTTATAAGATAATTCATATATGTATGATGGGGAATAGTGAATCCGTAATGTGTTTTTATCTCAAACTGATTAAAATATGAATTATAGCTCTGCGAGAACAAGCAAACAGATGTTGATATGCTAAAGATTAAGGTTATAATTGCTTTTTTCATCAGAATGAAAATATAAATTACAAAATTATAACAGAATAATGGATTTATTAAATCAAATATGAGAAGAATTTAACACAGAATGTTTAATAAATCCTTAATCAAAGAAATATATCAGCATTGTTGTGATGCGTTAAAAATTTTTGAATTACGTTAAAAAAAACTATTTTTGTCGTAATATTTAAATATTTATCAGATGATCACTCTGTTCTTAAAAGAGATAAAGGAGTTTTTTAGTTCTATAACGGGATATCTCGTGGTGATAGTCTTTTTGCTGGTTAACAGTATGTTTATGTGGATATTTCGCGGAGCATTCAACATTTTTGATATTGGTGCAGCAAATATTGATACATTGTTTATTATTTCGCCATGGGTGTTTCTATTCCTGGTTCCTGCTATAACAATGAACATGTTTGCAGGGGAATACAAATCAGGTACTATGGAGCTTTTATTGACCAGACCTTTGTCAGAATTTCAGATTATTTTTGCGAAATATGTTGCTGCAGTTGTTTTAGTGTTAATTGCTCTTTTGCCAACACTGTTTTATCTGGTGTCTATAAACTCTCTTGCTGATCCGGTTGGAAATGTTGATTACGGTGCAATTTTCGGTTCTTATATAGGTCTGTTTTTCCTTGCAGCTATTTATTCAGCAATAGGAATTTTTGCAAGTTCATTGTCAAAGAATGCTATAATATCTTTTTTATTAAGCGTTTTGCTTTGTTATGTTTTCTTTCTCGGATTTGAGAATTTGGCTTATTTGGGTTCTTCAGGTGAAAGTTCTGATTTTATAATTTCTGTAGGTATAAACGATCATTATCGTTCAATGAGCCGTGGAGTTTTTGATTCACGTGATATTGTATATTTCCTTAGTGTTGTGAGCATTTTTGTGTTTCTTACAAAATTGAGACTTGAAAGTCGTAAATGGTAATAGCTATGGAAAGAAATCTTAAAAAAACCAGACGTGTATTAAGAAAGCAGAATTTAATTCAGGCTTCTTTAATTCTTCTATTGATAATTGTTTTCAATGTTCTTTCTTCAATGCTTTTTTTCCGTCTTGATCTGACCAAAGAAAAACGATTCACTATAACTCCGATTAGCAAAACTATTCTTGCCGCTCTTGATGACAAGGTATATATTGAAGTATACCTCGAAAGTGATGACCTACCTGTTGAGCTTGTACGATTTCGCAAGGTGGTTAAGGAGTTTCTCGATAATTTCGCATCCTATTCAAATAAAGTTGAGGTGAGGTTTAAAAATCCTTTTAAAGAAGGAGATCCCGAACAAAATCGCGAAATATATTGGCAATTGTACAATAAAGGACTAAATCCTACTTATGTAACTCAATCCAATGATGGTGGCGTTAGTGAAAAAATGGTTTTTGCCGGTGCAATTGTAAAATATAAAGAAAAAGAATTTCCTGTCAATCTTATAAACAATAATGTTACAGGAGATGAAGATTATGTTGGCTTTTCTGAAACCGAACTGGAAAGGGATTTTATTCATGCTATCTGGATGCTAACCTCGAAAAGCTTACAAAAGATTGCATTTTTAGAAGGTCATAATGAACTTACAGAATATCAGACTTATGATATAATGACTTCATTGTCAAAGTATTATCAGATTGATAGGGTTAAAATGAATACCGTACTCAATTGTCTTGATGATTATGCTTGCGTAATTATTGCTAAACCTGAAGGCTATTTTACTGAGAAAGAAAAATTTATTCTTGACCAGTATATCATGCAGGGCGGAAAAGTGATATGGCTAATTGAATGGATGCATATAAGTATGGATTCGCTGAGTTCCAAATCAAAAGAAATGGCGATGATAAGGGATATTAATCTTGATGACCAGCTATTTAATTATGGAGTTAGAATAAATCCGGATCTGATTCAGGACCTGAGATGCCTCAACATTCCTGTTTATGTAAATACAGTTGACGGGAACCCTCAGTTTGAGCCAAAACAATGGTACTTTTTCCCGGTTATAATTCCTGATACTCTTCTCGACCATCAGTTGTTAAAGAATCTGGAACCTATGAGGACACATTTTGTAAGTTCTATAGATACTGTTGGCGAAAATCCCAATATCAAAAAAACTATTCTTTTAAGAACTTCGAAATTCTCAAAATCATTGGTTCACCCCGTTGAAGTAGATCTGGAAATAATGAGAAATGAACCCGAGATGGCTACATTTAACAAACCAAATATGCCGGTTGCTGTCCTTTTGGAGGGGGAATTTAGATCCAATTTTGTAAACAGGCTCTCAAATGAATTTGTAGATAATGATGAATTTAAGTTCATCGAAAAAAGTAAGCCAACCAAAATGATAGTTATTTCTGATGGGGATTTTATCAGAAATGAAGTAAGGAAAATAGGAGATAAAATCCAACCCTATCCCCTTGGATATGATAAGTACTATACCGAACAATTTACTCCGGGAAATACTCAGTTTATCGTAAATTGTGTAAATTACCTTTGCGCAGACGAGGATTTAATCTCATTGCGAATGAGGGAGATGAAAGTAAGACAACTTAACGAATCACTTGTAAAACAAAAGATGTTCCTGTGGGTGTATATTAACTCCTTTATCCCGGTTTTAATAATTGTCATGATAGGCCTGATGGTTTTATTTATGAGAAAAATCAAATATGATAGAAAAATCATGAATCTTAAGGATAAGTAAAGATATGAAAAAAACAAATTTAATTCTCTTCATTCTTTTAGTTATTGCAGTCACTGTAGTTGTTATCATATTTTTTAAACAAAAATCGGAACCTGAAAAAGTATTGAGAGATTTTGCTGTTCAGGATACTGCTGCAATAGATAAAATTTTCATGGCTGATAAAAGCAATAAAACCATTCTTCTCGAACGTAAATCAAATTACTGGACAGTTAATGGTAAATTTACAGCTCGCCGCGATTTAGTGGATTTATTGCTTGAAACTATTTGCAAACTTGAAGTTAATTCGCCTGTCCCCGAGGCAAAACTTGATAAAGTTCTTAAAGATTTATCTGTAACAGGTATTAAAACAGAGATATATCAACATGGCGAGTTGACTAAAACATATTATGTTGGCGGCGTTACTCCCGATAATATGGGAACATATATGATAATGGAAGGTTCGGAATTACCTTTTATTGTTTATATTCCCGGATTTAATGGCTATCTTACTGTTAGGTATAACACTGAAATAAATGAATGGAGAGAGAAAAACGCTTTTAATTATAAAATTCAGGATATTGCCAAAGTTTCAGTAAAATACGGAGATAACAAGGATGAGTCATTTATTGTCGAGGCTTTAGGCAAAAATGGATACTGTCTAAAAGATATTGATGGTAATGATATTGCATTTGAGTATGATCCTTTAATTCTAAATGAATTTGTCGCAAGATGCAAGTATATCGGTTTTGAAGCGTATATCATGGATGAGCTTCAGCAATCAAAACGAGACAGCCTCTCCAAAGAACCTATGATAGTTCAGTATACAATCGAAAACAAATCAGGAGAAACTAGGACTTTAAAAACATATTTCAGACAGAACATAAATAAATTGCTCGATGATAATGGAGTACCTTATGAATATGATATAGATAGATTGTATGGCATTATTGATGACAAGGAAGTCGTTCTGATGCAATTCTATGTTCTTGATCCAATATCATTGACGAAGTCTGAATTTATGGTTAAGAATTGAACAAATGTTGTTCATAAAAAATTGAAAGTTTAAAGATTATTTTTTTTGAGGAAGTGTAAGATATACTAATTTTAAAGTTTAATTTAAAAAGAAAATATATGGATTTTGTAGTATCAAGTTCACATCTTTTAGGACATTTGCAGTTAGTAAGTAAAGTGGTAGCATCAAAAAATGCATTGCCTATTTTGGACAATCTGTTGTTTAAAGTTAATAACGGAGTTTTGGAAGTAACGGCCAGCGATCTTGAAAGTACTTTAATAACTCGTTTGAATCTTGATTCAAACAATGGAAATGGTACAATTGCAATAGATACTAAAAAAATACTGGATGTACTAAAAGAATTTCCCGAACAACCTTTGACTTTCAATATTGATACGGAAGAATTAAAAGTTGATATTATATCTTCAAATGGAAAGTTTACCCTTGTTGGTCAGTATGGCGAAGATTTTCCTCAGATACCAGTTTTGAAATCTGATAGAGTAACAAGAGTAGATATACTGCCGGATGTATTATATACCGGAATTAGTTCTGCAGTATTTGCTACCGGAGATGATGAATTAAGACCGGTAATGAATGGTATTTATATCGAATTCCAGACGAATGGAATGAATTTCGTTGCTACTGATGCT